>NZ_JBSFDP010000008.1:0-285115 GCF_053593975.1 Streptomyces sp. NPDC002004
GGCGGGGCGCCGCGAGGGGCCTCGGCCCCTCGCGGCTCCCCGCACCCGTCGGACGGCTACCGGCGGAGCGTCAGCTCATGCTTCGGGTGGTCCAGCGTGCGGTCGTATCGCGCCAGGGGCGCCGCGGTCGGGGTCACGCCCGCCCACTCCTGGATGCGGCTCGTCGCGAAGTCCCGCTCCGCGGGGACGAGTGCGGCGACGTTGGCCCCGTGGTTGGCGTGCGGCGCGGTGAACACATGGGAGTCCCGCACCCCCCTGCCGAGGCGGAAGCGCTCGGCGCCCCACGGGTCGTCCTGGCCGTAGACGTAGAGCATCCGGGTGGCGTGGTGGCGCACCCAGCTGTCGACGTCCCGCATCGCCGAGGGGTGGAACGTCATCGGGATGGAGCGCGGCACGAAGTTCCGCGGCGGCTGGTAGCCGTAGCGGGACAGCTTGCCCAGCCAGGGCTGCCGGATGGTGGGCGAGCCGAGCTGCGTACCCGCCTGGTAGTAGTACGGGGTGTACTGCTCCAGGCCCTGGTCGGCGTAGGAGGACCAGCCGCCGACCTGGTCGACGTAGTCGAAGAGCGCCTGGTCGCTGACGGTCCGGGCGTCGGGGACGTCCGCGCAGGCGGACTCCGGCTGGTACTGCCAGAAGCCCCACACCAGGTCGAGGACCGTTGCCTCGTACGCCTTGTCGAGCGAGCCGACCGTGTCGACGGTGTAGTGGTTCGCGGTCAGGTAGTCGGCGTACTTCTTCTCCAGCGCGTCACGGCGTACCAGCGTCTCGCGCTGCACGGCCTGCAGCGCCTCGCGGCAGTCCTTCGGGCCGACGCCCGACAGGAACCTGTCGTACGCGGAGTCCTCCTTGTTCACCACGTCGTTCGGCGCGACGTAGGCGACGACACCGTCCATGTCGCGCGGGTAGAACCGCTCGTAGTAGGTGGCCGTCATGCCGCCCTTGGAGCCGCCGGTGGCCAGCCAGTTCTTGCCGTAGATCGGCTTGAGGGCCTCGAAGACGCGGTGCTGGTCGCTGGCCGCCTGCCAGATGTCGAGCTTGGACCAGTCGGCCGGCTGCGGACGCGACGGCGTGAAGAAACGGTACTCCAGAGAGACCTGGTTGCCGTCGACGATCCGGGTGGGCTCGGAGCGGCTGGGATTCGTCGAGACGTTGTAGCCGCTCGTGTAGAACACCGTCGGACGGTTGGTGTCCTTGTGCAGCACCGTCAGGCGCTGCTTGAACGTGCCCTCGGACGGGTGCCGGTGGTCGACCGGCTGGGTGTACTCGAGGACGAAGTAGCGGTAGCCGGAATACGGCTTCTCCTCGACCAGGCTCATGCCCGGGATCGCGAGCAGCCGGTCCTTGATGTCGACGGCCTCCGGCCTGGAGGCGGCGGTGGCCGCCCCCGCCGTGCCGACGGTGCCTATGAGCACCACGAGCGCGAGCAGCCATCTGAGCGCCTTGCGCATGCACCCTCCCCTGGGTTCGCTGGAGCCTTGCGAACCTAGCGGAGCAACTCCCCTTTCACCAGGGCAACTTGAGGCAACACACTCAGCACATGATCCAGCCGGAGCTGACCGACGAGGAGCCGATCGTGCCCTTCACCCACACGCAGCGGTGCCCCGCGTACACCGTCACCGGTCCCGCGTGGTGCGTGAACCGGCCACGGTCGAGCACCGGCCGGCTGCCACGGGCCTGGACGCTGACCGACATCATCCGGCGCACTCCCGGCTGCTTGGCGACGGCCACGGCGCACACGAAGCCCGAGCGCTTGTAGACGTTCACGGAGCCCGCCGAGAAGGACAGGGCGCGCACCTTGTGACCGGAGCAGGCGTCCACGGCCTGCGCTCTGAGGGCTCCGGGTCCCGCCACCGTCACCAGCGCGGTGACCGCGAGCACGGCCAGTCCGGACATGAAGCGTCGCGCGAGTCGTCGGCGTATGCCGCCTGCACTGCCCACAGTTGCCCCTCCCACCACTTCAGCATCAGCGTACTGTTCGTACAGGGACGCCTCGCACGCGCCCTCCGGTTGCACAGAATTTCGAGTGTCGATTTTTCGTTCGTTCACGTTTTGCCGCGTTTTGGGACAACCTCCCGGTGACACCCGTCGTCCAACAGAGCAAACGCGAAAGGCGGGTCGACGATGACTCAGACGCGTACCACCGGCCGCATCCGTGGCCGTGTCCTGCTGGCCACCGCACTGCTGACCGCCGCCGTGGCGGTCCCGTCCGCGGCGGCCGCGCCGGCCGTCCACACCTCCTCCGCTCCCCCGTCGGCGCCGACGCGCAGCGGCGGTTCGGAAGCGGTCTACGACCGGGTGGCGCACTTCTACGGCGCCTATATCGACGTCACCACCGACGCCGGGCGGAACACGGCGGCCAAGGAGCTGCGCTCCTTCTACCTCACGCCCGGGCTGCGCTCACGCCTGGCGACCTGGGAGAACCGCAACCACGCGGACGGCGTACTGCGCGCCCAGGACGTGCCGCGCGCCTGGCGGGTGACGGCGGGCGACAGCGGGATGGGGCACACCTGGACGAACGTCCGGCTGACCTGGGGCTCGGCCGCCCATCCGACGTACACCTATCTGGTCGTGCAGTCGGACCTGGCGACGAAGAAGATCTCCGACATCAAGCCGCGGTAGTCCCCGCGGGGCGCGGCGGCCGCCGGTGTCAGGCCGCCGTCGCCCCCACCGGCTCCCCCACGAACGTCGCCCACAGCCGGGCGTACCGTCCGCCCAGGGCGAGCAGTTCCTCGTGCGTGCCGTCCTCCGCGACCCGGCCGTGGTCCATCACGACGACCCGGTCGGCGCGGGCCGCGGTCGTGAGGCGGTGGGCGACGACGAGCGTGGTGCGCTTGCCCGTGAGGCGGTCCGTGGCCAGGTTCACCTGGGCCTCGGTGGCCAGGTCGAGGGCTGCGGTGGCCTCGTCGAGGAGCAGGACGTCCGGGTCGACCAGCTCGGCCCTGGCCAGCGCGATCAGCTGCCGCTGCCCCGCGGACAGGTTGCGGCCGCGCTCGGTCACCTCGTGCAGATAGCCGCCGTCGAGGGTGGCGATCATGTCGTGCGCGCCGACGGCGCGGGCCGCGGCCTCGACCTCGGCGTCGGTGGCACCGGGGCGGCCGTAGGCGATGGCGTCGCGCACGGTGCCCGCGAAGAGGTAGGCCTCCTGCGGGACGACGCCGAGGCGGTGCCGGTAGGAGGTGAGGTCGAGGTCGCGCAGGTCGGAGCCGTCGACGGTGACCCGGCCGTCCGTCGGGTCGTAGAACCGGGCGACGAGCTTGACCAGGGTCGACTTGCCGGCGCCGGTCTCGCCGACGAACGCGACGGTCTGCCCGGCGGGTATGCGCAGGTCCACCTCGCTGAGCGCCTCCTCCGCCTCGCCGTAGGCGAACCGCACGCCCTCGAAGGCGATCTCGCCGCGCAGCGAGATCACCTCCAGGGGCTCGGCCGGGGCCTTCGTCGAGGTCGGCTCGCGCAGCAGCTCCTGGATGCGGCCCAGCGAGACGCTGGCCTGCTGGTAGCCGTCGAAGACCTGCGACAGCTGCTGCACGGGCGCGAAGAACAGGTCGATGTAGAGGAGGTACGCGACCAGCGCACCGGTGGTGAGGGTGCCCGCCGTCACCCGGTCCGCGCCCACGATCAGCACCGCGGCCGCGGCGACCGACGACAGCAGTTGCACGAAGGGGAAGTACACGGAGATCAGCCACTGGCCGCGGATCCGGGCGGCCCGGTAGCTCGCGCTGCGCTCGGTGAACCGTCCCTCGCCCGCGCGCTCGCGCCGGAACGCCTGCACGATCCGCAGTCCCGCGACCGTCTCCTGGAGGTCGGCGTTGACCACGGACACCCGCTCACGGGCCAGTTCGTAGGCCTTGACGCTCTGCTTGCGGAAGACGTACGTGCCGACGACCAGCGGCGGCAGCGTCGCGAAGACGACCAGGGCCAGTTCGACGTCGATCACGACCAGCGCCACCATGATGCCGAAGAAGGTGACGACGGAGACGAAGGCGGTCACCAGACCGGTCTGCAGGAACGTGGACAGGGCGTCCACGTCCGTCGTCATCCGGGTCATGATGCGACCGGTCAACTCGCGCTCGTAGTAGTCGAGTCCGAGCCGCTGGAGCTGCGCGAAGATCTTCAGCCGCAGGGCGTACAGCACCCGTTCGCCGGTACGCCCCGTCATACGCGTCTCGCCGATCTGCGCCGCCCACTGGGCGACGACGGCCAGCAGCGCGATCGCGGCCGCCGCCCAGACCGCGCCGAGCGCGAGCCGGGTGACGCCCTGGTCGATGCCGTGCCGGATCAGCACCGGCAGCGCCAGGCCCATGGCCGCGTCGACGGCGACGAGCGCGAGGCTGATCGCGAGGGGCCCGCCGAAGCCGCGCAGCAGCCGCCGCAGCCCGTACGACTCCTCGGGTGTGACGGCCCTGGCCTCGTCGACAGCCGGCAGGTCGGTGGCCGGCGGCAGGGCGTCCACCTGTGCGAGGAGTTCGGGCGTCGCGGGGGTGCCGGAGAGCGCGGCGTCCTTGGGTTCGCGGTCGCCGCTCCACAGGTGCGGAGTGACCCCGCGTTCGGCGTCGAACTCGGCGTCCAGTTCCTCCCGCACGCTCGTGTCCTGCGCCTGTTCGACGGGCTGGGCGTGCCCGGGCGACACCCCGCCCAGTTCGTCGGGATCGGTGAGCAGGCGCCGGTACAGGCCGGACCGTTCCTGCAGTTCCTCGTGGGTTCCGATGTCGGCGAGCCGGCCGTCGTCGAGGACGGCGATGCGGTCGGCGAGGTTCAGGGTGGAGCGCCGGTGGGCGATGAGGAGGGTGGTCCGCCCGGCCATGACCTGCTTGAGCGCCTCGTGGATCTCGTGCTCGACGCGCGCGTCGACCGCGGAGGTGGCGTCGTCGAGGACGAGCAGGCGCGGGTCGGTGAGGATGGCGCGGGCCAGGGCGACGCGCTGGCGCTGGCCGCCGGAGAGGGTGAGGCCCTGTTCGCCCACCTTGGTGTCGTAGCCGTCGGGCAGCTCGGCGATGAACCGGTCGGCCTGGGCGGCGCGCGCCGCGGCCTCGATCTGCTCCTGGGTGGCCTCGGGGTGGCCGTAGGCGATGTTGGCGCGGACGGTGTCGGAGAACAGGAAGCTGTCCTCGGGGACGAGGCCGATCGCGGCGCGCAGGGACGGGAGCGTCAGCTCGCGCACGTCGTGGCCGCCGACGAGGACGGCGCCGTGGCTGACGTCGTAGAAGCGGGGCAGCAGCAGCGACACGGTGGACTTGCCGGAACCGGACGAGCCCACGACGGCGAGGGTCTCCCCGGGGCGTATCCCGAACGACAGCCCGTCCAGGACCGGGCGGCCCTCGTCGTACGCGAAGGTCACGTCGTCGAACTCGACGGTCGCCGGGGCGTCCGCGGGCAGGTCGAGGGTGCCGTCGACGATGGCGGGCTCGGTGTCGATCAGCTCCAGGACGCGTTCGACGCCGGCGCGGGCCTGCTGGCCCACGGTGAGCACCACGGCGAGCATCCGCACCGGGCCGACGAGCTGGGCGAGATAGCTGGAGAAGGCGACGAACGTGCCGAGCGTGATGTGCCCCTGGACCGCCAGCCAGCCGCCGAGCGCCAGCATCGCGACCTGTCCGAGTGCGGGCACCGCCTGGAGGGCCGGGGTGTACGTGGCGTTCAGCCGGATGGTCCGCAGCCGCCCCGCGAACAGCCGCCGTCCGACCTCGCGCAGCTTCCCGGTCTCCTGCTCCTCCTGCCCGAACCCCTTCACGACGCGCACACCGGTCACGGCGCCGTCGACGACCCCGGCGACGGCGGCGGCCTGCGCCTGCGCGTACCAGGTGGCCGGGTGCAGCCGGGTGCGGCTGCGCCGGGCGATGAACCAGAGGGCGGGCGCGACGGCCAGGGCGACCAGGGTGAGCGGCAGCGACAGCCAGGCCATGATCACGAGTGAGATCAGGAACAGCATGATGTTCCCGATGGTCATCGGGAGCATGAACAGCAGGCCCTGGATCAGCTGGAGATCACTGGTCGCGCGCCCCACGACCTGCCCGGTGGAGAGCTCGTCCTGGCGTCTGCCGTCGAGCCGGGTGATCGTCGCGTACATCTCGGTACGCAGGTCGTGCTGGACGTCGAGGGCGAGCCGGCCGCCGTAGTAGCGGCGTATGTAGGTGAGCACGTAGACGACCACGGCGGCACCCACGAGTGCGCCGGCCCACACCGTCATGGAACGGGTGTGCGCCCCGACCACGTCGTCGATGATCACCTTGGTGATCAGCGGGACCAGGGCCATCACGGCCATGCCCCCGAGGGACGAGCCGAGCGCCAGGACGACGTCCTTCGGATAGCGCCATGCGTACCCGGCGAGCCTCCGTGCCCAGCCCTGGGTCCCCCGCCCCTGTTCCGCCGCCACGCCGGTGCCTTCCGTCGAATCCGAACTGCTGGTCCACCCGGAAGACACCAACGCGGGACGGAGCGGATTTCATCCCTCCGCAACAAACCGACCGGCAGGTCAGTCGCGGGGCACCGCGGGGAAGGCCTCGCGCGGGGTGGCGGTCGGCACGTAGCGGCGGACCGCGGCACCGGTGGGCGTGGTCGGCACAAGATCCTTGTGGATGGCCCGGGAGACGGCCTGGATCGTGTCGACCCCGTAGTCCATGGTGCTGTTGTCCTGGGTGAGCACCGAGATCATGTAGTCGTGTCCGGCGCCGTTGAAGGTGCCGAGGCTGTGCACGCGCCAGCCGTGCGTGGCCCGCTGCAGCCAGCCGTTCTTGACGTGCACGGCCACGGTCGACGGCGCGCCCGCGGGCGTACCCCAGCGCTGCGAGGAGACGACCTTGCCCATGAGCTTGAGGATGTAGGCGCGTGCGTTGTCGCTCAGCACGGTGTTCTTCCCGGTGACGAGCTCGAGGAGCTTCTGCTCGTCACGGACGGTGATCTGGGTGAGCCCCCAGTAGCCGCCCGTCCCCGGGACCGTCTGCGTCATCCCGGCCGCGGCCAGGAAGCCCTTGACCTTGGTCGTCCCGAGCTGCCGCCACAGCGCGCTGGTGGCGTCGTTGTCGGACTGGGTGATCATGGCCGTGGCGAGGTTCGTCTCGCGGTCGGTCAGATAGCGGTTGTGCTTCTTGGCGTCCCACAGCAGCGTCGCCAGCACGGTCACCTTCACGACGCTGGCCGAGTCGTACGCCGACGTCGAGCGCAGCGTGCAGCGGGTGCTGGTGGAGCGGTCGTAGAGGCCGACCGCGACGGTGCCTCTGCGGTTCGCCAGGGCCGCCGTGATGTCCTTCTGCAGCTTGGCGGCCAGGCCCGCCGTGCCGGACGTACAGCTGACCTGCGCCGGCGCGGCCGCGGCAGGCACCGCGGCGGCCACGAGCGGCACGACCACCCCGACGGCCAGCCCCGCCGAGAGCACACGGGCACGCCGGGATATCCGGTGAGTCATGGAGGTTCCCCATCCCCTTGATGTGAACGAGTGCACCGGGGCGCACTCGCCCCCCTTGACTCCCAGGAGGGGGTGGATGGTTGTGTCCTTTGCGAAAAGATGTACGACCGACCTCACGGCGGAACGGGAAGGGTGGACCACCGGACCACAAAAGCCCAGCGGCCGGCCCGCTCGCCACCCGTGGTACCGGCTTGACGGTGCGTCATGCGGACGGGGTCGGTGTCATTGGGCCGTCCGGCCTCCCCCGAGGAGCGTCGCGAAGGGCGCGCCGCGTCAGGGGTTGTTCAGCAGACACGTGCGGATCTCCGTGTGCCGGAACATGTAGTGGGCGCCCTCGCCCCGCAGCACCTCGGCCCGGTGGGCATCCTCCAGGAAGCTCATCAGGCGCAGCGGCAGGCGGCGCGTGGCCCAGGAGACCAGGCGCACCACGGCGAACGTCGGCCAGGGGGTGAAGGAGGCGGCGAGCACCATGCCGATGCACAGGCCCAGCGCCGCTCCCTGCCGGTAGTCGGCCATCCCGGCCATGTCGGCGCGCAGACCGAGCGGCGCCCGTGACGTCAGCGCGTGAGCCGTGGACATGACCACCGCGCCCAGGCCGGTCGCCGACACCACATAGGCGAGGGACATCGTCCTCGCGGCCGCCAGGGTGGTGTGCGGGGACGCTGCACGCTCCCGGCTCTGGGGCTGACCGAGCCACCGCATGAACGCACCCGTCACCCCGAACGCCAGCACCGCGGTGACGCCGTACGTGAGGGCGACGGCAGCGGCACGGTGAACTCCCTCCTGCCCGTGGTGCGCGAGCGTCGCACGCAGCACGATGACGGTGCCGCCGCCGACGCCGATCGCCACGCCCGCGGTGGCGCCCACGGCGAGGTGGGCCAGAAGATCGCGCCAGCGGCCGCGCAGTGCGGCATTGACGCCCGTGGGCTGGGACGGCGTGCTCCAGGAACCGGTGGCGCGGACGAGAACGTTGGTGAACGCCACCGAGATGGCCATGCCCAGGCTGGTCGTCAGCAGCCGGTGCACACCGGCGGACGGGCCTTGGACCAGCCCGTCCCAGGCGCCCGCCCAGCATCCGGCTGCCAGGCCGGCGCCAGCACTGCCGACGGCTATGCGCCACACCGACCTCTGCATCCAGCCGATCAGAAAGACGCCGACACCCAGCGGCACACCGAGCTCGACACCGTCGTGCACCGCCTGAGCGAGCCCGTACCGGGTCAGTGCCGCGGCGCCGATCGCCACCGTGCACGCGGTCCCCACCAGCGCTCCCAGCCGGGCGCCGTCGGCCCGGTCGCGCAGCACGCCCACGATCAGTCCGAGCGCCATGCCGACCGGCGTGCCCCGGGCCAGCCCCTCCGGGAACCCGCTGGACAGCAAGTAGACGAGGGCCGCCAGAACGCCGGCGACGCAGGCCGCGGCGCGGCGCCCGAGCATGTCGTGCCAGCACCACCAGGACAGGTGCTTGGAGTGGTGCCCGTCCAGATAGCGGGCCAGCGACCTCAGCCAGCTGCGGGCCCGGCGCCCGTCCCAGTCCCGCAGGGGGAAGACGCCCCGGCCCTCGGCGCGGGTCGGCGCCGGAGAAGTGAAGGCATCCTCCAGAAAGCGCCTCAGCAGGTGGGTGCGCACATCGCCGGTCCGCGCCACGTCGACCAGCGAGTCGGGGGCCCGGCGGTTCGGGCCGTACACGGACCGCGCCAGGCTCGCGTACAGCGGAATGGACAAGGCGTCGGCCAGCGCGCCGGGCGTGCCGCTGGAGAGGGCGTGCCTCACCGGCCGCCACCACGCATCGGTGCTCTGCAGGGTCCGTCCTCCGCGCAGGAACGTGACCACTTTGGACACCGAGAGCCGCTTGAGCGTGGTGATGCGCATCGCGGAGAAATCCAGCTGCGGCCGGGAACGCAGCGCATCCATCGCGTCCGAGGTGCAGGCGATGACCAGCGGCCAGCTCTGCACGGGAGAGGACGTCAACTGCTCCACCACCTCCTCCCGCAGCGACTCCTCCAGCTCGTCCAGACCGTCCAGCACGAGCACCACGCGGCGCGTCTGCAGGAGCCCGTGAATGGCCGTCCCACCGAAGCGCGCGTTGTCGAGGAAGCCGTATCCGGCCCTGAGACGTTCCTCCGCCCAGTTCGCGAAGCGCTTGCGGGAGTCCCACCGGGCCACGGACACAAGAACCGGAACGGGCTCGGAACCGTCCCCTTCCTCACGGCGCCGGAGCAGACCGAGGGTCAGCAGGAGCAGGTGCACGGACTTCCCGGACCCGGGCTCCCCGGTGACGACCAGGCGCCGGGACGGGGCCGCGGTGAAGTTGCGCACCACCCGCTGCTCGTACGGACTGCCGACGGTCGACTCCGTGGCCCCGCGCGCGAGAACCCCGACCGACAACGGACCGGTGAAATTCCAGGGGACCTCGGCAGCACTGGCTTCGACGATGCCCCGCTTCTCCGCTTCGAGAGGCCACTGCTCCCACAGAGCCGAAGCCAATGCCTGTGCAGCAGCCTCCAGTTCCTCGTCCGTCGAGGGACCCGGCACGTCGTGCTTCCTGAGCAGGAAGACGACGGCGGGCCCCAGACTGACCAGCGCAGCGACCACGGTCGCCACGGCGCTCGTGGTGTCCGCAGGCTTCTCCACCTGCGACCAGATCAGCACTGCGGCGACGGACAAACAGACCAGGAGCCCCAGCACCCGGCCCACCACACCAAGGACACTGCGCCTCTCGTTCGAACCCCGGATGCCGTCCATGCCGCTCCCGACCGTGGTGAAGGGACTGTCGTGCGGCGTCGCCCCTCGAAAGCCGCATCCATCCCAGAGCACTTCAGTCGACGCAGAGAACTCCATACCGGGTTCGACTCCCAGGAGGGCGCACTGTCGCACAGAAGGGGGCGCACAGATCGGCTCCATGCGCACCAGGACGGCCACGCTCGTGTCCTTGCGGAGCCGATCGCTCACGCCGGGAGACGGTGCCGCAGCAGGATCTCGGCAGCAGGGCCCGGCGTGAGGCGGCGGGGCTGACGCGGCAGCCACCGTGCGAGGACCGCCGCTTCATCTGCGGAAGCCGCGACGGCCATGACGGACCTCACCCCGGGGTACGTCAGCGACCCCGAGGATCTGTGTGGTTCCCGCTTACTGCCGCTCAGGCGGGTTCGGATCCCAGCCGGCCGCGAACGACCACCTGACCTTCGACTCCGCGGTGAACCGCAGGGAGCCGGTGGAGCGGCCCTTGTTCATGTCCATCTCGTTCATGGCGGGCAGCACTTTTCCCTTTTCGCACACGAGAGAAAAGGACACGTCCGTCGGCTGCACATGCACCGTGAGCCGGCCCGGGCCCTGGCAATTGACCGCGATGGCCAGGGTCTTGCCCGCCCTGATTCCACCGGGAATCGGATAGACGGCGGTTCCCGTGACGGCGGTGCCCCTGGTCACGGCCCTCATACCTTCCGACGCGAGATCCGGGGCCCTTTCGACCGAGGGCGCACGAGGGTCACGGGTGGGGCCGGGCGCCGCCGCGGTGGGCGATGCGCCTACGGCAGGGCTCGATCGACCGCGAGTGGGGCCGGCGCTCTCGTGCGAGCTGCAGCCGGCCGCCACGAGCAGGGCGGCAAGGGCACAGACGGCCCTGCGGACCGACGCACCGGTGAGCGCCATCAGCTCGTCCCCTTGTTGCGCGGACAGCAGACGAAATGCATGTTCATCCCTTCGCTTCCCCCTGTGGGAACCGGCACGGCTCCCACCGACCTGCGCACGCCGCCGACGGACACGGCACCGGCCGGGCCCCGGTCATCCGACCCGGCCTCGATGACGTCGTTCCGTAGCAAACCGATCACGGAGTGAGACGGCGCGCAGTAGTCTCGCCCGAGGATCTCAGGTCACGATGCCTTCGTCGTAACGGAGTTGGCGATGCGGAACACCTATGGCGAGTGGCTCAGGGCCCGGCGTGAGGCGGCGGGGCTGACGCAGCAGCAGCTCGCCGACGCGGCGATCATGACGCGGTCGCACATCGCGCACATCGAGGCGGGGCGCCGCATTCCGTCCCGGGAGGACGCGCGGCGGCTGGACGGGGCGCTGAACACGGGGGATGTGCTGAGCAGTTTCCTGCCGCACGACGGCGACACGATCGCCGACTACTTCGAAGCTGCGCGGCATCTGGAGCAACAGGCGACGATGATCCGCGAGTTCGCACTCAGCTTCGTTCCGGGCATCCTTCAGACCGAGAGGTATGCACGTGCGGTGCTGGGAACGACCTTTCCGCCGCGCAGCGACGAGGAACGTGAAAGGCATGTGGCCACACGACTGGAGCGCGCGAAGGTCCTCGGCGATCCGCTGACACCCGTGGTGTGGGCCCTGCTGGACGAAGCGATGCTCCGGCGCCCGATGGGCGGGGCGGATGTCATGGCGGAACAGATCATGCACATCGTCGCCCTGACCGAGGCGAGGCGCATTCGCGTCCACATCCTGCCGCTCGGCCTGGGCGCTCACCCGCTGATGCAGAGCATGCTCACGCTGATGTGGTTCGAGGACCAGCCCCCGGCTGCCTACAGCGAAGGCCTGGCCATCGGCAAGGTGCATGATTCCCCGGCCGTGGTCCAACGGCTGCAGGGCGCCTACGATCTCGCACTGAGCGACGCACTGCCTCTGAGCGAGTCACTTGCCTTCCTGAAGGCAACGGCGAAGGACTACGGACACCATGACTGAGCACACCATCCCGAACGCTTCCGCGCTGAGCGGCTGGCGTAAGTCGTCCTACAGCGGAAACGAATCCGGCAGCTGCCTCGAAGTCCTCGACACCCACCCCACCGGCATCCCCGTCCGCGACTCCAAGGCCCCCCAGGGCCCGGCGCTGGTCTTCTCCGCGGACGGGTGGTCGTCCTTCGTCGCGGCCGTCCGGACCGGCACCCTCGGCCCCGCCTCGGGCTGAGGGTCCGTCAAACCTCCCTGCCGGCGGGCTCCTCAGGCGTTCCGCAGGGCGAACCAGAGCTCCATCCGTACGTCCGGGTCGTCGAGGTCGGCGTCGAGGAGCGTGCCGCAGCGGGCGATGCGCTGGCGGACGGTGTTGCGGTGAACGCCGAGCGCCACGGCCGTGCGGTCCCAGCTGCCGTGGAGCGAGAGCCAGGTGCGCAGGGTCTCGGTGAGCGCGGGTGTGCCCGCGATCGGGGCGAGCAGGACGCGCGCGTGGGCCTCCGCGTCCGCGGCGGGCACGAGGGCGGCGAGGCCGTGGTCGGCGGTGCGGTGCCGGACGAGCGGTGCACGGGTCGCCTCGGCGTGCGCGAGGGCGCGGCCCGCCTGGGCGTCGGCGGTCGCCAGGTCTGGCACCGCGGCGGGCTCGCTGACCCCGAGCGTCCAGCCGGGCTGCGGCAGGGGCTCCCGGTCGGCGGCGACCAGGACGCGTACGACGCCTTCGCCCACGTCGACGAGCGGTGAGCCCAGCGCGGCGCCCAGCGCGGTGGCGGCCAGCGGGTCGACCGGCTCCCCGCGGTGCGCCTGCACGACCTGCCACCGGCCGACGCCGAGCAGTCCGGCGACGTCGGCCGGTGGCGCGCCCAGCAGCAGCCGTACGAGTGCCGCCGACCGTGCCGCCTCGGCGGCGCCCTGGTGTTCGCCGGTGAGCAGCGACAGCAGGACGACGGCGACACCGGTGATCGTGTGGTCTCCGGGCTCCCGGTGGTCGGACGCGACGCCGAGCGTGAAGCCCTTGCCGCCGCCGAGGAGATAGACGGCGAGGTGCGTGGTGCCGACGGTGTTGGTGGCGGAGGTGGGGCGCGGGCCGGTGGAGGACGGGGACGCGGGGGGCGTCGGGGAGGCGGGGGCCTCGCCCGGGGCGCGGGTGCCGGCCGTCGTGGCGCCCCCGGCACGCCCACCGCCCGCCGCGGCCCCGGCACGGCCGCCCGGGCCCGTCCGCCCGGCCGGCGAAGGCCGTACCACCCGGCCCAGGTCGGCCAGCTCCTGCCGTACCTGCGCGTCCGGCTCCGCCCCCGCGGCCAGCACCCGTGTGCCGTCCGGGGCGGCGAGGACCGTCCAGCCGCCGAGCCGGTTCGCCAGCTGACGCAGGACCGCGGGGACGGGGTCGGGGCGGGCCGCCGCCCGGGCCAGTCCCTGCTGCGCCTCCGTGACACGGCGCAGCTCCGCGAGCCGCACCTGCGCCATCAGGGCCCACACCGCACGGGCGACCGCGCTGAAGGTGGTGCGCGGCGGCACCTCCAGGAGCGGCAGCCCGTACTTGTCGCAGGCCTCCACCAGCGCCCGCGGCACCGAGTCGTGGACCGGCGCGAGACCGAAGCCGAGGGCGGCGCCGCCGGCCTCGACGACCCGGGCGACGTACGCGTCGAAGTGCGCGACCGCGCCGGCCGCCTGCGTGGCGTGCACACCCGCCGTGAGCAGCAGCTCACCGCCCAGCAGATACGGGTACGGGTCGGCCATCTCGGAGGTGTGGGCCCAGAGGATCACGGTGCCCGCGTCCCGTGGGCCCGCGATCTGGCGCAGGCCGAGGTCCTCGCGGGCCAGCAGGGCGGCCAGCGGGACGGGTGGGGTGGGTGGGGCCGCGGGATCCGGCATGGTGGACGTTCCCTCCATTCGGTTCCGCTGAAGTGGATGAAACGTACACTTCAGGGTCGCTTTCCGGCCACTTACATTCGTCTTACCGGTGACGCGGGTACGGGCGGATGTCCCCGCGGTCTGACGCCGGAACCCACCATCTGCACGACACGCCACCGAGGTGCGCGAAGGAGGGCCCATGGCCGTCGACTACACAGTGATCGTCGTCTATCTGGCCGGGATGCTGGCCATGGGCTGGTGGGGCATGCGCCGCGCCAAGTCCAAGAGCGATTTCCTGGTGGCCGGCCGCCGCCTGGGACCCGCCATGTACTCGGGCACGATGGCGGCGATCGTCCTCGGCGGCGCGTCCACCATCGGCGGCGTCGGCCTCGGCTACAAGTACGGGCTCTCCGGGGCCTGGATGGTCTTCACCATCGGCCTGGGCCTGCTCGCCCTCTCCGTCTTCTTCTCCGCCCGGATCGCGCGGCTCAAGGTCTACACGGTCTCCGAGATGCTCGACCTGCGCTACGGCGGCAGGACCGGCGTCATCTCCGGTGTCGTCATGTGGGCGTACACGCTGATGCTGGCGGTCACCTCGACGATCGCGTACGCCACGATCTTCGACGTCCTCTTCGACATGAACCGCACCGTGGCGATCATCCTCGGCGGTTCGATCGTCGTCGCCTACTCCACGCTCGGCGGCATGTGGTCGATCACGCTGACCGACATGGTGCAGTTCGTCGTGAAGACCATCGGCGTGCTGCTGCTCCTGCTCCCGATCGCCGTGGTCAAGGCCGGCGGCTTCAGCGAGATGAAGGCGAAGCTGCCCACCGGCTACTTCGACCCGCTGGGCATCGGCGGCGAGACGATCTTCACCTACGTGCTGATCTACACCTTCGGCATGCTCATCGGGCAGGACATCTGGCAGCGCGTCTTCACCGCCCGCAGCGACAGGGTCGCCCGCTACGGCGGCACGGTCGCCGGTACGTACTGCCTGGCCTACGCCCTCGCCGGCGCCGTCATCGGCACCGCGGCCAAGGTGCTCTACCCGAAGCTCGGCAGGGCAGACGACGCCTTCGCGACCATCGTCAAGGACGCCCTGCCCATCGGTGTCCGCGGCCTGGTCCTCGCCGCCGCGCTCGCCGCGGTCATGTCGACCTCGTCCGGTGCACTGATCGCCTGCGCGACCGTCGCCAACAACGACATCTGGTCCCGGCTGCGCGGCGTCGTCAAGCGCGACCACGACGGGGCCCGCGACGGCGCCCGCGAAGAGGCCCACGACGAGGTCAAGGGCAACCGCCTCTTCATCCTGATCATGGGTGCGGCCGTCGTCTGCATCGCCATCGCGCTGAACAACGTCGTCGAGGCGTTGACCGTCGCGTACGACCTGCTCGTCGGCGGACTGCTGGTGCCGATCCTCGGCGGTCTGGTGTGGAAGCGCGGCACCGCCGCCGGTGCGCTCGCCGCGGTGGTCGTCGGCGCCCTCTCCGTCATCGGTCTGATGTGGGGCTACGGCATCCTTGCCAATGAGCCCGTCTACTACGGCCTGCTCGCCTCGCTCGTGGCCTACGTCGTCGTCTCGCTCGCGACCAGGCCCACCGACGCGGCGGTCCTCGCCGTCTGGCGCGAGCGTCTCGCGGGACGCACGCCTGAGCCCGCCCCCAGCCCTGAGGCCGTACCGGCACCTCAGTAAAGTCACCATCGTCCGTCACGAACGCGACGAATCGCAGGAAAGAAGGCACCAGATCATGAGCAGCAACGAGACGCCGCGCGGCCCCGTCGACTCCTCCCGCATCCCGCGGTACGCCGGTCCGGCCACGTTCGCCCGGCTGCCCCGCATCGACGAGGTCGGCACCGCCGACGTCGCCGTCGTGGGCGTGCCGTTCGACTCGGGCGTCTCGTACCGGCCGGGCGCCCGCTTCGGCGGCAACGCCATCCGCGAGGCGTCCCGGCTGCTGCGCCCCTACAACCCGGCGCAGGACGCCTCGCCGTTCGCCCTCGCGCAGGTCGCGGACGCCGGTGACATCGCGGCCAACCCGTTCAACATCAACGAGGCCGTGGAGACCATCGAGGCCGCCGCGGACGACATCCTCGGCACCGGCGCCCGCATGATGACCCTGGGCGGCGACCACACCATCGCGCTGCCGCTGCTGCGCTCGGTCGCCAAGAAGCACGGCCCGGTGGCCCTGCTCCACTTCGACGCGCACCTCGACACCTGGGACACCTACTTCGGCGCCGAGTACACGCACGGCACGCCGTTCCGCCGCGCCGTCGAGGAGGGCATCCTCGACACTTCCGCGCTGTCCCACGTCGGCACCCGCGGCCCGCTGTACGGCAAGCAGGACCTGACCGACGACGAGAAGATGGGCTTCGGCATCGTCACCTCGGCGGACATCTACCGCCGCGGCGCCGACGAGGTGGCCGACCAGCTGCGCCAGCGCATCGGCGACCGCCCGCTGTACATCTCCATCGACATCGACTGCCTCGACCCGGCGCACGCCCCCGGCACCGGCACCCCCGAGGCCGGCGGCATGACCTCGCGCGAGCTCCTGGAGATCCTGCGCGGCCTGTCCTCCTGCAACCTCGTCTCCGCCGACGTCGTCGAGGTGGCCCCCGCCTACGACCACGCCGAGATCACGGCCGTCGCCGCGTCCCACACGGCGTACGAGCTGACCACGATCATGTCCCGCCAGATCGCCGCGGCGCGCCAGGAGGGCTGACCGACGTGACCCACGACCACGACCTGGTCCTGCGGCCGACCGCCGCCCAGACCGAAGCGGCCCTCAACCCCCCGGCCGGGCGCAACGGCGGGGACCTGGTCGTGGAGACCCTCCAGGGTCTGGGCGCCACCACCGTGTTCGGACTGCCGGGCCAGCACGCGCTCGGCATGTTCGACGCGCTGCGCCGCTCGGACCTGACGTACGTCGGTCTGCGCGTCGAGAACAACGCGGGCTTCGCCGCCGACGCGTACGGCCGGGTCACCGGCGAGGCGGCGCCGCTGCTGCTGTCCACCGGCCCGGGAGCCCTCACCTCCCTCGCCGCGCTCCAGGAGGCGGCGGCCGCCTCGGCCCCCGTCCTCGCGATCTCCTCCCAGATCCCGGTGGCCGGTCTCGGCGGCGGCCGCCACGGCTATCTGCACGAACTCCGCGACCAGCAGGCCTCCGTCCGGGACATCGTGAAGTCGGTGCACACGGTGCGCACCCAGTCCCAGATCCCGTCCGCGATCGCGGCGGCCTGGGAGTCGGCGCTCACCGCGCCGCACGGCCCGGTCTGGGTCGAGATCCCGCAGGACGTGCTCCTCGCCGGGACGACGCTGCCGGTGGTCACCGCTCTCGACGCGACACCGCACGAGATCGTGCCGCGCCCGGAACTGACCGCCGTGGCGGCCGAGTTGCTGTCGACCGCGGCCCGCCCGGCGATCATCGCCGGCGGCGGTGTCGTACGCTCCGACGCCACGGGCAAGCTCCTCGCGCTCGCCGAGAGGATCCAGGCCCCGGTGGTCACGACCTTCGGCGGCAAGGGCGCCTTCCCCTGGGAGCACCCGCTCTCCCTCCAGTCGTGGATGGAGGACCGGCACACCACCGACTTCCTGGAGGACGCCGACGTCCTCCTGGTCGTCGGCTCGGGCCTCGGCGAACTCTCCTCGAACTACCACACGTTCGCCCCGCGCGGCCGTGTCGTCCAGATCGAGGCCGACGCCGGCAAGCTGGAGTCCAACCACCCGGCCCTCGGCATCCACGCGGACGCGCGCCTCGCCCTGTCGGCGCTGCTCGAGACCGTGCGGGAGCGTCGCGACCCGTCGGCCCCCGAGCGGGTACGCGACGTGCTGACCCGGGTCCGGGACCGTATCGCGGCCCAGGACCTGACCCTGGAGCAGCAGCTCGTCGCCACCGTCCGCGAAGCGCTCCCCGACTCCTGCCCGTCCTTCTGGGACATGACGATCCTGGCGTACTGGGCGTGGTCGGCCTTCGACGCGCGCCGGCCCAACACCATGCACTCCGCGCAGGGCGCGGGCGGCCTGGGCTACGGCTTCCCGGCCGCGCTGGGCGCCGCGGTTGCGGACCCCACCCGCCCGGTCCTCGCGGTCTCCGGCGACGGCGGCGCCATGTACTCCATCGCCGAACTGGCGACGGCACGCCAGTACGACCTGCCGGTCACCTGGCTCATCGTCGACGACGGTGGATACGGCATCCTCCGCGAGTACATGACGGACGCCTTCGGGCAGGCCACGGCCACGGAACTGTCCCGCCCCGACTTCGTCGCCCTCGCCGGGTCCTTCGGCGTCCCGGCGGTCCGCACGACACCGGAGGCACTGGGCGAGGACCTGGCCAAGTCCCTGGCCACCCCCGGCCCCTCCGTGGTGGTCCTCCCGGCCCTCCTGCGCATGTTCGAGCCGACCCACCTCTGACGGCCACGGCGGGGGCGGAGTCCGCACCCGCGGAGCGGGGGAACAGGAGCGCTTCCGCAAGGGACGGGCACCCGGGCCGGGGGCAGAACCGAGTGACCCGCGTCCCATGGCTCGGGACACCGCCCCCCGCATGGGGGACGCCCCGGCACAATGGGACCCATGCCGATATCCGGGACACCCACCCGCGCCGCCCTCGTCGACCATCTCGTCCGCACCCGCATCGCGGGACCCGTGGCCACCCCTCGCGAGAACAACCTCTCCCACTACCGCAAGCTCGCGAACGGCGACCGCCACTACTGGCTGGGGCTGGAGCTCGGCGACCGCTGGAGCGACGAGCAGGACGTGCTCGCTGTGATGGCCGAGAGATGCGGTGTCAACGACGACCCGGAGCACCGGTTCGGGCAGGACACCATCGACCCCGAGCTGACGGTGGACGCCCTGGAGCGGATGGCGGCCCGGCTGCGCAAGGCTGCCGCCGGACGGCAGAGCGTGCTCTTCGCCACCGGCCACCCCGGCGGCCTGCTCGACGTGCACCGCGCCACGGCCGCCGCACTGCGCGCCGCCGGATGCGAGATCGTCGTCATCCCCGAGGGCCTGCACACCGACGAGGCCATGGTCTTCCAGTTCGCGGACGTCGCCGTGCTGGAGCGGGGCGCGACCCTGTGGCACACCCACGCGCCGGAGCCGATGGCCGCGATCCTCGACGGCCTCGAGCGCGAGGGCCGCCCCCAGCCGGACCTGGTCGTCGCGGACCACGGCTGGGCGGGCTGCGCGGGACAGCGGGGCATCGACTCCGTCGGGTACGCCGACTGCAACGACCCGGCCCTGTTCATCGGCGAGGCCGAGGGCACCCTCCAGGTGACGGTCCCGCTCGACGACCACGTCACGAGCCCGCGGTACTACGACCCGATGACGGCGTACCTGCTGGCGGCGGCCGGACTGGACGCCGCCTGACCGGAGCACCCGTACCGTCCGGGCCCCGGTCCCGCCGGGGCCGTCGGAGGTGTAGGGGCCGTCAGGGCCGCCGGATCATTCGACGCCGGCGGAACGCACCCGGTCGCGCTCGCCGGGCCCCGGTGTGGGGTCGAGATACACCCGGCGGATCGCCGGGAAGCGCTCCCGCAGCCGCTTCTCGGTGTTCTCGCAGGCCCACTCGATCTCCGCGGCGGTGGACACGTCCCGGAAGCCGACCTTCGCCGCGATCATCACCTCCTGGGGACCCTGCACCAGGGTGACCAGTTCCAGGACGTCGACGACATGCGGGTCCTCCAGGATGCGGTCGCGCACCTCGCGGCGCATCTCACGGGGCAGCGGCTGCCCGATCAGCAGTTGCGCGTTGGACCTGCCCAGCACCCAGGCGACGTACAGCAGCAGCACGCCGATGCAGAGCGAGGCGACGCCGTCCCAGACCGACGAGCCGGTCAGCTGGCCGCCCAGCAGCCCGCCCGCGGCCAGCACCAGGCCGACGAGCGCCGCGGTGTCCTCCATGACGACCGCCTTCACGGCGGTGTCGGGCGTGTGCCGGAGGTAGCGGCCCACGGACGCGTCGAAACGGTTCGCCTGCCCCCGTGCCTGGCGGATGCCGGTGCGCAGGGAGATGCCCTCCAGCACGAAGGCGACCCCGAGCACGATGTAGGAGGCGACGGGGTCGCCGAGCTCCTCGCCCGCCGTCAGCGCGTGCACCCCGTCGTAGACCGAGAAGACGGCGCCGCCGACGAAGGTGGCGACGGCGGCGAGGAGCGCCCAGATGTACCGCTCGGGGCCGTAGCCCAGCGGGTGGTCCTCGTCGGCCGGTCGCCCCCCGCGCTTGACCGAGGCGAGCAGCAGCACCTCCGTGACGGTGTCGGCACACGAGTGCGCCGCCTCCGACAGCATCGCGCTGGACCCGCTGATCACCCCCGCGACGGCCTTGGCCAGCGCCACTCCGAGATTGGCCAAAGCCGCGACCACCACGGTGAATGCGCTCTCGCTGCCGGCCTCGGTCTCGACGAACTCACCTTCTGCGCCCATACCGGGGACGTATGCCCGGCTACGGGCGGGGCACGCGGACCACGCCCTCCTGGATCACGGAGATCGCCAGCCGCCCGTCCTGCGTGTAGATGCGGGCCTGTCCGAGTCCGCGCCCACCGGACGCCGAAGGGGACTCCTGGTCGTACAGGAGCCATTCGTCCGCGCGGAACGGCCGGTGGAACCACATCGCGTGGTCCAGCGACGCCCCGACCACGTCCCCGATCGCCCAGCCGCCCCGCCCGTGGGCGAGGAGCACCGAGTCGAGCAGGGTCATGTCGGAGACGTAGGTCGCCAGACAGACATGGAGCAACGGGTCGTCCGCGAGTTTGCCGTTGGTGCGGAACCAGACCTGGGAGCGCGGCTCCCGCGGCTCGCCCACGCTGCCGAACGGGGGCGCGTCGGCGTAGCGGAGGTCCACCGCCTCGCGCGCCTCGATGAGCCGCTGGACCATGTCCGGGTCGTGGAAGACGTCGGCGTACTGCGGCAGCATCTCGGCGGCCGTCGGCAGCGTCTCGGGGTCCGGCGCGTACGGCATGTCCGCCTGGTGCTCCATCCCCTCCTCGTGCGTCTGGAAGGACGCGGAGAGGTGGAAGATCGGGTGGCCGTGCTGGACCGCGACGACCCGCCGCGTGGTGAAGGAGCGCCCGTCGCGGATGCGGTCCACCGTGTACACGATCGGCGCGCCCGGATCGCCCGGGCGCAGGAAGTACGCGTGCAGCGAGTGGGCGAGGCGGTCCTCGGGGACCGTGCGTCCGGCGGCGACCAGGGCCTGTGCGGCGACCTGGCCGCCGAAGACGCGGGGGACGACGGCGGAGCGTGACTGTCCGCGGAAGATGTCCTGCTCGATCCGCTCCAGGTCGAGCAGATCGAGCAGGGACTGGAGTGCCTGACTCATGGTGTCAGTTGTACCGTGCAGCCTTCTCGGGTTTCCCTGTCGTCCCGGAGCCCCTACAGGCCCATGTTCTTGGCGATGATCATCTTCATGACCTCGCTGGTGCCGCCGTAGATGCGGTTGACGCGGTTGTCGGCGTACAGGCGGGCGATCGGGTACTCGTTCATGAAGCCGTAGCCGCCGTGCAGCTGGAGGCAGCGGTCGATGACCCGGTGCGCGACCTCGGTGTTGAACAGCTTGGCGCTGGCGGCCTCGGCCGCGCTCAGCTCACCGGCGTCGAGGGCCTCGAGTGCGCGGTCGGCGACGGCCTCGGCCGCGTCCACCTCGGCCTGGCAGGCGGCGAGTTCGAACTTGGTGTTCTGGAAGGAGGCGACGGTCTTGCCGAAGACGGTGCGCTCCTGCACGTACTGCTGGGCGAACCGCACGGCGGCCTTGGCCTGCGCGTACGCGCCGTAGGCGATGCCCCAGCGCTCGGAGGGCAGGTTGGCGCCGAGGTAGTGGAACCCCTTGTTCTCCTCTCCGAGGAGGTCCTCGACCGGCACCTTCACGTCGACGAAGGCCAGCTCGGCGGTGTCGGAGGTCTTCAGGCCGAGCTTGTCGAGCTTGCGGCCGATGGAGTAGCCCTCGGACTTGGTGTCCACGGCGAACAGGGATATGCCGAAGCGGCGGTCGTCCTCGCGCGGGGCGGAGGTGCGGGCGCACACGATCACGCGGTCGGCGTGCACGCCGCCGGTGATGAAGGTCTTGGAGCCGTTGAGGACGTAGTGCGTGCCGTCCTCGGACAGCTTCGCGGTGGTCTTCATGCCCGCGAGGTCGGAGCCGGTGCCCGGCTCGGTCATCGCGAGGGCCCACATCTCCTCGGCGCTGACGAACTTCGGCAGGTAGCGCTTCTTCTGCTCGTCGGAGGCGAGCATCTTGATGTACGGCAGGGCGAGCAGCACGTGCACGCCGGAGCCACCGAAGGTGACGCCCGCGCGGGCGGTCTCCTCGTACTGGACGGCCTCGAACTTATGCGTCTCCAGGCCGGCGCCGCCGAACTCCTCGGGGACGTTGATGCCGAAGATGCCCAGCTCGGCGAGCTTGTAGTAGAACTCGCGCGGGACCTGGCCCGCGGCGAACCACTCGTCGTGGACCGGGACGACCTCGGCCTCGATGAAGGCGCGCAGAGTCTCCCGGAACGCCTCGTGATCCTCGTTGAAAACCGTACGGCGCACTGTCTCGCTCCTCCACCGGTACCTGTCTAAGCGCTTGCTCATGCGCAAGCTACCGGCCGGTCACTACGCCTGTCCAGAGACGGAGGTCACTCCTCCACTTGCCGGGAGGTCGCCCGAGGCGGCCGACTCGAACGCCCCACGCGCCATCCGGTGCAGCAGCTCCGCCGTCGTCGTACGACCCGGCAGGGAGGCCGGGCGACTCAGATGCGGCGTGGAGTTGAGCAGCCCGAAGACGGCGTGCACGGCCGCCCGGGCACCCGTTTCGACGAACCCGGGATAGACCTTGCCGACGGCCTCGACCCACAGCTCGACGTACTGCCGCTGGAGCTGGCGCACCAGCTTGCGGTCGCTGTCCCGCAGGCGGTCCAGCTCCCGGTCGTGCAGGGTGATCAGCGGGCGGTCGTCGAGCGCGAAGTCGATGTGCCCCTCGATGAGCGAGTCGAGGACCGCCTCAGGATCGCCGTCGGTCTCGGCGACCCGCCGCTTGCCACCGGTCAGCAGCTGCTCGCTGATGCCGACGAGCAGCTCGGCGAGCATCGCGTCCTTGCCGGCGAAGTGGCGGTAGAGGCCCGGGCCGCTGATGCCGACCGCGGCTCCTATCTCGTCCACGCCGACCCCGTGGAAGCCCCGCTCGGCGAAGAGCCGCGCGGCCTCCTTGAGGATCTGCTCACGGCGGGTGGGTGCGTCGGTTCTGGTCGCCATGAAATCAATTCTAGACAGGGAGGTTAGCGGTCGTTAACCTGAAGGAAACGCGTTAACGGTCATTAACAAGTGCGCGGCTCTGATAAGGGGGCTCGACACGATGCAAGAGGCACCGGTGCTGGGGACGGCGGCTGATCCCGCCTCCGAGGCCTGGCGGGCCAACGAGGATGCGCACCGCGCCCTCGTCGACGATCTGCGCGCCCGCCTCGGGCGGGTGGCGCTCGGCGGTGGTGAGCGGGCCCGCTCGCGGCACACCGCGCGCGGCAAGCTGCTCCCGAGGGACCGGGTGGACACGCTCCTCGACCCGGGCTCGCCCTTCCTGGAGCTGGCGCCGCTGGCCGCCGAGGGCATGTACGGCGGGGACGCACCCGCCGCGGGTGTGATCGCCGGGATCGGCCGGGTCGCGGGCCGCGAGTGCGTGGTCGTCGCCAACGACGCCACGGTCAAGGGCGGCACGTACTACCCGATGACGGTGAAGAAGCACCTGCGCGCCCAGGAGGTGGCGCTGGAGAACCGTCTCCCCTGCGTCTACCTCGTGGACTCCGGCGGCGCCTTCCTGCCGATGCAGGACGAGGTGTTCCCCGACCGGGAGCACTTCGGGCGGATCTTCTACAACCAGGCCCGGATGTCGGGGGCCGGTATCCCCCAGATCGCGGCCGTCCTCGGCTCCTGCACGGCCGGCGGGGCGTACGTCCCGGCGATGAGCGACGAGGCCGTCATCGTGCGCGGCCAGGGCACGATCTTCCTGGGCGGGCCGCCCTTGGTGAAGGCCGCGACCGGCGAGGTCGTGACCGCCGAGGAGCTCGGCGGCGGCGAGGTCCACTCCCGGGTCTCCGGTGTGACGGACCACCTCGCCGAGGACGACGCGCACGCGCTGCGCATCGTGCGGAACATCGCCGCGACCCTCCCGCGGCGCGGTCCGCTGCCGTGGCAGGTCGAGACGGCCGAGGAGCCGAAGGTCGACCCGTACGGGCTGTACGGCGCGGTGCCGGTGGACTCGCGCACCCCGTACGACGTCCGCGAGGTCATCGCGCGCGTGGTCGACGGCTCCCGCTTCGCCGAGTTCAAGGCGGAGTTCGGCCAGACGCTCGTCACCGGCTTCGCCCGCATCCAGGGCCACCCGGTCGGGATCGTCGCCAACAACGGCATCCTGTTCTCCGAGTCGGCCCAGAAGGGCGCCCACTTCATCGAGCTGTGCGACCAGCGCGGCATCCCGCTCGTCTTCCTGCAGAACATCTCCGGCTTCATGGTCGGCCGGGACTACGAGGCGGGCGGCATCGCCAAGCACGGCGCCAAGATGGTCACCGCCGTGGCGTGCACACGCGTGCCGAAGCTGACCGTGGTGATCGGCGGTTCGTACGGCGCCGGCAACTACTCGATGTGCGGCCGGGCGTACTCCCCGCGCTTCCTGTGGATGTGGCCCAACGCCAAGATCTCCGTGATGGGCGGCGAGCAGGCCGCATCGGTCCTCGCGACCGTCAAGCGGGACCAGATGGAGGCACGCGGCGAGCAGTGGCCCGCCGAGGACGAGGAGGCCTTCAAGGCTCCGGTCCGCGCCCAGTACGAGGAGCAGGGCAACGCCTACTACGCGACCGCCCGCCTCTGGGACGACGGCGTGATCGACCCGCTGGAGACCCGGCAGGTGCTGGGCCTGGCACTGACGGCCTGCGCCAACGCCCCGCTGGGTGACCCCGGCTTCGGCGTCTTCCGGATGTGAGGGGACGGATGACCACCATGTTCGACACAGTCCTTGTGGCCAACCGCGGCGAGATCGCGGTCCGCGTCATCCGTACGCTGCGGGCGCTCGGCATCCGTTCGGTCGCCGTGTTCAGCGACGCCGACGCGGACGCCCGGCACGTGCGTGAGGCCGACACGGCCGTACGGATCGGACCGGCACCGGCCGCCGAGAGCTATCTGTCGGTCGAGCGGCTGCTGGAGGCGGCCCGCCGCACCCGCGCCCAGGCGGTGCACCCCGGGTACGGCTTCCTCGCCGAGAACGCGGACTTCGCACGCGCCTGCGCCGACGCCGGGCTGGTCTTCATCGGACCGCCCGCCGAGGCGATCTCCCTCATGGGCGACAAGATCCGCGCCAAGGAGACGGTGCGGACGGCCGGGGTGCCGGTGGTGCCGGGCTCGAGCGGCAGCGGCCTGACCGACGCCGAACTGGCCGATGCGGCAGGCGAGATCGGCATGCCGGTGCTGCTGAAGCCGTCCGCGGGCGGCGGCGGCAAGGGCATGCGGCTGGTGCGCGACGAGGCGCTGCTCGCCGACGAGATCGCCGCGGCCCGGCGCGAGGCCCGCGCCTCCTTCGGCGACGACACCCTGCTCGTGGAGCGCTGGGTCGACCGACCCCGGCACATCGAGATCCAGGTACTCGCCGACGGCCACGGCAACGTCGTCCACCTCGGCGAGCGCGAGTGCTCCCTGCAGCGCCGCCACCAGAAGATCATCGAGGAGGCGCCGAGCGTCCTGCTCGACGAGGGGACCCGTGCCGCGATGGGCGAGGCCGCCGTCCAGGCGGCGCGCTCCTGCGGCTACCGAGGCGCCGGCACGGTCGAGTTCATCGTCCCGGGCGGCGACCCCTCCTCGTACTACTTCATGGAGATGAACACCCGGCTGCAGGTGGAGCACCCGGTCACGGAGTTCGTCACCGGTCTCGACCTGGTCGAGTGGCAGATCCGCGTCGCCGCGGGCGAGCACCTGCCGTACGAGCAGAAGGACATCACCCTCACCGGGCACGCCGTCGAGGCCCGGATCTGCGCCGAGGACCCCGCGCGCGGGTTCCTGCCGTCCGGCGGCACGGTGCTCGCGCTGCGCGAGCCCCAGGGCGACGGGGTGCGCACCGACTCGGGGCTGAGCGAGGGCACGGAGGTCGGCAGCCTCTACGACCCGATGCTGTCGAAGGTCATCGCCTACGGCCCCGACCGCCCCACCGCGCTGCGCCGGCTGCGCGCCGCCCTCGCCGAGACGGTCACCCTGGGCGTGCACACCAACGCCGGGTTCCTGCGCCGGCTGCTGGCCCATCCGGCCGTGGTGAGCGGCGACCTGGACACCGGGCTGGTCGAGCGGGAGGTCGAGGGGCTGATCGACGGCGCCGTGCCGGAGGAGGTGTACGAGGCGGCGGCCGCCGTGCGCCTCGACGCCCTGGGGCCCCGGGGCGAGGGCTGGACGGATCCCTTCTCCGTGCCGAGCGGCTGGCGGCTGGGCGGCACCCCCGCACCCGTCGGCTTCCCCCTCCGGGTGCCGGGACTC
This sequence comes from Streptomyces sp. NPDC002004, assembly GCF_053593975.1. Classification (NCBI taxonomy): domain Bacteria; kingdom Bacillati; phylum Actinomycetota; class Actinomycetes; order Kitasatosporales; family Streptomycetaceae; genus Streptomyces; species Streptomyces sp. NPDC002004. Next base: position 26,406 of record NZ_JBSFDP010000008.1, read on the forward strand.
GAACCCGTCACGCACCGCCCGCGCGGCGCCGGCACCGTCACGCCCGACGAGGTCGCGGTCACCCTCGACGGGGTGCGCCACACCTTCCGGCGCGCCGGGGAGTGGCTGGGGCGCGACGGCGACGCCTGGCAGGTGCGCGACCACGACCCGGTGGCCGAGGCGCTGGCCGGGGCCGCACGGGCGGGCGGGGACTCGCTGACCGCTCCGATGCCGGGCACGGTCACCGTCGTGAAGGTGGCCGTCGGCGACGAGGTGGCCGCGGGCCAGAGCCTGCTGGTGGTCGAGGCGATGAAGATGGAGCACGTCATCTCCGCCCCGCACGCCGGCACGGTCACCGAGCTGGACGTCACCCCGGGCGCCACGGTCGCCATGGACCAGGTGCTGGCCGTGATCGCTCCCGTGGAGCAGGACGGGGAGGGGGCCGCGCAATGAGCGCCGCCGGACTGCCCATGACCGTGCCGACCCAGGACCTGCCCGCCCGGGTGAGGATCCACGAGGTCGGAGCGCGGGACGGGCTCCAGAACGAGAAGACGGTCGTACCGACCGAGGTCAAGGCGGAGTTCATCCGCCGTCTCGCCGGGGCCGGACTGACGACCGTCGAGGCGACCAGCTTCGTGCATCCGAAGTGGGTGCCCCAACTGGCCGACGCGGCAACCCTGTTCCCGATGGTGCGGGACGTCGAGGGGGTCGCGCTGCCCGTCCTCGTGCCGAACGAGCGCGGGCTCGACCGGGCCGTCGAACTCGGCGTCCGCCGTATCGCCGTCTTCGGGTCGGCGACCGAGACCTTCGCGTCGCGCAATCTGAACCGCACCATCGACGAGTCGCTGGCCATGTTCGAGCCGGTGGTCGCCCGCGCCAAGGACGCGAGGATGCATGTCCGCGGCTATCTCTCGATGTGCTTCGGCGACCCCTGGGAGGGTGCGGTCCCCATCCACCAGGTGGTCCGGGTCGCCAAGCAGCTGATGGACCTCGGCTGCGACGAGCTGAGCCTCGGCGACACCATCGGCGTGGCCACGCCCGGCCATGTGCTGACGCTGCTCGCCGAACTGAACGAGGAGGGCGTGCCGACCAGCGCCATCGGCGTGCACTTCCACGACACGTACGGCCAGGCGCTCGCCAACACCCTGGCGGCGCTGCAGCACGGCGTCACCACGGTAGACGCCTCCGCCGGCGGCCTCGGCGGCTGCCCGTACGCGAAGAGCGCCACCGGGAACCTCGCCACCGAGGACCTGGTGTGGATGCTCGACGGCCTCGGCATCGAGACCGGGGTCGATCTGGGCCGTCTGACCGCCACGAGCGCGTGGATGGCCGAGCAGCTGGGCCGGCCCAGCCCGTCCCGCACCGTCCGTGCCCTGACCGGGGCATCCACGGACCCGTCCCCCAAGGAGTCCCCGTCATGACGATCGACCACCGGCTCTCCCCGGAGCACGAGGAACTGCGCCGCACCGTCGAGGAGTTCGCCCACGACGTCGTCGCGCCGAAGATCGGCGACTTCTACGAGCGCCACGAGTTCCCGTACGAGATCGTGCGCGAGATGGGCCGCATGGGGCTGTTCGGGCTGCCGTTCCCCGAGGAGTACGGCGGGATGGGCGGCGACTACCTGGCGCTGGGCCTGGCCCTGGAGGAGCTCGCCCGCGTCGACTCGTCCGTGGCCATCACGCTGGAGGCGGGGGTGTCGCTCGGCGCCATGCCGATCCACCTCTTCGGCACCGACGAGCAGAAGCGCGAGTGGCTGCCGCGGCTGTGCTCCGGCGAGATCCTGGGCGCGTTCGGGCTGACCGAGCCGGACGGCGGCTCCGACGCGGGCGCCACGCGCACGACGGCCCGCCTCGACGAGGCGACGAACGAATGGGTCATCAACGGTTCGAAGTGCTTCATCACCAACTCGGGCACGGACATCACGGGCCTGGTGACGGTGACGGCGGTCACGGGCCGCAAGCCCGACGGCAAGCCGCAGATCTCCTCGATCATCGTCCCCTCCGGCACCCCCGGTTTCACCGTCGCGGCGCCGTACTCGAAGGTCGGCTGGAACGCCTCCGACACGCGTGAGCTGTCCTTCGCCGATGTGCGCGTGCCCGCCGAGAACCTCCTCGGCACCGAGGGCCGCGGCTACGCGCAGTTCCTCCGCATCCTCGACGAGGGCCGTATCGCGATCGCGGCACTCGGCACGGGCCTGGCGCAGGGCTGCGTGGACGAGTCGGTGAAGTACGCCAAGGAGCGCCATGCGTTCGGCCGTCCGATCGGCGCGAACCAGGCCATCCAGTTCAAGATCGCCGACATGGAGATGAAGGCCCACACAGCCCGCCTCGCCTGGCGCGACGCGGCGTCCCGGCTGGTCAGCGGCGAGCCGTTCAAGAAGGAGGCGGCACTCGCCAAGCTCTACTCCTCGACGGTCGCCGTGGACAACGCCCGCGAGGCCACCCAGATCCACGGCGGCTACGGCTTCATGAACGAGTACCCGGTGGCCCGTATGTGGCGCGACTCCAAGATCCTGGAGATCGGCGAGGGCACGAGCGAGGTCCAGCGCATGCTGATCGCCCGGGAGTTGGGGCTGACGTCCTGAACCGGCACCCCGTCATGTGACACCCGTAGAGCGGTATGCCCCCCGTGCGTCGACGCACGGGGGGCATACCGCTGTACGGGCCGGCCCGGACGCCGACGGCCGTGTGCGCCGCCGGGTCCCCGCGGGGAGGGCGAAGGGCCCGGGCCGCCCCCTGGACAGGAACTGAGGTTAGGCTAACCTATCTTCCGTTCCGTGATCCCGCCGCTCGGTCGGCACGTCCGAAAGCAGCCCCGCCATGCCCCATGCCCGACTTGCCCGTCCCGCCCGTCGCAGCGTTCTCGCCGCGGGCGGCGCCCTCGGACTCGGCGCCCTGCTGACCGCCTGCGGAGGCGGCGACTCCACGACTTCGGACAAGGCCAAGGGCGGCGCCGCACAGTCAGGGAAGTGGAGCTTCAAGGACGACCGCGGCACCACCGTGGGGGCCGACAAGGTCCCGGCGAACATCGTCGCCTTCACCGGCGTGGCCGCCGCGCTGTACGACTACGGCGTCGAGGTCAAGGGCGTGTTCGGCCCGACGAGGACCAAGGACGGCAAGCCGGACGTCCAGGCCGGCGACATGGACATCAGCAAGCTCACGGTCCTCGGAAACGAGTGGGGCCAGTTCAACATCGAGAAGTACGCGGGCCTCGCGCCCGACGTCCTGGTCTCCACGATGTTCGACGACAAGGGCACCCTCTGGTACGTCCCCGACGAGTCCAAGGACAAGATCCTCCAGGTCGGCGCGCCGACCGTCGGCATCTCCGTCTACGACCGCCAGATGACCGCGCCCCTGCAGCGCCTCCTCGACCTCGCCGCCTCGCTCGGCGCCGATGTGAAGTCCGCGAAGGTCACCGCGGCGAAGAAGCGCTTCGAGGACGCGTCGGCCCGGCTGCGCAAGGCGGCCAAGGCCAACCCGCACATCAGGGTCCTCGTCGGCTCCGCGAGCCAGGACCTGTTCTACGTCTCCGGCTCCAACCTCTCCGCGGACCTGGAGTACTTCAAGGCCCTCGGCGTGAACATCGTCGAGCCGCCCGCGAAGGCCCTGAAGGCCAGCGGCGGCTGGTTCGAGAACCTCAGCTGGGAGAACGTCGACAAGTACCCGGCGGACATCATCATGATGGACAACCGCACCTCGGCGATCCAGCCCGCCGACATCACCAAGGGCACCTGGAAGAAGCTCCCCGCCGTCAAGGCCGGTCAGGTCGTCCCGCGCGTCACCGAGCCCATCTTCTCGTACGACAAGTGCGCCCCGATCCTCGAGGACCTCGCCGAGGCCATCGAGAAGGCCAAGAAGGTCGGCTGACCGAGCCGCCGCCCGGCCGGTCACCGCACCCGGGCCGGCCGACACCCCCGCATCCCGCCCCCTGACGTGTTTCAGGAGCACTCATGACGACGGCCGTAGCCGCCCCGTTCCGTTTCTTCTCCCTCCAGGTCGCACGGACGAGGCGGCTCGGTCCGTCCCTGGTCCGTGTCACCTTCCAGGGGCCCGATCTGCACGCCTTCGCCTCCGCGGGCCGCGACCAGAGCCTGTCGCTCTTCCTGCCGCACCCGGGCCAGCCCGAGCCCGTCGTACCGCTGGACGAGGGCGACGCCTGGTGGCAGGCCTGGCGTGAACTTCCCGACGACGTACGGGCCGTGATGCGCTCGTACACACTGCGGGCGCTGCGCCGGGACGCTCTCGGCAGCACGGTCGAGATCGACATCGACTTCGCGCTGCACGGCGTCGGACCGGGAGGCGGCGCCCCGGCGGGCCCCGCGTCCCGCTGGGCGTCCCGGGCAGCGGCCGGCGACCGCGTCCTGCTGCTCGGGCCCGCGATCGAGGACAACACCGCGATCCGCTTCCGCCCGCCCGCGGACACCGACCTGGTCGTGCTGTGGGCGGACGAGACCGCCCTGCCCGCCGCCTCGGCCATCCTGGAGTGGCTGCCGCCGGGCCTGCGCACCCAGGTGTTCCTGGAGGTCCAGCACACGGCGGACCGGCTGCCGTTGAGCACCGCGGCCGACGCGCACATCACCTGGCTCGTACGCGACGAGGGCGCGCCCTCGGGCGCCGACGCCGTGCGCGCGGCCCGACTCCCCTACACCCGGACCCCGTACGCCTGGATCGCCGGTGAGTCGGGGTCCGTCAAGGAGCTGCGGCGGCACCTCGTACGGGAGCGCGGGATCGACCGCAAGAGCGTCACGTTCGTCGGCTACTGGCGCCGAGGGCTGACGGAGGAGCAGCTGCGCGCGGCGGAGTAGCACGTCAACTCCTGGTGGACACGCGGCCGTTGGGGCCGAATTGGTGTGCGACCGGAGAGGTGTACGCGTACGGTTGGATCAGTCGGCCGTGGCGACAAGTCGACGCAAAGCCGCCCTTGGGACGGGGTCCCGGGTTGACTTAGGTTAGGCTAACCTAAGTTTGACCTTGCGGCCCCGCCCCTTCCCGTAGCGGCCCGTCACCTCTTCGCGCCCCGCCCCGGAGGACCCTTCATGCGCTCCCACCTGCTCAATGACACGACCGCGGATCAGTACCGCCGCAGTGTGACCGAGGGAATCGAGCGGGTGGCGGCCAGACTCGCCACCACCGAGCGGCCGTTCACCGGAGTGTCCGTGGACGAGCTCACCCCCCGCATCGACGCGATCGACCTGGACCAGCCCCTCCACGACACCACCGCCGCCCTCGACGAGCTCGAGGAGGTCTACCTCCGCGACGCCGTCTACTTCCACCACCCGCGCTACCTCGCCCACCTGAACTGCCCGGTCGTCATCCCGGCCGTGCTCGGCGAGGCCGTCCTGTCCGCCGTGAACTCCTCGCTGGACACCTGGGACCAGTCCGCGGGCGGCACCCTCATCGAGCGCAGGCTCATCGACTGGACCACCGGGCGGGCCGGCCTCGGACCGGCCGCGGACGGCGTGTTCACCAGCGGCGGCAGCCAGTCCAACCTCCAGGCACTGCTCCTCGCCCGCGAGGAGGCCAAGACCGACGACCTGTCGAAACTGCGCATCCTCACCTCCGAGGTGAGCCACTTCAGCGTCAAGAAGTCCGCGAAGCTGCTGGGCCTCGGCCCGGACGCCGTCGTGTCCCTGCCCTGCGACCAGGACAAGCGCATGCAGACCCTCGCGCTCGCCCGCGAGCTGAGCCGCTGCGAGCGCGAGGGCCTCGTTCCGATGGCCGTCGTCGCCACCGCGGGCACCACCGACTTCGGCTCCATCGACCCGCTCCCGGAGATCGCCGACCTGTGCGCCGAGCACAGCACCTGGATGCACGTCGACGCCGCCTACGGCTGCGGCCTGCTCGCCTCCCGCACCCGGCGGCATCTGCTCGACGGGATCGAGCGCGCCGACTCGGTCACCGTGGACTACCACAAGTCCTTCTTCCAGCCGGTGAGTTCCAGCGCGCTGCTGGTCCGTGACGCCGCCACGCTGCAGCACGCCACCTACCACGCGGACTACCTCAACCCGCGGCGCGCCGTGCAGGAGCGCATCCCCAACCAGGTGGACAAGTCCCTGCAGACCACCCGCCGCTTCGACGCCCTCAAGCTATGGATGACCCTGCGCGTCATGGGCGCCGACGGCATCGGCGGGCTGTTCGACGAGGTCTGCGACCTGGCGGGCGAGGGCTGGCGGATGCTCGCCGCCGACCCCCGCTACGACGTCGTCGTCGAACCCAGGCTGTCCACCATCGTCTTCCGCTACGTCCCGGCCGACATCACCGACCCGGCCGACATCGACCGCGCCAACCTGTACGCCCGCAAGGCCCTGTTCACCTCCGGCGACGCCGTCGTCGCGGGCACCAAGGTCGGCGGCCGCCACTACTTGAAGTTCACCCTGCTCAACCCCGAGACGACGCCCGCGGACATCGCGGCCGTCCTCGACCTGATCGCCGGCCACGCCGAGCAGTACCTGGGAGAGAACCTTGACCGCGCCAGCTGAAACGTACGACTTCGTGGGGATCGGGCTGGGCCCCTTCAACCTCGGCCTGGCCTGCCTGACCGAACCCCTCGACGCGCTGAACGGCGTCTTCCTGGAGACCAAGCCCGACTTCGACTGGCACTCCGGAATGTTCCTGGAGGGCGCCCACCTCCAGACCCCGTTCATGTCGGACCTGGTGACCCTCGCGGACCCGACGTCCCCGTACTCCTTCCTCAACTACCTGAAGGAGTCCGGCCGGCTGTACTCCTTCTACATCCGCGAGAACTTCTATCCGCTGCGCACCGAGTACAACGACTACTGCCGCTGGGCCGCCGGGAAGCTCTCCAGCATCCGCTTCGGCACGACGGTGACGGAGGTGACGCACGAGGACGGCGTCTACCACGTCCGCACCACCGCGGGCGAGACCTACCGCGCCCGGCACCTCGTCCTCGGCACCGGCACCCCGCCCCACATCCCCGAGGCCTGCGCGGACCTCGGCGGCGACTTCATCCACAACTCCCGCTACCTCCAGCACAAGGCGGAGCTCCAGCGCAAGGAGTCGATCACGCTGATCGGCAGCGGCCAGTCCGCCGCCGAGATCTACTACGACCTGCTGAGCGAGATCGACGTCCACGGCTATCGGCTGAACTGGGTCACGCGCTCCCCGCGCTTCTTCCCGCTCGAGTACACCAAGCTCACGCTGGAGATGACCTCACCCGAGTACATCGACTACTTCCACGCGCTGCCCGAGGAGACCCGCTACCGCCTCGAAACCCAGCAGAAAGGTCTCTTCAAGGGCATCGACGGCGAACTCATCGACGCGATCTTCGACCTGCTCTACCAGAAGAGCATCGCCGGACCCGTCCCCACGCGCCTGCTCACCAACACGGCCCTGGAGAGCGCCTCGTACGACGACGGCGCCTACACCCTCGGCCTGCGCCAGCAGGAGCAGGGCAAGGACTTCGCCCTGCGCACCGAGGGCCTGATCCTGGCCACGGGCTACAGCTATGCGCCGCCCGCCTTCCTGGACCCCGTGCGCGACCGCATCCGCTGGGACTCCCGCGGACGCTTCGACGTCGCCCGGAACTACTCCGTCGACACCACGGGCCGCGGCATCTTCGTCCAGAACGCCTCCGTCCACACCCACAGCATCACCAGCCCCGACCTCGGCATGGGCCCGTACCGCAACGCGTACATCATCCGCGAGCTGCTCGGCAGCGAGCCCTACCCCGTCGAGAAGACCATCGCGTTCCAGGAGTTCTCCGTATGACCACCGGCATCGGGACCTTCGGCATCCGTCCCCTCGAACCCCTCGCCGACTCCGAGCTCGTGCACGGCTGGGTCACGCACCCCAAGGCCGCCTTCTGGCTGATGCAGGACGCCCGGCTCCAGGACGTGGAGCGGGAGTACATGGCGATCGCCGCGGCCGAGCACCACGACGCGTTCATCGGCCTGCACGACGGGGAGCCCGCCTTCCTCATGGAGCGGTACGACCCCGCGCACGTCGAGCTCGTCGGGCTCTACGACCCCGAGCCCGGGGACGTCGGCATGCACTTCCTCGTGGCGCCGTCCGACACACCCGTGCACGGCTTCACGCGGGCGGTCATCACCGCGGTGATGACGCATCTGTTCGCCGACCCCGGGACCCGGCGGGTCGTCGTCGAGCCCGACGTGGGCAACACGGCGGTGCACCGGCTGAACGAGGCCGTCGGCTTCGTCCCCGAGCGGGAGATCCAGAAGCCGGAGAAGCGGGCACTGCTCAGCTTCTGCACCCGTGACCGGTTCGAGGCCGCCCTGGGAGCCGCCATATGACCCTGTCGCCCACCGCGTCCGCCACCGCCCCGGCGTCCGACGCCGTCGCCCATCTCTCCCCCGGGCGCTGGGCGCTCGCCAACCGGCTGCTGATCCGCAAGGCACTCGCCGAATTCGCCCATGAGCGGCTGCTGCGCCCGGAGGCCACCGACGACGGCCGGTACGAGGTCCGCAGCGACGACGGCCAGACCCGTTACCGCTTCGCCGCCCGGCTCTTCCGGCTCGACCACTGGCAGGTGCTGCCCGAGTCGATCACCCGGCACCGCGACGGTGCCGAACTCCCGCTGGAGGCCCTGGACTTCTTCGTCGAGCTGAAGAAGACGCTGGGCATCGCGGACGACATCCTCCCGGTCTACCTGGAGGAGATCTCCTCCACGCTCTCGGGCACCTGCTACAAGCTCGCCGAACCGGCGCTGTCCTCCGGCGAGCTCACCCACGCGGGCTTCCAGGCGATCGAGACCGGCATGACCGAGGGCCACCCCTGCTTCGTCGCCAACAACGGCAGGCTCGGCTTCGGCATCCACGAATACCTGTCGTACGCCCCCGAGGCCGCGCGCCCGGTCCGGCTGGTCTGGCTCGCCGCGCACCGCGACCGTGCCGCCTTCTCGGCCGGCGCCGGCCTGGACTACGAGTCCCTGATGCGGGCCGAACTCGGCGAGCAGACCCTCGCGCGGTTCGCCGCCACGCTGACCGGCCTCGGGCTCGAACCCGACGACTACCTCCTGCTGCCCGTCCACCCCTGGCAGTGGTGGAACAAGCTCGCGGTGACCTTCGCGGCGGAGGTGGCCACGCGGCGGATCGTCGTGCTCGGCGAGGGCGAGGACGACTATCTGGCCCAGCAGTCGATCCGTACGTTCTTCAACACGAGCGACCCGGCCAAGCACTATGTGAAGACCGCCCTGTCGGTCCTCAACATGGGGTTCATGCGGGGCCTGTCGGCGGCATACATGGAGGCCACCCCGGCGATCAACGACTGGCTGGCCGCCCTCGTCGACTCCGACCCGGTGCTGAAGTCGACGGGCCTGTCCGTCATCCGCGAGCGGGCCTCGGTCGGCTACCGGCACCTGGAGTACGAGGCGGCGACCGACCGCTACTCGCCGTACCGCAAGATGCTCGCGGCGCTGTGGCGGGAGAGCCCCGTGCCCTCGCTCGCGCCGGGCGAGCGGCTCGCCACGATGGCGTCGCTGCTGCACACCGACCGCGACGGCGGCTCCTTCGTGGGCGCGCTCGTCACGGAGTCAGGGCTGGACGCCGCCGACTGGCTGCGCGGCTATCTGCGGGCCTATCTGACGCCCCTGCTGCACAGCTTCTACGCGTACGACCTGGTGTTCATGCCGCACGGCGAGAACGTCATCCTCGTGCTCGGCGAGGACGGCACGGTCCGGCGGGCGGTCTTCAAGGACATCGCCGAGGAGATCGCCGTCATGGACCCGCACGCGGTGCTGCCGCCCGCGGTGGAGCGGATCCGGGTCGAGGTGCCCGACGACCAGAAGCTGCTGTCGATCTTCACCGACGTCTTCGACTGCTTCTTCCGCTTCCTCGCGGCGCAGCTCGTCACGGACGGCCTGCTCGACGAGGACACCTTCTGGGGGGCCGTCGCGTCCTGCGTACGGGAGTACCAGGCGTCCGCCCCGCAGCTCGCGGAGAAGTTCGCGCAGTACGACCTGTTCGCGCCCGAGTTCGCGCTGTCCTGCCTGAACCGGCTCCAGCTGCGCAACAACCGGCAGATGGTGGACCTCTCCGACCCGTCGGGGGCCCTCCAGCTGGTCGGCACGCTGGACAACCCGCTCGCCGGGTCCTGAGACGGGAGGGCGCCCCCGGACCACGGTCCCTCCGGGGGCGCCCTCCCCCTTGTGCTCAGTCCGTGGGCCAGGGCACCTGCGGCGACCGGTAGTAGGCGATGCCGAGGGCGTCCCACCGGGGCCCCTGGGCGGCGAGCCGCACCCTGTACGCGTCCCAGTCGTGGGTGCCCGCCGGGGACCAGCCCAGTTCCGCGATGCCGGGCAGCCGCGGGAACGCCATGTACTCGATGTCCGCGGACTTGGTGAGGGTCTCGGACCACAGCGGTGCTTCCACGCCCAGGACCGCGTCGGCGGGCGCACCCGCGAGATACGTTCCCGGATCCCAGTCGTAGGAGCGCTGCACCTCCACATAGCCCGCCCAGGCAAGCCCGAGCTCGGTCTGCGGGTTGTACTTCATGTCGAGGTAGGCGCGGTCCGCCGGGGACAGGACGAGCCGGGTGCCGTGCTGCGCGGCGGCCGCGACCTGTGCGCGCTCGGCCGCGCCGGTGTCGTCGTAGCCCCAGTACTGGGCGACCGCGCCCGGCGCCGGGTGCGCACCGGTGAGCTGGTGCCAGCCGATGACCGTCCTGCCGTACTTGGCGACGACGGGCTGCACCTTGTCCATGAAGGCCACGTAGTCCTCGTGGCTGGTGGAGTGCGCCTCGTCACCGCCGATGTGCAGATAACGGCCCGGGGTGATCGCGGCCAGCTCGCGGATCACGTCGTCCACGAAGTCGTACGTCACCGGCTTGGGCACGCACAGCGAGCTGAAGCCGACGTCGGTGCCCGTGTAGAGGGGCGGGGCGGTGCCGTTGCAGTTCAACTCCGGGTAGGAGGCGAGGGCGGCGTTCGTGTGCCCCGGCATGTCGATCTCCGGGACCACCTCCAGATAACGCGAGGCGGCGTAGCGGACGATGTCCCGGTACTGCTCCTTGGTGTAGAAGCCGCCCGGCCCCCCGCCGACCTGGGTGGACCCGCCGTACGTCGCGAGCCGCGGCCAGGAGTCGATCGCGATGCGCCAGCCCTGGTCGTCGCTCAGATGCAGATGGAGCGTGTTGACCTTGTACATCGCCAGCTCGTCGATGTACCGCTCGACCTGCTCGACGGTGAAGAAGTGCCGTGACACGTCGAGCATCGCGCCGCGGTACGCATAGCGCGGGGTGTCCTGGACGGTGCCGCCCGCGACCGGCCAGGGGCCCGGCTGCCGCACGTCCTTCTCGACGGCCGCGGGTAGCAGCTGACGCAGCGTCTGCACTCCGTGGAAGAGTCCGGCCGGTCTGCGGGCGGTGACGGTGACGGCGTCCCCGCCGGAGGAGAGCCGGTAGCCCTCGTCGCCCAGCGCGCCCTCCCGCTCGCTCAGTTCGAGACGGATGCCGTCGCGGCCGTCGGCTGCGGTGACGGGCAGCCGGTAGCCGGTGGAGGGCCGCAGCACCCCGGCGAGATAGGAGCCGATACGCCACGCCTCGCCCGATCCGGGGGCGACGCGGATACGGGTCTTCGCGGTGATCTCGTACGCGGGTCCCCCGGGGTGCACGGAGGCGGGGGCGGGAACGACGCCGCCGAGCGGGGTGGCCTTCGCGGATGCGCCGGTGGCCCCGGGCGGGGCGGCTCCCAGGCCGAAGAGCCCGGCGGCCGCGACGAGCAGCAGCGAGCCGAACGCCCGGGTGGCCTTGTGGTGCTGGTGCTGTCTCACAAACGGTCCCTTCCACGAGCTTCGCAGGGGTTCGCATCTGTGGTGCTGAGCAACCGGTCGCCCACCATGGGTACCGTCCGCCCCAGCGGGGGTCAAGGTGTAGACCACTTCCCGGCGGGCGGGGGTGACAGAATCTCCGTATGGCGGAAATCATCCAGCGCGACGGTACGTGGACGTTCGACGGCGACACGCTGCGGCTGGTGCCCGGCCGTGACAAGTCCGTGAGTCTGCTGCGCAGCACGCTGGGTGAACTGGCCGTCCCGCGGCAGGCATTGGCCGGTATCTCCTTCGAACAGGGCCGCAAGTCGGGACGGCTGAGGATCCGTCTGCGGGACGGGGCGGACCCGCTGCTCCAGGTGACGGGCGGCAGGCTGAAGGACGCCGCCGACCCCTACCAGCTGACCGTCGACCCGGACCGCTACGGCGTCGCCGAGTACTTCGTGGACGAGGTACGGGACACCCTCCTGCTGGAGCAGGTGCCGTCGTCCGCGGTCGACTCGTATGTGCTGCCGGGCCCGTCGGTCCCGCTCTCGGTCTCCGCCGGCGACGGCACGGCGAGCTTCGACGGCGAGACGGTCCGGCTGGAGTGGAACTGGAAGACGGAGGAGGCGAAGGCGGCCGGGGGCGGGCGTTCCCTCCCGCTGGAGGACATCCTGGCCGTGGAGTGGCAGCCGGCGGCCGGCCTGGAGAACGGCTGCCTCCGCTTCACCGCGAAGAACTCGCCCACGAAGTCCCCGCCGAAGTACGACCCGAACGCGGTCGAACTCTGGGGCTTCAAGAAGGACCCGCTGATGGCGCTGATCGCCGCCGCCGTCCAGGCCCGTCTGCCGCATCCGTCCGGTGGCACCCCGCAGCCGGCCGCCGCACCCGCCGCCGGGGCCACGGCGCCGGCCGACGACCACGACACACTGCTCCGCCGACTGCGCGATCTCGGGGAGCTCCACCGCTCGGGCGTCCTGACGGACGACGAGTTCGCGTCGGCGAAGCAGGCGGTACTCAAGCGGATGTGACGCCGGGGGCCGACGCGGGTCGGCGCTCGGTGTGCGGCGCGCGACTGCGACGTGCGCTGGCGGCGCGGGGCGTACGGGCCCGGCGGGGCAGCGCGGGGCGTCCGGGGCCGGTGGGGCGTCCGGGACCGCCGGGCTCGGCGCGTGACGTTCGCCGCAGGGATTCGCCATGCAGCCTCGGCGACCCCCGGCGTGGGCGCAGGGCGTGCAGGGCCGCCGAGGGTCAGCCTGCGGCGTCCAACGCCGCTGCGGGCGAGGTCAGATCGGCCAGGTGCGCGCGCAGCGCGGACAGGCACGTCTGCGCGCTCACGACCTCCGGGTGCAGCACGGCGCCGAGACCGAGCCCGTCCAGCAGTGCGGTCAGGCGCTCGGTCTCGATGCCGAGGTCCCGGCCGGGGCCGAGGGTGCCGCTTTCGTCGAGACGGGTGAGCAGGCGGCGCACCAGTCCTCGCGCGCCTTCGGCGGCCTGGCGCGACAGCTCCTGGAGGGCCGGGTTGGTGCGGGCGGCCGTGTTGAAGTCGAGGAAGACGGTGACCTCGGCGCGGCGGTCGTCGTCCAGAGGCAGCAGCTCGGCCAGGAGGCCGGCCGCGAGCCGGAGCCGGTCCGGCCCGGGATGGCTGCCCAGATCGCCGATCTCCTCGACGCGCCGGACCAGCCGACCGCCGACCCGGTCGAGCATCGACTGCATGGCGAAGGTCATCAACTCCTGCTGGCCGGCGAAGTAGTGACGCAGGGAGCCGATGTTGAGCGCCGCCTCGTCGGCGACGGCGCGCAGGGAGGCGCGCTGCAGACCGTCCCGGACGACGACCCGGAACAGTGCGTCGACGACGTCACGGCGGCGGGCCTCCGGGTCCACGTACTTGGGCATGGAGCCTTTCTATCACGCCTGTGATACAACAGGATATATCACAAGCGTGATACAACCGACGGGAGGCTCTTCATGGAGACGTACCTCAACCTCATGCTCATCAGGTTCGGCCTGGTCGTGGGCGGTCTCGTCGTACTGGCCCTGGTGCTCTTCACCGTGGCCCTGGCCCTGAGGCGCAGGGGCAGGCTCGACCAGGTGCGGCGGTATGCGGACCCCGCGGTGCGGGCCGGGCTGCGCGCCGCGGCCCGCCGACTGGAGGGCCGGCAGAGCGGGGCGTACCAGCGGGCGCGCCGACGGGGCGAAGGACGGTGACCGCCGTGGCGGCGTCGTCCGATCTCCTGCAGCACCTGCTGCTGGACCGCGCGCTCAAGGCCGCCGTCGTCCTGGTGGCACTGGTCGTCCTGGCACTCGGGATGCGACTGATCTGGCGCAGGACAGGGCGCCCGCGGCCGCCCAGGGAGCGGGGGCGCTGAGCGGCCCGCTTCGGGGCCACCCGGCACGCCCGGCAACGCAAAAGCCCTCGCCCGGAGCGCCCGGCGAGGGCTTTTCGTGTGGGGATTGCCGAGCCCGAACCACGAGGGCCCGGGGTCACCCCCAGCCGTTACGCGTGACCCGAGTAGAAGATGGTGCAGTCCTCGAGGTCTCCCTTGACCATGCAGAGCCTCACCCAGACCTTGGTGCCCTCGGGGATGTCGCCGGACTTCCAGGGGCTGATGTAGCGGGCGTCGTGCCCACGGGTCGACGCGACACGGGACGGGTCCAGGAGGTGGGCCTCCACACCCCAGCCGTCCGCCAGGGGGTCGACGGCCCGCAACGCGTCGCCGGGAGCGTCCACGCCCGGGTCGGCGTTCCACTCCGCGAGGCCCGCGTACTTACCGTTGTTGTAGGCGACGACGGTGAAGGAGCCGTCGTCCCACAGCTTGCCCTTCTCGAAGGTGAAGTCGGCCGCCGCCGCGTTGTTCGCCCCGAAGGTGAGGGATGCGCCGGCCAGCAGGGCACTTGTCGTCAGGAACGTGATGAGCCGGTTCTTGCCTCGCGACCTCATGGTCAGCCTCCCCTGGGCGGTTGGATCAGTCGGGTGATCTTTGCCTGCCTGTGAAGGTTTCGTCAACGCGATACTCGGGTTGCACACAATGCCGCGGAGGTTGCGCAGTTCCCGCCGCGCGACGAACCGGAAGGCCCCGCGAACGGCGTCGTCGCCGTGACCGGGCTGCAGGAGCGTGTGAGGAGCCGTGCCGTGGACCACAGTTCGACCACGGGAACAACAAGATCGCCCCCTGACCTGTTGCCACAGATCAGGGGGCGATCCCTTCAGGGTGAGTGACGGGACTCGAACCCGCGGCATCCTGGACCACAACCAGGTGCTCTACCAGCTGAGCTACACCCACCATGACCGGCGGTTCTCCGAGTGGATTCCCCGACCGGCCGAGAAAAAGTGTACAGGGTTCTGAAGGGTGCTCGCGCACACCTTTTCGGCAGGGCGTGCGCGGGCCTACTCCGCGGGCAGGGTGTGCCGTCCCGCGATGGTCTTCGCGGTCTCCGAGTCGGGGCCGGGCTGCGGCACGAAGATCGCCTCGCGGTAGTAGCGCAGCTCGGCGATGGATTCGCGGATGTCGGCGAGGGCCCGGTGGTTGCCGTTCTTCGGCGGACTGTTGAAGTAGGCCCGGGGGTACCAGCGCCGGGCGAGCTCCTTCACGGAGGAGACGTCGACGATCCGGTAGTGGAGGTACTCCTCCACGGCCGGCATGTCCCGCAGCAGGAAGCCGCGGTCCGTGCCGACGGAGTTGCCGCACAGCGGCGCCTTCCCCGGTTCCTTGACGTGCTCCTTCACATACGCCAGGACCTGCGCCTCGGCGTCGGCGAGCGTCGTACCGCCCGCGAGCTCGTCGAGGAGGCCCGAGGACGTGTGCATCTGCCGCACCACCTCGGGCATCGTCTCCAGCGCATGCTCCGGCGGGCGGATCACGATGTCCACCCCTTCGCCGAGCACGTTCAGCTCCGAGTCGGTGACCAGAGCCGCCACCTCGATGAGCGCGTCGTTCGCCAGCGAGAGCCCGGTCATCTCGCAGTCGATCCACACCATGCGATCGTTCATGCGTCTAACCCTACGGCGCGCTCGCCGTTCTTCGGCCTGCTGTGCGCGGACGGCCGGGAGAGCGGGGCCCGTCGTCCGGACATGTCGGACGGCCGACCCGTGACGGGTCGGCCGGAATCGAGCCGGAACCGACGGTGGGGCGGCCCACCACGCGGGAGAACCGGCGGGCGGAGCCGGCCCACCGAACCGAGAAGTCCGACGGGCGGAGCCGGCCCGTGCGCCGGGACGACCGGTCGCCCGGCCCCGACCGGCCAGGACGACCGATGAAACGGGCCGGTCCGAGCCGGGGCAGCCGGACGGAACGGCCGGCCGACCGGGCCGGAAGGCCCCGGACGACCGGCCGGACCGGCTCGTCAGCCCATGCGCTGGCCCGGCAGGCCTGCCCGGACCGGGACCCCGGACGCATACGCGTCGTCGATGTGCCGCCCGTGGTCGGTCACCGAGGCCGAGGCACCCAGTGGCCCGGCGGCCGCGACGGCTGCCGTGCGCCGGGCCTGGGCCGGGACCTCGGGGTGGCCGGAGTGCGCGGCATGGCCGATCGCGTGCCCGTTCCCGTGCCCGGCGCCGTGCCCGCCCGGGTGTCCGACCGCGGCCGACGCGACGCCCGCGACGACCCCGACACCCGGGCCCTGCACCGGCTGCGGTCCTCCCGTGTCGGCCTGCTTCTCGCTCTGCGGCCTGCGGGCGCGGTACGCGGCCCGGTAGGCGGCGGGCGAGGAGCCGAGCTGGCGCCGGAAGTGGCCGCGCAGGGCCACCGGTGACCGGAAGCCGCAGCGGCCCGCCACCTCGTCGACCGAGTAGTCGGACGTCTCCAGCAGGCGCTGCGCCTGGAGCACCCGCTGGGTGATCAGCCACTGCAACGGGGCGCTCCCGGTCAGGGAGCGGAAGCGGCGGTCGAACGTCCGCCTGCTCATGTACGCGCGCGCCGCCAGCGTCTCCACGTCGAACTGCTCGTGGAGGTGCTCCAGCGCCCACGACACGACCTCGGCGAGCGGGTCGGCGCCGATCTCCTCCGGTAAAGACCGATCGAGATAGCGCTCCTGGCCGCCGGTGCGCCTGGGTGGCACGACGAGCCGGCGCGCCAGGGCGCCCGCCGCTTCGTTGCCGTGGTCGGTCCGCACGATGTGCAGACACAGATCGATCCCGGCCGCGGTGCCGGCCGAGGTGAGCACGTCGCCGTCGTCGACGAACAGCTCACGCGGATCGACATGCACGGACGGATAGCGCTTGGCCAGCGTCGGTGCGTACATCCAGTGTGTGGTGGCCGGTCGGCCGTCCAGCAGCCCGGCGGCGGCCAGCACGAAAGCTCCCGTGCACAGCCCCACGATCCGGGCACCCTCCTCATGCGCGCGGCGCAGCGCGTCCAGCGCGTCGTCCGGTGGTGGCGCCGTGATCGAGCGCCAGGCCGGTACGACGACGGTTCCCGCCCGCGAGATCGCTTCCAGTCCGTGCGGCGCGGTCAGTTCGAGTCCGCCGGTGGTGCGCAGCGGTCCCTCTTCGCCGGCACAGACCAGCAGGCGATAGCGGGGGACCCCGGCGTCCTGGCGGTCGATGCCGAACACGGACAGTGGGATGGAACTCTCGAATATGGGGCCGCCGCTGAACAGCAGCACGGCGACGATCTCCTTGCGGCGACGCCCGGACAGCTTCCGCATGGT
Organism: Streptomyces sp. NPDC002004; assembly: GCF_053593975.1. Classification (NCBI taxonomy): domain Bacteria; kingdom Bacillati; phylum Actinomycetota; class Actinomycetes; order Kitasatosporales; family Streptomycetaceae; genus Streptomyces; species Streptomyces sp. NPDC002004. The sequence goes on from NZ_JBSFDP010000008.1 coordinate 43,756, forward strand.
CGCTTCCGGTGCGGCGATGGAGTCGTGGCTCATGGTGCTAAGCCCCCCTCGGTGGTCGCGGCTCCTCGGTTGTGTCGCTCCTGCACGTTTCCCCTTGGTCCTGCACGTGTCCCCCGACATAAGACAGTCATGATCGAATCTACTGTGTCCCGTGTTTCCGGGGTGACCACTTCACCACCCGGCAGATTGTCGACATGGCAACTTGGCGCGAAGCATTCGATCACGAAGCGTTGCACTCACGGACCCCAGGGGGAAGTCCGCCTCCACTCAGTGGCCGGTCCACGTAGGGTACAAGCGCCTCCCGAAGGGCTTTCGGCGCAGGTGGAACGGCGGTTGGGGGGCTGTTCGGCCAAGGGATGCCCCCCTGGGTGAAGTTGGCTGAAAAGAGTCGGGTGCATGCGCAAAAACCGGTCAGTCAACCGGCGTACTTCCTGCCCCGCGACGCCCGCTTCGACACATTCAGAGCGCGCTCCGACTCACGCAGCAGCACCCGGCAGACGGCCGTCGCCGCGGCGAGCCCCAGGGTCACGCCGATCACGCCCGCAGCCGACGCACCGGAGCAGATGAGGATCACGGGGACGACGGCGCAGCCGAAGGCGCCCCAGCGCACGACCTCGCTCACCGGGGTGCGGGGGCGCACTCCGGATGCCGCCGCCGGGCCCGTGCGCGGCGCGGCCGGACGGCCGTCGCCGGACACGGACGGTGACGAGGGGACGGCGGAGGGTCCGGGCACATGCGCTCCCTGGGAGTGGCTTCCCCGGTTCAACGCGCATCCGGCGGCGTGGTCACCCCCGCGTACCGCCGTTCGTTGAAACCGGTCGCAAACAGGCTGTACAGGGCAGCAACCGTTGCCATACCGGCGCGGTTCATGCATGCTCCGGTGAACGCCGTGCGGCCTGTGCTGGCTCTGGGCAGGAAAGGAGTGTCGCCGTACCCTTGGGGGTATGGGGTTGGGAAGATGATTCCCAGACAGCCGACCCGTCCAGATCCTTCAGATCTCCAGATCCTCAGATCCTCACGGATCCCCCAGGTCTTCCAGATCCGCAGATCTCACGAATCGCCCCGTTCCCCTCAGAGGACTCCCTTCGCCGAGACACCGATGGCCGGTCACGAATTCTTCGAACCCGCGGACCGCAAGCGGCAGGTCGCCGACCCCACGGCCGACCCCCTGGCGGCAGAGGAAACACGACACCCCTGCGATCCCGCCTTCAAGCACGGCGTCGTCGTCGGCTTCGACGGCTCGGACTCCAGTGAGCGAGCCCTCGCGTACGCCATCGGCATGGCCCACCGCTCCGGCTCGGGCCTGATCATCGTCCATGTGGCCAACCGGCTGCCGACCACCGTGTGGGCCGGCTGCGAGCCACCGGTCTTCGTCGACGTACCGGACCACCGCACCGAAGTGCTCGGGCTGGAACTCGCCTGCGCGGACTATCTGTCCGAAGTCCCCTGGATCCTGGTCGAGCGCGGCGGCGACATCTGCCATGAACTCGAAGAGGTCGGCAGGGAGTACGAGGCGGACGCGATCGTCGTCGGATCCACGCACGGGATCGTCGGCCGGATCTTCGGCTCGGTCGCCGGCCGCCTCGCGCGGCGCGCACAGCGCCCGGTCGTCGTCATTCCGTAACCTTCCCGGACCTTGCCCCGCAACTCACCGTTCTCCCAGGTGGGATGGGGGATTCCACGCGCGACCCCCCATAGTGGTCCACGGCTAAATTACTTTCCCGTAGAGGTGGTTTGTGCCCTTGTGAAGGGTACATAAGCGTCACCGACCGCAATCATCCCGGTACGGTCCGGCACCACGCGGCACCACTGCATACGAAGGGAGCCCGCCGTGAGCAACGACGCCTCTGCGGGAAGCACCACCTCGACTCTCGGTCATCTCGCCCTGGGAATCACCCTGTTGGCCTTCGGGCTCGGGAACACCCAGGTGATCAGCGGGGTGACGGCGGCCGACGCCGTCTCGCTCGCCACCTACGTCGGCGGCATCGCCCTGTTCATCGCCGGCCTGCTCGCCCTGCGCGGCGGCGACGGGTTCACGGGTACCTCCTTCGCCGCCCTGGGCGCGCTCTGGTTCACCTGGGGCGTCTCGGCCGGTGCGAAGGCCTCCGACCACGCATCGGGGCTCTTCCTGCTGCTGTTCGCCCTCGTCGCGCTCAGCCTGACGCTCGGCGCCTCCGGAGCCGGGACGCTCACCCGAGGGATGTACGCGCTGCTCTTCGTCTCCATGCTGCTGCTGGCCATAGCGCAGTTCGGCGGCTCGTCCGGCCTGGCCAAGGTGGCCGGCTGGGTGGCGGCGGTCGCCGGCCTCGCGGCCTGGTACGGAGCGACGGCGGCCCTGGCGAGCTGGCCGACGGCCCTGCCCGGACGCGCTGCCGGCCGGGGTGTGACGGCCACCGGCTGAGGCAGCACGCACGCAGTCGGGGACGGGGGTCCCCCGCCCGCGGGGGAGGGTGACCCCGACGCGTGAAAAGAGTGATCCCTGTGCGCCGGTGGCTCGCACAGGGATCGCTCATGTCCGCACGGACGTACAGCCCGTGGGTGGAGGTACGGGGACGACTACTCCACCGTCACCGACTTGGCCAGGTTCCGCGGCTTGTCGATGTCCCGGCCCAGGGCCAGCGCGGTGTGGTAGGCGAGGAGTTGGAGCGGGATGCCCATGAGGATCGGGTCGAGCTCGTCCTCGTTCTTCGGCACGACGACCGTGCGGTCGGCCTTCTCCTGCTCCTGGTGCGCGACGGCGAGGATACGGCCGCTGCGGGCCTTGATCTCCTCCAGCGCGGCGCGGTTCTTCTCCAGCAGGTCGTCGTCGGGGACGATCGCCACGGTCGGCAGCGCGGGCTCGATGAGCGCGAGCGGGCCGTGCTTCAGCTCGGACGCGGGGTAGGCCTCGGCGTGGATGTACGAGACCTCCTTCAGCTTCAGCGAGGCCTCGCGGGCGACGGGGTAGCCGCGCACCCGGCCGATGAACATCATCGAGCGGGCCTCGGCGTACTCCTTGGCCAGCTGCTTGATCTCGTCCTCCTGCTTGAGGATCTCGGCGATCTGGCCGGGCAGCTTGCGCAGGCCCTCGATGATCCGCTTGCCGTCCGCCACGGACAGGTCGCGGGTGCGGCCCAGGTGCAGCGCGAGCAGCGCGAAGGCGACGGTGGTGTTGGTGAAGCACTTCGTGGAGACCACGCAGACCTCGGGGCCCGCGTGCACGTACACGCCGCCGTCGGCCTCACGGGCGATGGCGGAGCCCACCACGTTCACGACGCCCAGCACGCGCGCGCCCTTGCGCTTCAGCTCCTGCACGGCGGCGAGCACGTCATAGGTCTCACCGGACTGCGACACCGCGATGTAGAGGGTGTCGGGGTCGACGACCGGGTTGCGGTAGCGGAACTCGGAGGCCGGCTCGGCGTCGGCGGGGATGCGGGCCAGCTCCTCGATCATCTGGGCGCCGATCATGCCCGCGTGGTACGAGGTGCCGCAGCCGAGGATCTTCACGCGCCGGACGGCACGCGCCTCACGGGCGTCCAGGTTGAGACCGCCCAGGTGCACCGTGGAGAACCGGTCGTCGATACGACCGCGCAGCACCCGGTCCACGGCGTCGACCTGCTCGTGGATCTCCTTGTGCATGTACGTGTCGTGGCCGCCCATGTCGTACGACTCGGCCTCCCACTCCACGGTGGTCGGCGAGGCGGTGGTGCGGGTGCCCTCGGTGGTGTACGTACGGAAGTCGTCGGCCTTGAGCGTGGCCATCTCGCCGTCGTCCAGGGTGACGATCTGGCGGGTGTGGGTGACCAGCGCGGCGACGTCCGACGCTACGAACATCTCCTTCTCGCCGATGCCGAGGACGACCGGGGAGCCGTTGCGGGCGACGACGATGCGGTCGGCGAAGTCGGCGTGCAGCACGGCGATTCCGTACGTGCCCTCGACCACGCGCAGGGCCTCGCGGACCTTGTCCTCCAGCTTGTCGGCCCCGGCGCGGGCGATGAGGTGCGTGAGGACCTCGGTGTCGGTCTCCGAGAGGAACTCGACGCCGTCGGCGGTCAGTTTGGCGCGCAGGTCGGCCGCGTTGTCGATGATGCCGTTGTGGACGACGGCGACCTTGCCCTCGGCGTCCATGTGCGGGTGCGCGTTCTCGTCGGACGGGGCGCCGTGGGTGGCCCAGCGGGTGTGGGCGATGCCCGTGGTGCCCTTGAAGCGGGCCGGAACCTTGGCCTCCAGGTCCCGGACGCGGCCCTTGGCCTTGACCATGCGCAGGCCGGTGGCCTTGGGGCCGGTGATGACGACGCCGGCCGAGTCGTAGCCCCGGTACTCCAGACGCTGCAGGCCCTCCAGAAGGAGGGGAGCCACATCCCGCTTACCGATGTATCCGACAATTCCACACATAAAGTCTGGTTCCCCTAGCCGTAGATCATGCGGCGCAGCTGCCTGAGCGTGAGCTCCGGCGGCGCGACCGCGCGGTATTTCAGATCCGCCTCGATCCGTTCGAAGATCGCCGAGTTCACCAGGCCCTGGCCCTGGAGCTCGCGGTGGCGGCGACGGACGTAGTCCTCCGTCGTCTCGTCGAAGTAGGCGAGCACGTCCTGGATCACCCGCAGCGCCTCGCCGCGGTTCAGCGGTGTACTGCGCGTCAGATGATCAACAAGTTCGTCGTGCACCCGTTGATCCTGGAGTACGCCTCGGCGATTCGCAAGAATCCTGCCCGATATCGGGCAGGTGCGCAGCGCAACCACATCCGAACTGGCCCAGGAAGCCCGGGTGAAGGTCCCGTGAGCGCCTGTTCGGCGTTCGTTCATGTGGCGGATGACACAGGGGCGCCTGATCCGATCAGCTTGATCGGTCATGGACATTCCACGCATGGGCGTACCCGAGAAGCTGGCCGGGCGGATGAGTCTGGCCGAGCAGCACGAGTATCTGCGGAGCAGATTCTCCCGCCGCACCCTGATGCGCGGCGGCGCCGTCACCCTAGGCACGGTCGCGGGCGGCGTCTTCGTACCGGGGCAGGCGAGCGCCGCCGCCCCGGCCGCGGCCCCGCAGGCCGCTCCCGCCACCGAGAAGTCGACGGTGCGCTCGTCTCCCCCTTCGGCCGGCACCTCGCCTTCGGCGCCGACCCGCGCACCGAGATGACGGTCTCCTGGCAGGTGCCGGTCGCCGTGCGCAAACCGGTCATCCGCGTCGGCGTCACCCCGGCCGCCCCCGGCCGCACCGCGACCCTGGAGGTGCGGGGCCTCGCGGAGACGGGCGAGGAGATCGACCGCTTCACGCTGGCACGCAGGACGCGCAAGCGCTGATCCCCGGTCCGGCCGGTGCTCGGACACCGTCCGGCACGGAGACCGTCCGGCACGGAGACCGTCCGGCACGGACCGGGGACCCCGCGCCGCTCGCCCCGGGGACCCTGCACCGCCCGGTGCGGGGTCCCCGGCCACGGGGGATCACCTGTACGGCACGGGTCCGCACCGGTACGGGATCCGGCGGCGACCGGCGTTCGCGGGCGGCGGGGGTGACGGAGGATGGAGGGGCGTGCAACCGCACGGACGGCGCCCTCCGACGCCCGTGATCCGTGACCCCTGACCCGTGAAGGCAGTGAAGATGAGCGCACCGGCCACCCCCGTCGACCATGAACTCGTCCAGGCCGCGACCGAGGTCGCCCGGACCCACTGCCGGGGCGACAGTCACACCGTGGCCGCCGCGGCCCGCGCCGGGGACGGCCGGATCATCACCGGGGTGAACGCCTACCACTTCACCGGAGGCCCCTGCGCCGAGCTCGTCGTCATCGGCGCGGCGGCCGGCCAGGGCGCCTACGACCTCGAGGCGATCGTCGCCGTGGGTGACCGGGGCCGCGGGGTGATCCCTCCGTGCGGGCGCTGCCGCCAGGTCCTGCTGGACTACTTCCCCGCGATCGAGGTCATCGTCGGCCCGGGCGACGGCCTCCGCTCGGTCCCCGTCACCGGCCTGCTGCCCGAGAGCTACGTCTGGTCGGACCACCAGTCCGCCACGGAACCTCCCGAGCAGCACCCCCAGAACTGACGGCTCACCCCCACGGCCCGCCTCCCGCGTCCCGCTTCCCACGTTCCGCCCGCGGACCAAGCCCGCGCCCGGTCCCACACGGCCTGGCACCGGGCCGGCCCAACTCCCTTACGGAGCAGGACCGGACAAGGGATCCCGCCCGGCCCGCCGCAGCCCGGCCCGGCCCACCCGCCGTGCTTGCCGATCCGGCGCGACCCCGGCCCGCCCCGCGCCCCGCACGCACCGGCTCCACGCAGCCACACCCGAACCGGCCCCACGGCGGCACGGGACCTCGTAGGAGCCCGCCCCCGCACACAGCCCAGCCCACCGCCGGCCCGGCCCGACTCCCGCGCCCGCCGCAGCCCCAGCCCCAGCCCCAGCCCCAGCCCCAGCCCCAGCCCCAGCCCCAGCCCCAGCCCAACTGTCGTGCCCCGCTTGACCCGCGCCCCGTACGCACCCGCTCCGCACCCGGGCACCCGCCCCGACTCCCCCGACTCCCCCGGCCCCGCCGGGTTCGACGCCCGGTCGGCACGGCACACCGCCGGGAGTTCACGACGACTCCCGCACCACCAGTTCCGTGGGCAGTACCACCTGCGCCCGGTCCAGCCGTCGTGATGCCGCCGGGCGGGCGTCCGCGATCTCCGCGAGGAGCAGTTCCGTCATCGCCCGCCCCATCTCGGCTATCGGCTGCCGCACGCTCGTGAGCGGCGGGTCCATGTGGCGGGCGATCGCGGAGTCGTCGAAGCCGACCAGGGCGACGTCGTCGGGGATGCGCCGCCCGGCGTCGCGCAGCACCTGTCGGGCGCCCGCGGCCATCAGGTCGGAGCCGACGAAGACGGCGTCGAGGTCGGGGCGGCGGGACAGCAGGCCGGACATGGCCGTGCGGCCGCTCTCCTCGGTGAAGTCGCCGGGGGCGATCAGGTCGCCGGCGGCCGGGAGACCCGCCTCGGCGAGCGCGTCGCGGTAGCCGTCGAGGCGACGCTCCGCGCCGTACACGTCCAGGCGCCCGGTGATGGTGGCGATGGTGCGGCGGCCCCGGGCCAGCAGATGGGTCACCGCCTGCCGGGCACCGTCGAAGTTGTCCGAGTCGACGGAGGGCAGCGGCTCGTCGGCGGACCTGCGTCCGCTGATCACCGCGGGGATCTCCAGCTGTGCGAGAAGGTCGGGCAGCGGGTCGTCGGCGTGGACGGAGACCAGCAGGACACCGTCCACACGGTGCGCGGCCAGGTACTGGGCGAGACGGCGCCGCTCGCGGTCGCCGCCCGCGAAGGTGAGCAGCAGTTGCATCTCCGTCTCGGAGAGCGCGGCGCCCACCCCGCGGATGATGTCGGAGAAGTACGGCTCGGCGAAGAAGCGCGTCTCGGGCTCGGGCACGACGACGGCGATGGCGTCGGTGCGGTTGGCGGCGAGCGCGCGCGCCGCCGTGTTCGGTACGTAGCCCAGTTCGGCGACGGCGGCCTCCACCGCCGCCCGGGTGTGCTCACTGACCCGGGGCGAGCCGTTGATCACCCGGGACACCGTGCCGCGGCCCACGCCCGCCCGCGCGGCGACCTCCTCCAGTGTGGGCCGGCCGCCGCCCCTGCCGCGGGGGCCACCGGCGCCACCGGCTTGCTGGGCCTCGTGAGCTGCCATGACTGCCTCCCCGGATCTCAGGCGGAATGTAACAGCTGGGGCCGGCCGGCCATCGGTGCGCCAACTGGCCCCGTCCGGTCCCTTGACACCCCGGGGCCGAACCGCGACTCTTCAACTCATCACGAGTGGGAGCGCTCCCACAGTACCTCTCCCCTACACATCCCGCACGTTCCCCGCCCGAGCCGCAGCGAGAACCAACGGGCCCAGCAATGCAGTTGGCCGGGGGGCCGGCACGTCAGGGCAACTGGAGGACGCAATGCGAGCACGTACCCTCCCCCACGCTCGGCTTCTCCCCCGAGCTCCCGGATCCGCCCGGGCGGGGGACAACCCCGCGCAGGGTGGAACCCGGCTGCGCCGGTCTGCCCCCTCCGCCCGCAGGGCAGTGGCCCTCGCGGCCGTCGCCGCCCTGGGCGCGGGCCTGCTGACCGGTTGCGCCGACGACGGCAAGGACGACACGGGCACGTCGTCGGGCGGCGGCAAGGGCACGACCACGATCACCCTCGGACTGTTCGGGACCTTCGGCTTCAAGGAGGCGGGCCTCTACGCCGCGTACGAGAAGCTGCACCCGAACATCAAGATCCAGGAGAACGTCACCGAGCGGAACGAGAACTACTACCCGGCCCTCGTGAACCACCTCACCACCGGCAGCGGTCTCGCCGACATCCAGGGCGTCGAAGTCGGCAACATCGCCGAGGTCGTGAACACCCAGTCGGCCAAGCTCGTGGACCTGTCGAAGGTTTCGGGCGTGAAGGAGGGCGACTACCTCGGCTGGAAGTGGAAGCAGGCCACGACCAGGGACGGACAGACGGTCGGGCTCGGCACCGACATCGGCCCCATGGCCATCTGCTACCGCAAGGACATGTTCCGGAAGGCCGGGCTGCCCACCGACCGCGAACAGCTCGCGCAGAAGTGGGCCGGCGACTGGAGCAAGTTCGTCGACGTCGGCAAGGAGTACCGGAGGAAGGCCCCGAAGGGCACCACCTTCCTCGACTCCCCCGGCGGCCTGCTGAACGCGGTCCTCGGCAGTGAGACCGAGAAGTTCTACGACGCCGACGGCAAGGTCGTCTACAAGGACAACCCGGCCGTGAAGTCCGCCTTCGACCTCACCGCGAAGGCCGCCCAGGACGGTCTGACCGGCAAGCTCACCCAGTTCCAGCCGACCTGGGACCAGGCCTTCGCCAACGGCCGGTTCGCGGCGGTGTCCTGCCCGCCCTGGATGCTCGGCTACATCGCGTCCAAGGCGAACAAGGACACCAAGGGCCAGTGGGACGTCGCCAAGGCGCCGAAGGGCGGCAACTGGGGCGGTTCGTTCCTCGCGGTGCCCAGGGCCGGCAAGCACGTCTCCGAGGCCGCGAAGCTCGCCGCCTGGCTGACCGCGCCCGCGCAGCAGGCAACGCTGTTCGCCAAGCGGGGCAGCTTCCCGAGCGCCCAGGCCGCGTACGGGCTGCCCGAAGTGACCGGCGCCAAGAACGACTTCTTCGGTGACGCCCCGATCGGCACGATCTTCGCCGAGGCGGCCAAGGACAGCCCGGTGCAGGTGATCGGCCCGAAGGACCAGATCATCCAGCAGGGCCTGACGGACAACGGCGTCTTCCTCGCGACGAAGGGCACCTCGCCCGCCGATGCCTGGAGGACCGCGACGAAGACCATCGACAACAACCTCGAGAAGTGACCGGTATGACCGCCCGGCACGGCACCGCCGCGCTCCCCGCCCAGGAGGGGGGCGCGGCCCCGGCCGCCGGCCCGCCCGACGCGGCGGAGCACGGCCGCCGGGCCCGGCTCTCGCGGCGCTGGCAGCGGGACGTGCGCTGGAGCCCGTACGCGTTCGTCTCCCCGTTCTTCCTGCTGTTCGTCGCGTTCGGCCTCTTCCCGCTGCTCTACACCGGCTGGGCCTCTCTGCACACGGTGGAGCTGACCGCGCCCACCGACATGAGCTGGGTGGGGCTGCGCAACTACACCCGTATCTTCGACGACGACTTCTTCTGGAACGCGGCGCGCAACACCCTGACCATCGGGATCATCTCGACGGTTCCGCAGCTGCTGATGGCGATGGGCCTGGCGCACATCCTCAACTACCGGCTGCGCGCCTCGACCTTCTACCGGGTCGTGATGCTCGCACCGTACGCGACGTCGATCGCCGCGGCCTCCCTGGTCTTCGTCCTGCTCTTCGGCCGCGACTACGGCATGATCAACTGGGCGCTGCACTCCGTCGGGGCCGGGCACATCGACTGGCAGAACGACAAGTGGCCCTCGCAGATCGCCGTGTCCACGATCATCATCTGGCGCTGGACGGGCTACAACGCGCTGATCTACCTGGCCGCGATGCAGGCCATCCCGCAGGACCTGTACGAATCGGCGGCGCTGGACGGCGCCTCGCGCTGGCAGCAGTTCTTCCATGTGACGCTGCCGTCGCTGCGCCCGACGATCCTCTTCACCTGCGTCGTGTCCACGATCGGTGCGAGCCAGGTCTTCGGTGAGCCGCTGCTTTTCGACCAGAACAAGGGGGCGTCCGGGGGCGCCGAGCACCAGTTCCAGACCCTCGGGCTCTACCTGTACGAACAGGGCTGGGTCAACCAGCACCTGGGCAGAGCCTCCGCGATCGCCTGGACGATGTTCCTGATCCTGATCGCGATCGGCGTCGTCAACTACGTCATCTCGCGCCGGCTGCGCGCGAGTGGTTAAGGAGAAGCGGCCGTGACGACGACCCTGACCGAGCCCGCCGGGACGGCGGTGCGCGAGCCGCGGCGGGTACGGCGGCCCAAGGCGGCGCAGGCCGGCGGGCAGCTGCACGCGGGCCCGCTCGCCTACGGCGTCCTCGCGCTGTTCACCATCGGCTCGCTGTTCCCGCTGGTGTGGACGGCGATCGCCGCCTCGCGCGACACCAACCGGCTGGCGCAGACCCCGCCGCCGTTCTGGTTCGGCTCGAACCTCGTCCACAACCTGAAGGTCGCCTGGACGGACGCCAATCTCGGTGAGGCGTTCTTCAACACGACCTTCGTGGCCGGTGTCTCGGCGGCCACGATCGTGTTCCTGTCCACGATCGCCGGGTTCGCCTTCGCCAAGCTGCGGTTCCGGGGCCGGGGCGCGCTGATGCTGATCGTCATCGGCACGATGATGGTGCCGCCGCAGCTCAGCGTGATCCCGCTGTACATGATGGTCGCCCGGCTGGACTGGACGGACCGGCTCCAGGCGGTGATCCTGCCGTCGCTGGTGAGCGCGTTCGGGGTGTTCTTCATGCGCCAGTACCTGGTCCAGGCGCTGCCCGACGAGCTGATCGAGGCGGCCCGGATGGACGGCGCGAGCAGCTGGCGCGTGATGTGGCACGTGGTCTTCCCGGCCGCCCGTCCCGCCATGGCGGTGCTGGGCATGCTGATGTTCGTGCAGACCTGGAACGACTTCCTGTGGCCGTTCCTGGTGCTGACCCAGACCGGCAACCCGACCGTGCAGGTCGCGGTCGCGGGCCTCGGCCGGGGCTACACCCCCGACCAGGCCCTGATCATGGCGGGCGCGCTGCTCGGCACACTGCCGCTGCTGCTCGTCTTCGCGCTCTTCGGCAGGCAGATCGTCGGCGGCATCATGCAGGGTGCCGTCAAGGGCTGACCGCCCTTCCACCTTCTCTCACGTTGGGAGCTCCATGTCCACGTTCCCGCCCGGTTTTCTGTGGGGTGCCGCGACGTCCGCGTACCAGATCGAGGGGGCGGTGGGGGAGGACGGCCGCACCCCCTCCATCTGGGACACCTTCAGCCGTACGCCGGGGAAGGTGGCCCGCGGTGAGACGGGCGACGTCGCCGTCGACCACTACCACCGCTACCGCGAGGACGTCGCGCTGATGGCGGAGCTCGGGCTGAGCGCGTACCGCTTCTCGGTGGCCTGGCCGCGGGTGCAGCCGACCGGACGCGGCCCGGCCGTGCAGCGCGGGCTCGACTTCTACCGCCGGCTCGTCGACGAGCTGCTCGCGCACGGCATCCGCCCGGCCGCGACCCTCTACCACTGGGATCTGCCCCAGGAGCTGGAGGACGCGGGCGGCTGGCCGGAGCGGGATACGGCGTACCGGTTCGCCGAGTACGCGGCACTGGTCGGCGAGGCACTGGGGGACCGCGTCGAGCTCTGGATCACCCTCAACGAGCCCTGGTGCAGCGCCTTCCTCGGCTACGCCTCGGGGGTGCACGCACCGGGGCGCACCGATCCGGTGGCCGCGTTGCGTGCCGCGCACCACCTCAACCTCGCGCACGGTCTGGGCACGACGGCGCTGCGCGGTGCGATGCCGTCCCGCAACGCCGTCGCGGTGAGCCTCAACTCGGCGGCGGTCCGGGCGGTTTCGGACTCCCCCGAGGACCGGTCGGCCGGGCGCCGGATCGACGACCTGGCGAACGGGATCTTCCACGGCCCGATGCTGCACGGCGCCTATCCCGAGCATCTGTTCGCCGACACGGCCCGGCTCACCGACTGGTCCTTCGTGCGCGACGGCGACCTGCGGGCCGTCAACCAGCCGCTGGACGCGCTCGGCCTCAACTACTACGCGCCGTTGCTGGTGTCGGCGGCCGCCGACACCGCGGCCGGGCCGCGGGCGGACGGGCACGGCGCGAGCGCGCACTCGCCCTGGCCCGGCACCGACGACATCGCCTTCCACCGGTCGCCCGGCGAGCCGACGGCGATGGGCTGGCCCGTCGATCCGTCGGGTCTTCACGACCTGCTGCTGCGCTACAGCCGCGAGGCGCCGGGCCTGCCGCTGTACGTCACCGAGAACGGCGCCGCCTACGACGACAAGCCGGACGCGGAGGGCCGGGTGCACGACCCGCAGCGGATCGCCTATGTGCACGGCCATCTCTCCGCGGTGCACCGCGCCGTCCGGGACGGCGCGGACGTACGGGGCTACTTCCTGTGGTCCCTGCTGGACAACTTCGAGTGGGCGTACGGCTACGGCAAGCGCTTCGGCGCCGTGTACGTGGACTACGCCACCCAGTCCCGTACCCCCAAGTCGAGTGCTCGGTGGTACGGGCGGGCGGCGCGGTCCGGATCGCTGCCCGGCGTCGACGACTACTTGTAGGCGCCGAAGGCCTTGGTGAAGGCCAGCGGGTCCTGGGAGATCGAGGAGCAGGTCGGCTGGGCGGAGTTGGAGGGGCCGCCGTCGCAGGCCTTGTCGCGGGCGGCGGACCACATGGACAGCCCGCCGAGGCCCTTCTGCCGGGCGAAGTCCACCAGCTGGCCGGCGTCGTCGACCTTGAAGACCTCGACGTTGACGTCGTTCACGCCGATCATCGGCGTGACGGCGACCGTCTTCCAGGCCTCGCTGTCGGAGAGTCCGAGGACGCTCTTGATCTGCGCCTGGGTGGCGGTGGCGGCCTGGACGGCGTACGTGCCCATGTCGCCGTTGTAGGAGGGCCCGTAGTCCATGGCCATGACGTTGACGGCGGAGATCTTGACGCCGTTCTTCCCGGCGTCGGCGACGAGGTCGACGCCGGGCTGGGTCAGGCCCTCGGGCATGACCGGCAGCGTGAAGGTGACGTCGAGCCCCGGGTGGGACTTCTGGAGCTGCGCGATGGCCTGGGCGCGGCGGGTGTTGGCGGCGGTGTCCGGCAGCGCGGCGCCCTCGATGTCGAAGTCGACCTTGGTCAGCTTGTACTGGTCGACGGCCTTGCCGTAGGCCTGGGCGAGGGAGGAGGCGTCGGAGCAGGCCGTTGCCAGTTCGGAGCCGGAGGCACCGCCGAAGGAGACGCGGACGTCACCGCCCTTGGCCCGCAGGTCGCCGATCTGTGCGGCCACCGCGTCGGAGCCGAGGTCGGTGACCCCGCCCCACTTCGGGGTGCAGCCGCCGCCGGAGGTGATGAAGGCGAGGTTGAAGTCCTTCACGCCGGTCTTGGTGGCGGTGTCGAGGAGGTTGTACGCGGGGTAGAGCGAGGTGTCGACGTACGGGGCGAACTTCGCGACGGAGGACGAGCCGCTGCCGGGGGTCCGCGTGGCGGTGGGGGTGGGCGTCGGGGTGGGCTTCGCCGTCCGTGTCGGCTTGGCGGTCGGGGTGGGGGTCGCGGTCGGCGCCGGGGGCTTGGTGGGGGTGGGGCTGCCGGTGGGCCGGCCGCTGGGCTCCGGGGTGGCACCGTCGTCCACGGAACACTTGGCGCCGTTGATCAGACACCCGGTGGGGTCCTCGGTGCCCTGCACGACGAAGCCGATGGTGGTGGACTTGCCGGGCGCCAGCTCCTTGTCCCAGGACGCGGGCTTCACCGTGACGTGCCGGCCGGAGACGGTCGACTCGGCGTTCCACAGCGAGCCGAGCTTCGTACCGGCCGGCAGGTCGAACTCCAGCTTCCAGCCGCTCTGTGCGCTGCCGGTGCCGTTCTTGACGACGTACTGGGCGGTGTAGCCGGTCGACCAGTCGCTGGTCTTCGTGTACACCGCGCCGACTCCGGCGGCCTGGGCGGTCCCGGAGAACAGGAGGGCGCCACCTCCCACGACGGCCGCGGCGACCACGCCGCCGATCACCTTGTTCCTGCGGCTGACCGTGCTCCGGTGCGTGCTGCTCATCGCGTGCCTGCCTTAGCTGTACGGGGGGTTGGGGGCGCCCCCGGGGCGGGTCCCGTGCGGCGGGAGCCCCTCGGGATGGGTGCGCGGCAGCACGCTAGCGATGAGCAATCCGGCGAATCGCCCTATCCGGGCGGGAGTTGGGGTTCTTAGGGTCCGCTTAAGTTCAGGATCGGAAGAGATTAATGGTCGAGACCAATTCTCACCCTGCGCTTACGACCGCGTACGGCCTCGCGGCGCCCCCGCCGCCCTGGACCGCGCCCCCGCTGGTCCAGCTGGATCCAGATGCGTACCTCGGTCCCGCCCAGCACGGAGTGCCCGATGCGGACGTCGCCGCCCGTCGCCTCGGCGAGCCGGCGCACGATGTCGAGCCCGAGCCCGGTCGACCCGTCCCTGCCGGACCCGCCGCCGCGGGCGAGCGCCGCATCGGGGTCGGCGATCCCGGGCCCGGCGTCCGAGACGAGGACGATCACGGCGTCCTCGCCGTTGTGCACGTCGACCGCGAACGCCGTCCCCTCCGGGGTGTGCCGGAACACGTTGCCGAGCAGCGCGTCGAGCGCCGCGACGAGGTCGGCGCGCGCCACCGGGATCCGTACCGGCCGCTCCACACCGGCGACCCGCACCTTGCGTCCTTCGTCCTCGGCGAGCGCCGACCAGAAGTCCATCCGCTCCCGGATGACCTCGGCGGCGTCGCACCCGGCGGCCGGGACGACCGCCGCGGTCTGCGGCTTGGCCTCCCGGGCGGTCCGGATGATGGTGTCGACCTCGCACTCCAGCTGCTCGACGGCGGCCCGGGTCTGCTCGGCGGCGGGCCCGTCCCCGAGGGACGCGGCGTTCAGACGCAGCACGGTGAGCGGTGTGCGCAGCCGGTGCGAGAGGTCGGCGGCCAGCTCGCGCTCGTTGGCGAGCAGCTGCACCACCTGGTCGGCCATGGAGTTGAACGCGACGGCCGCGAGGCGGAGTTCCGTCGGCCCCTCCTCGGGCACCCGCGCCCCGAGCCTGCCCTCGCCGAGGTCGTGCGCGGCGCCGACGAGCCGCCGTGCGGGCTGCACCATGCGCACACCGAGCCGGTCGGCGACCGCGACGGAGCCGATGACGAGCGCGATGCCGACGCCCGCGAGGACGACCCACGCCGTGGTGACGCCGTTGCCGACCTCGTCCTCGGGCACGAACACCTCGACGACGGCGATCTTTCCGGTGCTCAGCGCGGTCGGCTGGAGCAGCGCCGAACCACCGGGCACCTCGGAGATGGAGGCGCGGCCCAGCCTCCGCGTCGTGTCCAGGTCGTCCCGGGTGGCCCGCCGCTCGCCGATCTCGATGGCGGGGGCGTCACCGGCGGCGGGGATGTGCACGGCCATCCGCCCGTCGGAACCGGCCTGGGTGGAGGCGACGGCCCGCGCCAGCTGTTCGCGCTGCGTCGTGATGGAGAGCGTGGGCCCGATCGCGGCGGCCTGCCGTTCGGCGTTGGAGAACGCCCGGTCCCGCGCCATCTCCTTGATGACGATCCCGAGCGGTATCGCGAAGGCCACCACGACCATCGCGGTGACCGCCAGGCACACCCTGACGAGCGCCCATCTCATCGCGGCGGCTCCGCCCCGGGCGGCTCCAGCTTGACGCCGACGCCGCGCAGCGTGTGCAGATAGCGCGGCCTGGCCGCGGTCTCGCCCAACTTCCGGCGCAGCCAGGAGAGGTGGACGTCGATGGTCTGGTCGTCGCCGTAGGACTGCTGCCACACCTCGGCGAGCAGTTCCTTGCGCGGGACGACGACGCCGGGCCGCCCGGCGAGGAAGGCCAGCAGGTCGAACTCGCGCCGCGTCAGGTCCAGCCGCGCCCCGTCCAGCTCGGCCTGCCTGCGCAGCGGGTCGATGGACAGCCCCCCGACCCGGATGGCCCGGCTCGGGGCCGTCTCGGGGCCGGCGGTGCGGGTCCGCCGCAGCACGGCCGCCATGCGCGCCGAGAGGTGCTCGACCGAGAACGGCTTGGTCAGGTAGTCGTCCGCGCCGTCGTTGAGCAGGCGTACGACCTCGGCCTCGTCGTCCCGCGCGGTGGCGATGATCACAGGGACGTCCGTGATGCCGCGCAGCATCTTCAGTGCCTCGGACCCGTCCAGATCGGGCAGTCCGAGGTCCAGGATCACCAGGTCGAAGCGGAAATGGGCGACCTCGCGCAGCGCCTCCAGAGCCGTGCCGACGCTCCGTACGGTGTGGGAGGCGTCGGTCAGGTGCCGGATCAGGGCTGAGCGTACGAACTGGTCGTCCTCGACGACGAGCACACGTGCCATGGGCGGCACCGTACGCCATTCGAGCGACTCCGGTCCTGAAACGGACTCTCTGCCTCCCCCTTGGGACACCAGTGCGGCGCGTGCGGCAGTATGGCCCGCGATGCACAGAGGACTCGTTCACGCACTGGCCTGGTCGCTCGCCACGGGCGCGGCGGTCACGCTGTCGTGGTGGGGTGTCCACACGGTGATGGCGGGCACCGCGTACGACCCGCCGCGGGCGCTGCCGATCACGGGCCCGGCACCGGACCACGCCTCCGCGACGGCGTCGCCCAGCCCCTCGCCCACACCGTCGCGCACGAAGCCGGCGTCCTCGCCGCCTCCCTCGACGCCCGCACCGTCGCGCAGCCCGTCCTCGTCGCCCCCGGGCGGGTACCCGGGCCGGACCGGCTCGTCGCCCGCCGCCTCGGGCCGGGTCAAGAGCTACAACACCAAGGGCGGCAGGGTCGTGTTCGACCTGGGCAAGACCTCGGCGACGCTCGTCTCCGCGACCCCGGACGCGGACTGGTCGATGCAGGTCTGGACGCAGTCGACCTGGATCCGTGTCGAGTTCTCCTCGGGCGCGGACCGGGTCTCGGTCTTCTGCACCTGGCACGACCACCCGCCGCAGGTCGACATCAACTCCTACTGATCCGACCGGCCTTGCGCGCCGCCGCGCGCCCAGGGCGGGGCGGCCGCGCCCCGCCGTGCGGGCCGTCAGCGGAAGACCGAGGGCGGTGGTGCCGGGGAAGCCGTCGCCGTGGCGTCCGTGACGACGGGGGCGCCGCCGGTGAAGTCGGTGAGCGGGCGGCCGTGTTCGACGCGGGCGGGGTGCGGGTCGCTCGCCGCGCGGCGGGTGAGTTCGGCGACGGGGAGCGGGTGGTCGGAGGCGACGAGCACGGCGTTGCCGAAGCGCTTGGCGCGCAGCACGGCCGGCTCGGCGACGAGGGCGAGCTCGGGGAAGGCGGCCGCGGCGGTGGCGATCTGGCCGCGGAGATGGGCGAGCGGCGGGCCGTCGGCCAGATTCGCCGCGTACCAGCCGCCCGGCGCGAGCACCCGGCGTACCTCGTCGAGGAATTCGGTACTGGTGAGATGGGCCGGGGTGCGGGCTCCGCCGAAGACGTCGGCGATCACCAGGTCCGCCCAGCCGTCGGGCACCTTGGCCAGTCCGGCACGGGCGTCGGCGGAGCGGATCCGGATGCGCGCGCCCTGGTCGAAGGGCAGCTCACGGCGGACCAGTTGGACGAGGGCGGCGTCGCGTTCGACGATCTGCTGGGTCGAGCGCGGCCGGGTGGCGGCCGTGTAGCGGGCGAGCGTCCCGGCTCCGCCGCCGAGGTGCACGACGCGGACCGGTTTTCCGGGGGCGGCGACGAGGTCGATGACGTGGCCCAGCCTGCGCTGGTACTCGAAGTCGAGGTGGGTGGGGTCGTCGAGATCGACGTGCGACTGCGGGGCGCCGTCGATGAGCAGTGTCCAGGCGCGCGGCCGGTCCGGGTCGGGCCGCAGCTCGGCGGTCCCGCCGTCGACGTCCTCGACGACGACCGCCGTATCCCGCCTGCCGGCTCTCGCCCGGCCTCCCCGTGCTGCCTTCGTCGCCCTTCCCACGGGACCATTATCCGCCGCCTCGGGAGGTCCGCCCGCCCCGGCCGCGGCGGCAGACGGGAATGTGACGACAGGCGCTAGCGGCAGTTGTCCGCAGCCTCGATCAGCCGCGCCGCCTCGCCGAGCGCGGCGCGCAGCACGGCCGGGTCGGTGACCGGGTCGGCCTCGCCGGGCGGGAGCAGCCAGCCCGTCCCCTCGACGGGCGGCGCCGGCAGGGAGCCGATGCTCAGACCGCGGCCCAGGGTCTGCGTACAGGCGCTGCCGGGCACGTCCCAGCCGTCCGCGGTGCCGGGCGGCACCAGGAAGCCGAGGGTGTCGCAGCTGCCGTCGTGCAGCACCGGGCCGACGCCGTCGGCGGCTCCGCGGCGCAGGATGTCCACGGCCTCGAGGCCCTGCCGGGCCGGCACGGTGACCAGGTCGCAGGGCGACTCGCTGCGGTCCTGGGTCGGCGTGTGCCCCGCCGTGGACAGCGACGTACAGGGTGCGCTGTGTTCCATCCCGGCCTCCACCACGGAACCCCTCCTCCTTCACGTCCCTCGGATCGGGAGCGCAGCTCCGTCTCCGCATGGTTCAACGCGGGACGGGCGTCAACGGCTACGGCGAAATGCCGCCGCAAAGGATGGCACTTCATGGCAGATCGTGGGTGAGATATCCGGTTTGTAGCCAAACAGTGCATGACGCCCCCGTCACAGCCGGTACTTTCGTGCCCCGCCGCACGAGAGGTCCCGGCCATGGCGTCGTCACCGATGACATCGTCGACACCGTCTTCCCCGTCCCCGCGACCGAATCCCGCCTTCCGGCTGCTGCGTGGTCAGCGCTCCCCGGGCGAGTTCGCCGCCGCGGTGCGACGGGCCGCTCGCGAGATCGGCGAGCGGGTCAGCTGCGACGCGCGCTACATCGGCCGGGTCGAGGCGGGCGAGATCCGGTGCCCCAACTACGCGTACGAGCGGGTGTTCCTGCACATGTTCCCCGGTCGCACGCTCACGGACCTGGGCTTCGCCCCGCGCTCGGCGGTGCGCGGCCGGGGTGCCCGCCCCCTGCCGGAGGCGCCCGCGCCGCACCCCGCGCACCAGACGACTGAACCGATCCGCCAGTACGAGACGTACGACACGTACGAGATGTACGAGATCCAGAGCAACGAGGAGAGCGACGTGCAGCGTCGCGCATTCATGACCGGCGGCACGGCCGCGGTGGCGGCGGCCTTCGCGCCGCTGGGGATGGCCGCCGACGGCGAGGCCGCAGCGGCGGACCGGCCGCTCCGCCGGGTGGGCGAGACCGAGGCCGGCGCGGTCGAGGAGGCCGTGCGAAGGATCCGGCTGCTGGACGACCGGCACGGGGCCGACGGCCTGTACCGGAGAGCCGCCGCCCCGCTGCGGGCCGCCTATGCCCTGCTGGACGCGGGAACGGCCCGGCAGGCCACGGCCGAGCGGCTGCACGCGGGCGCCGGTGAACTCGCTCTGTCCGTGGGCTGGTTGGCCCACGACTCCGGCCGGTTCGAGGACGCCCGCTCGCACTACGCGGAGGCGCTGGCGACCGCGCGCATGTCCGGCGACACGGCCCTGGAGGCGCACGCCTTCTGCAACACCGCGTTCCTCGCCCGGGACGCGGGGCGCCCGCGCGAGGCGCTGCGGGCCGCCCAGGCCGCACAGCGCGCGGCCCGGCAACTGGGCTCGCCACGGCTCCAGTCGCTGATCGCCCTGCGCGAGGCGGGCGGCTGGGCGGGCCTCGGCGACCGTTCGGGGTGCGCCCGCGCACTGGCCCGCGCACAGGCGTACTTCGACCGCGGCCCGGCGCCCGACGACCCGGAGTGGATGAGCTTCTACGGGGAGGCCGAGCTGGAGGGCCTGGAGGCGCAGTGCTGGTCCGCGCTCGGCGACTGGCCGCGCGCCGCGCACCACGCCCACCGCGCGGCCACCCTCCAGGACCCGCACTTCGCCCGCAACATCGCCCTGTACACGGCCGAGTTGGCGGACGACCTGGCGCGCGCGGGGCACCCCGACGAAGCCGCGGAGGCGGGTCACCGGGTGCTCGACCTGCTCGACCAGGTGCAGTCCTCCCGGGTGCAGACGATGCTCGCGACGACCGCGCGCCTGCTCCAGCCGCACCGCTCGGCGAACGGCGTCGGCGCCTTCCTCGACCGGCACGCCTCCCTGCCGGTCCCGGTCTGAGCCACCCGCCCCGCCGCCGGTCCCGGTCAGCCTCCTTGCCGGTCCGGGTCGGCCTCCCCGCCGGTCCCGGTCCGAGCCGTCCGCCTCGCCGCCGGTCCCGTCCGGCCGGCGCGGGCGGGCCCGGGGCGAGCCGTCAGCCCGCCAGGTGTGCGCAGTCGTTCCAGGTCTCGATCGCGGGGTCCCCGTAGGCCCAGCCGAGCACCGACACGGACGTCGGGTTGAGACGGATACGGGCGGCGAAGTCGAGCGGGAAGCCGAGCCAACGCGCGCCTATGGATCGCAGGATGTGCCCGTGGGCGAAGACGAGCACGTCGCGGTCCGCCGAGCGCGCCCAGGCGACGACCTCGTCCGCGCGCGCGGTCATCTGCTCCAGGGTCTCGCCCCCGGGGACCCCGTCGCGCCAGATGAGCCAGTCCGGGCGGTCGGCCTTGATCTCCGCCGGGGTCATCCCCTCGTAGGCGCCGTAGTCCCACTCCATGAGCGTGTCCCAGACGGTGGCGCGGTCACCGAAACCGGCGAGTTCGCACGTCTCCCGCGCGCGTGCCAGCGGACTCGTACGGACCTCGACGCCCGGGAGGCCGTCGAAGGGCGGCCGGTGCAGACGCTCGCCGAGCAGCTTGGCGCCGCGCCTGCCCTCCTCCAGGAGCGGCACGTCGGTCCTGCCGGTGTGCTTTCCGGAAAGCGACCAGGCGGTCTGTCCGTGACGTGCCAGCAGGATGCGCGGAGCCATGAGGAACCTCTTCGAGTACGTGCCGTTCCGGCCATTCTCGCGCACCTGTTTCCCGCCCCCCGCTCACCAGGGGTTTTCCGGTTACGACGGGCTGCTCCACGGGGCAACCCGAGCACCGGTCGCTGCGTCTTTGTCGGAGGCCGGGGCGCACAGGGGGCGCCCCGATCACAACAAGGCGTACACCGTAGATTGTGGGCCGTGGCCGTCGGCCGCCGCTGGCAGAGAGGGAGAGCGATCGGATGCCGCAGACCGACGCGCCGGTCACCACGCCTTCGGGGGGAGCTCGGCTCCGATGGTGGACCGAGTTGCCGCTGATCGTGGTGGTCTACGCGGCGTACATGGGGGGCCGGCTGCTCGCCCGCGGCGACGTGCCCGGCGCCGTCGGCCACGGCCTGACGATCCTCGACCTGGAGCGGCGGTTCCACCTCGACGCCGAGCACCCGCTGAACCGGCTCTTCACCGCCCACGCCTGGATCGGCGTGCCCGCCGACTTCTGGTACGCCAGCCTGCACTACGTGGTCACCCCGGCCGTCCTGGTGTGGCTCTTCCGCAGCCGGACCGTCCACTACCGGGCGGCCCGCGCCTGGCTGATGACGTCCACGATGATCGGCCTGATCGGCTTCACCCTGCTGCCGACCTGTCCGCCCCGGCTCCTCGCCCCGGTCCACGGATTCGTCGACACGATGGCCCAGTACAGCTCGTACGGCTGGTGGGGCGGCGCGGCGAGCGCGCCGCGCGGACTCGGCGGCATGACGAACCAGTACGCGGCGATGCCGAGTCTGCACGTGGGCTGGGCGCTGTGGTGCGGGATCATGCTGTGGCGCCACGGCCGCTCCCGGACCGCCCGCGTCGTGGCGGTGGCCTACCCGCTGCTGACCGCCGTCGTGGTCATGGGCACCGCCAACCACTACTTCCTCGACGCCGCCGCCGGTGTCGCCGTGATGGGCGCGGGCTACCTGCTGTCCCGTCCGGTGCTGCGCATCGCCGGTGTGCTGCGGGAGCGGTTCGCGGGCCGCGCCCGGGTGCGGCCCGCGACGGCCGGCGCCCCGTCCGCGGCCGGGGCCGCCGCCTCCTCCACCGTCCCCGCGGCGGACGGCGCTGCCGCGCCTTCCGGGGCCAAGGGTTCCGCGATTGTCGGTGCCGAGTGCCAGACTTCGGCGGGTGAGCGAATTCCTCGACAGCGCGGACAGCGAGCCGAACCGCGTTCCGGAGCCTCGGACGCGGGGGGCGGCACTCCGGCATCTGCTCGCTGAGCTGCGCGGACCGGACGTCCCGCCGCAGCCGCTCGACGCGCGTGCCCTCGCTGCGCTCGCGGCCAACCCCGGGTGCCGGCGGCGCGCGCTGCTGGACGGCGCGGGCGTCGACAAGGCGGCGCTGGCGAGCGCCCTGGGCGCGCCGTCCGCGTTCGGACAGTCGCAGTTCGCCCTGGTCCGGGGCAACGCCTTCGAGGCACGGGTGAAGGGCGACGGCGGCGCCGAGCTGCTGCGCCTGGTGCACGAGCGGCTCGACCCCGGCGCCGAACCGCCCACGCCGGAGGGCGCCAGGGTGCCCGACCTGTCGGCGGCGGGCCCGCAGGGGCGTACGGCGCGTACGGCGCTGGCGCTGCGCGAGGCGACGCGGGCGGGCGCCTGGACCCTGCTCGACCACCCGCTCCTCGCGCTCGACGTCGCCGGCTCGGCGGCGTTCCTGGAGCCGGACGCGGTGGTCGTGCACCCCGACGGCCGGTGGACGGTCGTGGAGATCAAGTCCTTCCCGATGGTCGACGGTTCGGCGGAGCCCGCGAAGGTCGGCGCGGCAGCCCGCCAGGCGGCGGTGTACGTCCTCGCACTGGAGCGGATCGCCCAGCAGCTCGGCCCGTCGCCGTCCGCCCCCGCGATCGGGCACCGCGTCCTGCTGGTCTGCCCCAAGGACTTCTCCAACCTGCCCACGGCGGCGCCCGTCGACATCCGCAAACAGCTGTCGGTCACCCGGCGCCAGCTGGCCCGGCTCACCCGGGTCGAGGACATCGCGAACACCGTCCCGGAGGGCACCACGTTCGACGTGGGCGGTTCCCCCGACGAGCTGCTGTCGGCCGTCGAGTCCGTCCCCGCCGCGTACGCCCCCGAATGCCTCTCCGCCTGCGACCTGGCGCAGCACTGCCGGCGCGCGGCACGCGCCGAGGGCTCGGTCACCTCGCTCGGCCGCGGCGTCCGGGGCGAACTCGGCGACCTCACCACGGTCGGCGCGGCCCTCGCGGCGGCCCACGGCGAGGCGGGCGATCCGGCCGACCCGGCGGTCGCGGCCCTGCGCAGGGCGGCGGCACTGCGGGCCGAGGCCCTGGCGGACGCACCGTGCCCGGAGGGAGCCTCGTGTCGCTGATCACCCACCTCGCCCGGCTGGAGGCCGTGAGCACCGGGCGCGCGCAGCGCAGCGCCACCGTGCGGCACCGGCATCTGCACCCGAGGCCGCTCGTCCTGGTGCCGCTGACCACCGCCGGTGAGGTCGGGGCTCCGCTCGGGGCGCTGGTCGGCACCGACCGGGACGCTCCGCGGCTGCTGGTGGTGCCGCAGCCGCGGGACCGGGACCAGCGGTTCGCGTTCCTCGCCCGCCTCGCGGACGAAGTGCTGCCGTACGTCGACGCGTTCGCGCAGGACGTCGAGCCCGCCGAGCGCAGTGAGACCGACCCCGGGACCGGCAAGCGGGTCAAGGTCGAGGTCGAACTGTGCGCCGACGCACCGCAGATCGTCGTGCCGAGCCGCGCCGGCCTGGACTTCGTGCGGCTGCTCGGCCGGTCCACCCGCTTCCGGCGCACGGCGGAACAGGACCCCGATGCCCCCCATCCCGCGCCGCCCCGCGTTCCCCTGCTCGGCCGCTGGCTCACGCACTTCGGGGAACGCGCCCGTGTCCCCGGCTCCTCGCTGCTGGTGTCGACGACCGACCTGCTGGCCCGGCACTGGGTGACGGGCCAGAGCAGCCTGGAGGACCAGCACCTCGGCGCGCTGCTCGCCTGGATCGACCCGCCGGAGGGCGGGAACGGCGCCGACGCCGCACTGTGGGCGGAGAGCGCGCGGGACGTCGAAGGCCAGCTGCTCTGCCCGCCGGCGGGCCCGGCCACGGACCCGGCGTTCGACAACCGGCTGCTCGCGCCCGCCATCGAGCGTTACGACCGCGCCCGCAGCGCGCTCGCCGCGGCCGAGGACGGCCTGGCTGCCGACGACCGGCTCGCCGACGTCACCGCCGCCGAGCAGCGGATCCGCGAGCTGGTCGCCGGCCGCACCCGCCCCACCTGGGACGCCGTGTGGCGCGGTATCGACCTGCTGCGCGCCCTGCCCGTCGGCGCGCATGTCGCCGACCGCTGGACCCGCGACCGCTGGTCGTTCACCGGGCACCGCGACCGTGTCGCGTCCGGCGAACCCCCGCAGCCGCGCCACGACGACGCGGTCACGGCGGCGAACAAACTGGCCACGCGCGAGCGCGAGCAGGCACGGCTCGACGCGCAGGAGGCGCTCGACGACCCGCTGGTGATGGCGGGGCGCCGGCTCTCCGGCGAGGCGTTCGCCGGAGAGGTCACGGACGTCGTGATGGCGTACGGCGAGGGCAAGCGGCCCAGCCCGCGGCCGCTGGTCACGGTCCGCACGGACGACCGGCCGCACCTCGGCGAGCGGGTCAGGGTCCACCGTGAGCTGGCCGGCAGGCCCCAGGCCGCCGAGTTCGTCGGGTACGCCGAGGAGGAGGGGCTCTTGGTGCTGCGGATCCTCGACAAGATGGGCCGCGGCAAGGAGCCCGAACCCGGGAGTGTGCCGGAGAAGGGCGACCGGGTCTGCTTCACGCTGTTCGAGCACGAACAGCGCGGCGGCCCGAAGCTGCCGGATCCCGAGGAGACGCCGTGGACCCACGGCGGCCCGCCCGGCGAGGACGCCGCCACCGCCCTGCCGCTGCCCGACCCCGTGACCGACGAGGATCTGCTGTGAGCGCCGCCCGTCTCTCCCCGCCCGCCCCGGCGTCCTTCGACCCGGGCGCCGAGGCCGCCCGCGCGACCGAGGCGATCCTGCACGACACCTTGCACGGCGCGCACCGCGGCGTGGTCGTGGACTCCCCGCCGGGTGCCGGGAAGTCCACGCTCGTGGTGCGCGCCGCCCGTGAACTGGTGGCGGCCGGGCGCCCGTTGATGGTGATCGCGCAGACGAACGCGCAGGTCGACGACCTGGTGCTGCGGCTGGCCGAGAAGGACCCGGAGCTGCCGGTGGGCCGGCTGCACAGCAGCGACACCGACGCGTACGACAAGGCGCTCGACGCGCTGGGGAACGTCCGCACGTCGGCGAAGGCCGCCGATCTGGCAGGGCTGGACGTCGTCATCTCCACGGCCGCCAAGTGGGCGCACGTCAAGGGCGTCGAGCCGTGGCGGCACGCGATCGTGGACGAGGCGTACCAGATGCGTTCGGACGCGCTCCTCGCGGTCGCGGGGCTCTTCGAGCGGGCGCTGTTCGTGGGCGACCCGGGCCAGCTCGACCCGTTCGCGATCGTCGGGTCCGAGCAGTGGGCGGGGCTGTCGTACGACCCGTCGGCGAGCGCGGTCAGCACGCTGCTCGCTCACAATCCGGAGCTGCCGCAGCACCGGCTGCCCGTCTCCTGGCGGCTGCCCGCGTCGGCGGCGCCGCTGGTGTCGGACGCGTTCTACCCGTACACGCCGTTCCGCAGCGGTACGGCGCACGGGGACCGGACGCTGTCGTTCGCGGTGCCGTCCGACGGGTCGGGCCCCGACCGGGTCATCGACGAGGCAGCGGACTCCGGTTGGGGCCTGCTGGAGCTGCCCGCGCGCCATACGCCGCGGACGGACCCGGAGGCCGTGCGGGCCGTCGCCCAGGTGGTGCTCAGGCTGCTCGACCGGGGCGGGGTCACCGGCTCCGAGCGGTCCGACGAACCGGCGCCGCTGCTGGCCGACCGCATCGCCGTGGGCACCGCGCACCGCGACCAGGCAGCCGCCGTGCGCGCCGCCCTCGCGGAGCTCGGCGTCACGGATGTCACCGTGGACACGGCCAACCGCCTCCAGGGCCGCGAGTACGACGTGACGGTGGTCCTGCACCCGCTGTCGGGCCGCCCGGACGCGACGGCCTTCCATCTGGAGACGGGCCGGCTGTGCGTCCTGACCTCCCGTCACCGGCACGCCTGCATCGTGGTGTGCCGTGCGGGCGTGGCCGAGCTGCTGGACGACCATCCGTCCACGGAGCCCGTCCAGTTGGGCGTGACCGTGAAGTTCCCCGACGGGTGGGACGCGATGCTGTCGACGTGGGACCACTGGTCCGACCACCGTGTGCCCTGGGCCCCTTGAGGTCAGAGCGGGGCCCTGCCCTCGGCCGCGAGCCGGGCACGGACCTTGCGGCGCACGTACTCGGGGTACCAGGCGGTGACCTTGACGGCGATCAGCAGCAGGCCGATGGGGATGATCCAGTTGTACCAGTCGGTGCCGCCCGAGACGTGCAGGGCGACCAGGCCGAGGATCGCGGTGACGAGGAAGACCGTCCCCCACAGGGTCGTCAGCAGCCGGTTGGTGCGCTTGAAGGCCGGGGTGTTCCAGATCTCCGGGGGCGTCTGCTCGCGCGCGTACTGCTCGGTGAAGGGCACGAAGGCGAGGGACCCCAGGGCGGCCACCGCGATCACCCCGTTGGAGATGACCTGCGCATAGGTCTCCAACCAGATGAGGTCGTGGCGGTCCAGGACCAGCCCTAGCACGCACAGGACCCCGAAGAAGACGATGCCGACGACGTCGAGCAGCTTGGGGCCGTGCCGGCGCAGATCGGGAACGATGAGGACGACCGAGGCGGCCAGGGCCACGAGAGCGGCGAGCATCCAGGTGCTGGGCCCCGCGACGACGTCGAAGAGGATCCAGGGGACGAAGTCGAAGAACACGTTGCGGTGTCCGACGGCGGCGGAGCTGTCGGCGTCGGGCTGGGAGCCGTGCCGGGTTTCCGTCATCACCCACCTCCATGCCCCGTGGGACCGTACGTCCATGGTGGGACGGGTGGCACGCGAGTGCATCTCTGTGCCGGACGGGCCGGAGCCGGTCGGCGCCTGCCCGGCACCGGCGCGGCCCCCGGGCTCCGCGGCGGGGCGCGCCCACCCGTCGCCTGCCCCCTTGCGGCGCGCGGGACAATGGGAGCGGTCCGGTCCGAGGGGGCCGGTCGGCCACGAGGAGGTCAGTGTCATGGCGGAGCCAGAGCGGCATCGCAGTCAGCCGCGCCTACGCCCCGCCCCGCTGCTCTTCGAGCCGACCGAGGCGGCGGCGGACCCGGAGCACTTCTTCGACCTGGAGTCGATCGAGGACCCCGCCGAGCTGCTGTCCCGGGCCACCGAGCTGACCCTCGCCTTCAGCGCCGCCGCCGACCGTTCCATGGAGTACCAGGCGATCGCGGCGGCCCAGCTCGCCGACCCGCGTCGCTTCGACCGGCTGACGCCCGCCGCCATCGCGGAGCGCGCCGAATGGACCGAGGACTATGCCAAACGCATGGTGGAGTTCGGGCGGGACCTTCTGCGCGGCGACCGCACGGACGACGGCGACTGAGACTCCCGCACGGCGAGCAGGGCCGCCGCGGGCGCATCGACGAGGGCGGTCGGCCAGGTCCCCGCGAGACGAACGGGTCCGGGGAGGCGCGCCGCGGGGGCGGGAAGGCCGGGAGGGGCACTCCATCCGGCATATGCCGACGGGGCAAGATACTCCACTGCGCCCTGCCGTG
This sequence comes from Streptomyces sp. NPDC002004, assembly GCF_053593975.1. Taxonomy (NCBI): domain Bacteria; kingdom Bacillati; phylum Actinomycetota; class Actinomycetes; order Kitasatosporales; family Streptomycetaceae; genus Streptomyces; species Streptomyces sp. NPDC002004. Next base: position 71,368 of record NZ_JBSFDP010000008.1, read on the forward strand.
TCCCCGGTTCCGGCAACTCTCCGGGACGTCTTGCTCACACCCGGTAGATGTAAATGCCATGAGCAGCAGCAGCGGCACCCGGCAGGCAGACCCCACCCGACCGCCGGCGACCCGCGCCCCGGCCTCCCGGACCGCGAGCGCCGCACCCGCGGCCACCCGGCCGTCGGGCACCGGGGCCGCGACCGGCCGCCCCCTGGGCACCGCGCCCCTGGGCCGCCTCGACGACGCCTCCGGCGTGACACGTGAGGGGGCCGCCTGGCTCGCCTCGGCAGGATCGTATCCGCGCAGCACGCTCAGTCTCTGGGCCGACCGGCCCTGCGCACCCGTCGTGCTGCCCTGCGGCTCGGTCTTCGACGTGGTGAGCACCCCCTTGGTCTTCGGGCGCCGGATGCTCGACCGCCTGTGGAACGAGGGGCCCGGCTCCGGCCCCGCCGCCGTGCACCGCGGACGCATGCTGCTCTTCGCGGCACCCGGCACCGCCCAGCGCCTGCCCTCGCTCCTGGAGTGGGAGGAGTGGGGCCACACGGGGCGTGGGCGCGGGACGGACGTGCCGCCGCTGCTCTGCCACGGCACCGGCGACGCGGTGTGCGTGCCTCCCCTGGCCGCCCCGGACACGGCAGCGCCCGCCCGCCCGGACGCCCGCTGGCTGGTCGCTCCTGACACGCGTCACCCCTGGCTGCCCGGGCCGGAGGTACTGCTCTGGGCCAGCGTCCGGGCGGCGCGGACGCAGGCCTCGGCCGCGGTCCGCATATCGATTTTTCCTGGCGCCGATCAGGATGCTAAGGTCTACGACGTCAGCAGGCGCCGCTAGCTCAGTTGGTTAGAGCAGCTGACTCTTAATCAGCGGGTCCGGGGTTCGAGTCCCTGGCGGCGCACAGACGGTGAGAGGCCTCTCGCGAAAGCGGGGGGCCTCTTGCGTTGCCCGCGCCCTTGTGCTGTCCGCCCTCTTGCGCGCCCGGCCGCCGCTCACCCGGTCCTGATCGTGACGTCCCAGCCTCCCGCCGGGCTCCGCCCCTCCACCTTGAGGTCGATACGGATGCGCTTGTCCGGGATGCGGAAGCTCTCCCCCGCCTGGACCGTGGCGTCCGCCAGCGGCGGGTAGACCGAGTCGCCCCAGCACGCCTCCGTACCCGGGTGCGCGTCCACAACCTCGACCGGGCCACCCCCAGAGGCCGTCCCGCCGCGTACCCGGTAGACCAGCACCCCCGGCTTGCAGAGCGTGTCGTCGTTGCCCGTCCGGTCCCTGGCCTCGACCGCGATCGCCTCGTCCCGGCCGGTGCGGATCACCGCGAGCCGGGTGTCGCTCCCGCCTCCGGGGGACTTCCCGGGGGCGAGGGGCGGGAGGGACGCCGGAGCGGACGGCGCGTCCAGCGGGTCCAGGGTCAGCCGCGCGTCCCCGCGGCCCTGCACACAGACCACCTGGCGCGGATCCAGCCAGCCGAGCTTCCACTTGTGCCAGGCGAAGAAGTCCGGCGCCATGCCGAACTGGCTGCCCATGACGTCCCAGTCGCCGACGTACGTGTCCCAGTCGCCCTTGCCGTCCTGCGGCCGGTGGTACAGGTCCGGCAGGTCGAAGACGTGGCCCGTCTCGTGGGCGAGCACATTGCGGTCCGGCGGGTGGTGCTCGAAGACCGTGACCAGACGCCGGATGTCGGTGCCGTCGGCATGGAGCGGCTGGTCGAGGTTGACCACCTTCGTGGCGTCCGAGTCGACGCCCGGCGCGTCCGGGTCGGCGACCAGGTACACCAGGTCGTACCTGCGGAAGTCGACCGTCGGGTCCGCGGCCTCGATCGCGTCCTGGAGGTAGACCGCCCGGTGTGCGGGGTCCCAGTCGCGCTGTATGGCGTACTCGGTCGACGCCAGCGGCATCCGCACCCAGGCGGACTGCGGATGCGGGCGCAGCGTGAACTTGCCGTAGGACGCCTGCTCGTAGAAGCGGCTGGTCTCGGGGAAGTAGTCCTTCGTGAGCTCCGCCGGCGTCGTCTTCGGGCGCGAGTCGGGGAACGACAGGAACACCATCAGAGCGTCGAGGGACCGGGTCGGCCGGGGGTAGGCGTCGTTCCAGGTGTCCAGGCCCTCGGAGTGATGGGCCGATGTGCGGTGCAGCGCGCACGGACCCGCCAGGGGCTCGGCGACCGCCGGGCAGGTCACCAGCGAGGTGGCCGTGAGGGCGGACAGCGCGGTGAGCCCGGCCGCCACGCTGCGCCAGCGGGGCCGTTCCCCTCCCTGCGAGACCCCGTCGGGCGGGAGCTGACGCGGCACGTCCACCTCCGGGTGCGAAAACCGGGACACCGCACCCAGCCTGTGGTGGTTTGTCGTACTACGCCTCGTTCGGATGACCCGGACGGGTGAGGGCTCGACACCCCGATCGCTCACGGAACGTCACAGACGATCGAGGATGAATGAGCCCAGCTCAGAGGTGTGCAGAAACGATCTGCCGAGGGGGTCGGGTCCCGAGTGTCAGCGGGGTATCGCTGGAATGGGCCGGAGGGGTGCCTCTATGATCGGCACACTTTCCTGCGCGGACGGGGCCGATCAGCCCTGTCCCCCGTCGGTCGGCAATCCGCCGAGACCTGTACCCGAACGACTGCACTGCGGGAGCGAGCGGTGAGCGGAACGTCCGAAGGGCCGGCCCCCGCGGCAGACCTCGTCCAGCCGTCCGTCACGGAACGTAGTGACCCGGAGCCCCGGCCACCGTGCGACGCCGACCCGCGGCTGCTCCGCGACGCCTTCGCCGCGGCGCCCCTCGCGCTCGCCGTGGTCGACCGCGAGGGCCTGGTGTCCGTCGCGAACGACGCGTTCGCCGCGCTGTTCGGCGGCGGCAGCGCGCGGGAGCGCGGATCCGGTGCCGGAGCCGCCCCCGGCGCACGTCCGGCCCCGGTCCACGGGCCTTGCGCCGCCGAACAGGACGGCGACACCGAACGGCAGGACCGCGGACCCGGCTCCCCCGAACACGACGGCGGGGGACCGGAGACCGCCGAACGGCCGGACCACGGACGGTCCGCACCCGGCCGGCAGGACCACGAGCCGCCGGGGCCGATCCGGCAGGACCACGAGCCGCCGGGCCCCGTCCCGCAGGACCACGAGGCGTCGGGACCCATCCCGCAGGACCGCGGGCCGTCCGCACCCGACCGGCAGGAGCACGAGCCGGGAGCTCGCGCCCGGCAGGGCCACGGGCCGGGTCCGGCCGGCCGGAGGGACCACCGGCCCGGCGAGTCCCCCGCCCCGTACGACGCATCCACCGCTCCCGGCCGGCCGTCGGGGAGTTCCGGGCCGTCCGGGTCCCCTCCCCCGCCCGCCGGTCTGGTCGCCGCCGACCTCGTGGACCTCACCTCCGACATCCGCACCTGGCACGCGTACCGCGAGGTGCTGCGCGGGCGGCAGGCCAGGCTGCGCTGCACACGACGGCTCAAGCACCCGGACGGGCACTCGCTGTGGGCGCAGATCACGGTGTCCCCGCTGTCCCGCCAGGACGGCCCGGGGGCGGTCCTGCTCTCCGTCGCCGACATCAGCGCCCGGCGCGAACTCCAGGCACGGCTGCGGCATCTCCAGATGCACGACCCGGTGACCCGGCTGCCCAACCGCACCCTGTTCTTCGAACGCCTGTCGGCCGCACTCGAGGCCGGCACGTACGACGAGTCGGGCACCGGCCGCGTCGGGCTGTGCTACCTCGACCTCGACGGGTTCAAGGCCGTCAACGACACGCTCGGCCACCGGGTCGGCGACCGGCTGCTCGCGGCGGTCGCCGAGCGGCTCACGCGGTGCGCGGACGAGGCGGGCTACGCACGTGCGTCGACCCCCCTGGTCGCCCGGCTCGGCGGCGACGAATTCGCGCTGCTCGTCGAGGACTCGACGGGTACGGAGCAGCTGTCGGAGCTCGCCGAGACGGTGCTGCGGGTGTTGCAGGAGCCCTTCGACCTGTCCGGTCAGCGGCTGTCCCTGTCGGCGTCGATCGGCGTCGTCGAGCGGCATGCGGCGGGCACCACGGCGACCGGTCTGATGCAGGCCGCGGACACCACGCTGTACTGGGCGAAGGCCGACGGCAAGGCCCGTTGGACGCTCTTCGATCCCGAGCGCAACGCCCATCGCATGACCCGTCAGGCGCTCGCCTCCACACTCCGTCCGGCGGTCGAGCGCGGCGAGTTCGCCCTGGAGTACCAGCCCCTCGTCGGGCTGGAGGACGGCGGCGTGCACGGTGTGGAGGCGCTTGTGCGCTGGCATCACCCGCAGTTCGGGACGCTGACGCCGAATCGGTTCATCGGATTGGCGGAAGAAGACGGCTCGATCGTCCAGCTCGGCCGCTGGGTGCTGCGCACGGCGTGCCGCCAGGCGCGCACCTGGCAGCTCGACCACCCGGACGTCGAACCGGTCTTCGTGAGCGTCAATGTGGCGGTGCGTCAGGTGTGGGACTCCGACCTGGTCGCCGACGTGGCGGACATCCTCACCGAGACGGGCCTGGCCCCCCGGCTGCTCCAGCTGGAACTGACCGAGTCGGCGGTGATGGGCTCCGCGGGCCGGCCCCTCCAGGCGCTTCAGGCGCTCAGCGACATGGGCGTGCGGATCGCCATCGACGACTTCGGCACGGGCTACTCCAACCTCGCCTATCTGAGCCGGCTCCCCGTCTCGGTCCTCAAGCTCGACGGCTCCTTCGTGCGCGGCTTCCGCTACGACGACGGGGCGCACCCCAACCCCGCCGACGAGGTCATCGTCGAGGCGCTCGTCCAACTCGCCCACCGTCTCGGCCTCACCGTCACCGCCGAGTGCGTCGAGACCTCCGGCCAGGCCTCACGGCTGCGCCGTATCGGCTGCGACACGGGCCAGGGCTGGCTCTACTCGCGGCCCGTGACGCCGGATCGTATCTCCGACCTGCTGACCATGCCGGGGTGCCGCCGGGGGTGACCCGGGTGACGGTGCCCACTTCCTGTCCGGGGCCCGGCCGACGCCGGGGCGGACCGCGTAGGTTCGCGTGCATGACGACCACCTCGCAAGAAGCCTTTCTGCGGGCCTTCCACGCGGAGCGCCCGGCGGTGACGGCCGACGCACTCGCCGGTGGCCGCACCGCCGACGACCGGTCCAGCTACGAGATCCTGTGCGACCGGGTCGCCGGCCGCCGGCGCGTGCTGGACCTCGGCTGCGGCGACGGCCTGCTGCTGGAACTGCTCGCCCGGACCCCGGGGCGGGAACTCGCGGGGCTGGACCTGTCACCCGATTCGCTGGCCCTGGCACGGCTCCGCCCCGCGCTGGCGGGAGCGGCCCTGGTCGAGGGCCGGGCCCAGCATCTCCCTTTCCCCGACGACGACTTCGACGCCTGTGTCTCGCACATGGCACTGATGCTGATGGCCGACGTCGAACAGGTCGTCGCGGAGATCGCGCGGGTGCTCACGCCGGGCGGCGTCCTGGCCTGCGTACTGGGCGGCGGCGCCGTCGGCGGCGAGGCCTACGACCTCTTCCTCGGCCTGGCGAGGCCATTGATCGACGCGCTTCCCGCCGCCCGGCGCATCCCGGCCCTCGGGGACCGGCGGACGCGCACCCGGGAAGGGCTCGACGGGCTGCTCGGACCGGCCGGGTTCGCGCCGGCCGACTGGGAGACGATCACCGTGGACCTCGGCGGCACTCCGGAGCAGGTCTGGACGACCATGTCCGGCATCTACGACGTCGGCCCCCTGGACCCGCCGGCCCTCACGTCACTGCGCGAGGCGTTCCTCCCGGCGGCCAAGGGGCTCAGGACCCCGGACGGGCGCGTGCCGTGCGCGATGAACCTGCATGTCGTGACGGCGCGGCTGCGCTGAGGCCCGCGACCCCGGTGAGCTCGGCGAGCGCGCTCCCGGGGTCCGGCTGCCCGGCCGTCAGGCGCGCGGCAAGTCGTAGGCGTCGGCGATCAGTTCGTACGAGCGCAGGCGCGCCTCGGGGCTGTGGGCGTTGGCGGTGAGCATCAGCTCGTCGGCGCCGGTCCGCTTCTGGAGGCCGTCGAGTCCGGCGCGGACCTCGTCCGGGGTGCCGTGGACGACGTTGGAGTTCCAGTTGGTGACGAACTCCTGCTCCATGGGGCTGAACGGGTGAGCCTCCGCCTCCTCCGGGGTCGGCACCAGACCCGGGCGACCGGTGCGCAGACGCACCATGCCCAGGGCCGCGGCGAGCACCTGCCGGCGGGCCTCCTTCTCGTCGTCCGCGGCGAGCGCCGACACGCCGATCAGGGCGTAGGGGGCGTCGAGGACGGCGGAGGGCCGGAAGGACTCCCGGTACAGATCGAGCGCCGGGATCGTGTTCTGCGCGGAGAAGTGGTGCGCGAACGCGAACGGCAGACCGAGGACGCCGGCCAGCCGGGCGCTGAAGCCGGAGGAGCCGAGCAGCCAGACCGGGGGGCGGTGCGGGGACTGGACGCCGCCGGGGGACGTGCCCTGGACGGGGCCCGGAACCGCGTGGATACGCGCGTAGGGGTGGCCGTCGGGGAAGTCGTCGTCGAGGAAGCGGGTCAGTTCGGCGAGCTGCTGCGGGAAGTCGTCCGCGCCTTCGTTCAGCCCGTCGGTGCGGCGGAGCGCTGCCGCCGTGGCGCCGTCCGTGCCCGGGGCCCGGCCCAGGCCCAGGTCGATGCGGCCCGGGGCCAGCGCCTCCAGGGTGCCGAACTGCTCGGCGATCACCAGCGGGGCGTGGTTCGGGAGCATGACACCGCCGGAGCCCAGCCGGATACGGCTGGTGTGGGCGGCGAGGTGCGCCAGGATCACGGCGGGCGAGGAGGAGGCGACGCCCGGCATCGAGTGGTGTTCGGCCACCCAGTAGCGGTGGAATCCGCGGGACTCGGCGAGGCCTGCGAGGGCGACGCCGGTGCGGAGCGCGTCGGTCGCGGTGCGGCCGGCGCCGACGGTGACCAGGTCCAGGACGGACAGGGGGGTCGGGGCCGCACCCCTCTTGGTGCCGCGGATCTCGTCGGGGTTGGCCTCTGCCACGGGGTTCTCCTGTTGCCGGTTTCCGTTCTCTCCGGGGGTCACAACAGGAGGGTGGCTCCGTTTATTCCCCCGCGCCCTCGGCGCCCCCGGAGCGAGCGCCCACAGCGAAGCCGGCCCCTCCTTCACCGCGCCCGGCGACGCCCCGGGGCCTGTGGGTCCCGGGGTCTGTGGGTCCCGGGGCCTGTGGGTCCCGAGGCCTGTGGGTCCCGAGGCCTGTGGGTCCCGAGGTCTGCGGGTCCCGGCGCGGGGGTGTCGGGCCGAGGTGTCCGGCGGGGTCTCGACCAGGGGGCCTCGCGGTGGGCACAGCCCCCACGCGACCGGGTGCGGCGAAGCGGGCGGTGCGCCGCGTCCGCTCAGGGAGCCCCGCCGCGGGCAGTCGTTCCGCCGGGGCGGAACGGGTGAGCACAGCCCCCACGCGACCGGGTGCGGGAAAGCGGGCGGTGCGCCGGTGCCGGGGCGCAGCAGCCGAGGCGGCGGGCGGCCCCGGCAGGGGCCCGGGCGCGGTCCCGGTGCCCGTGCGAGGGGCGGTCACCCCCCGCACGGGGGCGTCAGGCGTTCGCCTGGACGATGGGCTCCTTGGTGAAGAGGGCGCCCATGGAGGGCGCGTTCACACGGCGGTCGGCCAGCCGCAGCGCCTCCCAGACGGTGACCTGGTTGGCGGTGAGGACCGGCTTCCCCAGGGCGGTCTCCAGGTCCCGGAGATGGGAGGCGGTGTGCAGCGCGGTGTCGGGGAGCAGCACGGCGTCGGCGTCCTCGTGGTCCCCGGCGAGCGCCAGCTCCCGGACCTCGGCGGCGCCCCAGGTGCCGACCTCCGCCGCCGTGATGATGCCGCTGCCGCGCGCGGCGACGACCTCGAGACCGCCTGCCTTGAGGAAGGAGCCGAAGAGCGCCGCCACGTCGTCGGGATAGGTCGCGGCCACCGCGACCCGCCGGGCGCCCACCTCCCGTGCCGCGTGCACGAACGCGAAGGACGTGCTGGACGCCGGCAGCCCCGCCGCCTGCGCCAGCGCCCGCACCTGCTCGTGGGCGCCCTCCCAGCCGTACACGAAGCTCGCGCTGGTGCACGCCCACACCACCGCCTCCGCCCCGGACAGCCGCAGCTCCTCGACGCCGGCTGCCAGCCGCTCCGCCGCGCCCATCTCCAGGAGGGCGTCCACCCGGTGCGCGTCCTCTCCGATGTCCGTGTGCACCACGGTGAGGCGGATGTCGCTGCCGAGCAGCTGCTCCATGCGCGGGTAGTCGTCCTCGGCCGAGTAGCCGGGGTAGAGAAATCCGAGGGCGGTCACGTCCAGCCTCCTTCTGCGGGCGGTGCATCCGGCACATCCGGTACCCCGGGTGCGTCGGGCCCGTCCCGTACGTCGGACACAGCGGGCAGGGCCGACGGGTCCAGCTGTCCGGCCCCCGGACGAGCGCCGGGGTCGAGCAGTGCCTGATACGGCCCTACCGCACGCGTACCCAGCTTGCGCAGCGCAGCCCACATCGTCACCTGATTCGCGGAGAGGACCGGGATGCGCAGCTCCGCCTCCAGCTGTGGGATCACGTCGTACGTGGGCAAGTTGGTGCAGCTGATGAAGAGCGCGTCGACCTCTCCCCGCACGGCGTCCCTCGCCATGCCGACGACGTCGCGGTAGGGCACCTTCCAGATGTGCCGGGTCAGCCCCAGGCAGGCGCGTCCCGTGACGTGCACCCCGGCCTCGGCGAGATACGCCTCCAGGGCCCTGGTCACGGACGTCGTGTACGGCGTGACGAGCGCGATGCGGCGGGCCGACAGCTCGTCGAGCGCCTCGAGCAGCGCGCCGGACGTCGTGAGCGCGGGAAGGCGGCCGTCCTCGGAGCCCGCACGGGTCATGGCCTCGCACATGGCCCGTTCGCCCGCGATGCCGCCGACGAAGCTGCCGGAGGTGCAGGCGTACGCGAGCACCTCGGGCTCGGCGGCGCTCAGCGCGCGGACCGCCTCGCCCAGCGTCTCGTGCTCGCTGACCAGCCGTGCCAGGTCCAGGCTGACCTCGACGGGGACGTACGGGGTACGGGTGAGGTAGAGCGAGACCTCGTCCGGGACCCATCGCCACAGCTCACGGTCGAGGGCGAAGTCGAAGGGTGCGACAACGCCGATGCCGCGCTGCGGACGGGGGTCCCCACCACGCCCGGTGGGCTGTGGGGGAGGTCCGCCGAGAAAAGAGACGTCCATAGCAGGCCCCAGAGTGGGTAGAGCGTGCGGAGGCGGCCTTGCGTCGCGAGGGCGGCGTCGGGCCGTCGGGACAGAGGAGAACCGGCGCGCGCCGGGACGTCGGGACGCGGATGGCGGACCGTGTGAAGGGCCCGTGTTGACGACGGTAGGTTCGGGTGCCAGCGTGGGTCAATCCGCACATCTCAGACGACTCCAAAAACTCGGTAACACCACCGGTGCCGACGGAGTCCGGCGGGGCAGCCCGAGGACGGCACGCGGGGCGCCGCCCGGCGACGACCTGCGGTGACGCCCTTCCGCGACGGCGTCCCGGCGCACTAAGGGGCGCACGAAGCACGGGCGGCGGACGGACGGGGCGCGCCGGGCGGCGGACGACGACGGAGGACGGACGGCAGGAGACGGGTGGCAGAAGACGGACAGCGGAAGACGGACAGCGACGACACCCCACCAGAGAAGCGGGCCCCCTTTGCCAAACGGTTTCGTCCCGAAGTCAGAATCGCCCCGGCCGACAGCCGAACAGCCCCTGGCGGCATCCGAATCCCCCGTGCCGGCCCCGGCCTCCCGCGCGCCGGCGCCCGCACCGCCCGGGCCCGGCCCCGCCCCGTCGGCATCCGCCCCGGCGTCGGCCACCGATCCGGCCGCCGAACCCACCCTGCTCGTCCTGGACGCCGATCCGCCGCCCCGGCTGGGCCGGCTGACGGGCCGTGTGCGGGTGCTGCACGCCCGTGACGCCGACGCGCTGGCCCGGCAACTGCCACTCGCGGACGCCCTGTTGGTGTGGGACTTCACCTCGGACGCGGTACGCCGGGCCTGGCCGGGCGAAGGGCCCCGGCCACGCTGGGTGCACACGGCGAGCGCGGGCGTCGACCATCTGCTGTGCCCCGAACTCGTCGCGTCCGACACGGTGGTGACGAACGCGCGCGGCATCTTCGAGGAGCCGATCGCCGAGTACGTCGCCGCGCTCGTCCTCGCGATGGCGAAGGACCTGCCGCGCACCTGGGACTTCCAGCGGGAGCGCGCCTGGCGGCACCGCGAGACGCAGCGGGTGGCCGGGACGCACGCCTGCGTCGTGGGCACGGGACCGATCGGCCGGGCCGTGGCGAGGACACTGAAGGCGCTCGGCATCACGACGGCCCTGGTGGGGCGCACGCCGCGGACCGGTGTGCACGGCCCCGACGACCTGGACCGGCTGATCGCGCGCGCCGACTGGGTGGTCTGTGCGGCTCCGCTCACGGACTCCACGCGCGGCATGTTCGACGCACGCCGGTTCGGCGTCATGCAGCCGTCGGCACGGTTCATCAACGTGGGGCGCGGCCCGCTCGTCGTCGAGGAGGACCTGGCCGAGGCGCTGACGAAGCGGTGGATCGCGGGCGCCGCGCTCGATGTGTTCGAGGAGGAGCCGCTGCCGTCCGGCAGCCCCCTGTGGACGGCTCCGGGGCTGGTCGTCTCGCCGCACATGAGCGGGGACACGATCGGCTGGCGGGACGATCTGGGCGCGCAGTTCGTCGAGTTGTACGAACGCTGGGCGTCCGGAAGGCCGTTGTCGAACGTGGTCGACAAGAAACGTGGGTATGTCCCAGGGCACTGACCCGACCCTGACTCGTGCCGACCCCTGGGAGAGCGGATGACCGAGCTCACGGACCTCACCGCCGTCCAACTCGTCGACGGCTACCGCAAGGGAGAATTCAGTCCCGTCGACGCCGTACGGGCCGTGCTGCGACGGATCGACGAGGTCGAGCCCGTCGTGAACGCGTTCGTGCACGTGGCCGCGGACGAGGCCCTGGAGCAGGCGGAGGCATCGGCCCGGCGCTGGCAGCGCGGCGAGCCGCAGGGGCTGGTCGACGGCGTGCCGGTGTCGGTGAAGGACCTGCTGCTGATGCGGGGCGGGCCCACCCTGCGCGGCTCGCGGACCGTCGACCCGAAGGGCCGCTCCTGGGACGAGGACGCGCCGTCGGTGGCCCGGCTGAGGGAGCACGGCGCCGTGTTCGTCGGCAGGACGACGACGCCCGAGTTCGGCTGGAAGGGGGTCACGGACTCGCCGCTCACCGGTGTGACCCGCAATCCGCGCGACCCGTCGCGCACCGCGGGCGGTTCCAGCGGCGGCAGCGCGGCGGCGGTGGCGGCAGGGGCGGGTCCGCTGTCGCTGGGCACGGACGGCGGCGGCAGTGTCCGCATCCCGGCCGCCTTCTGCGGCATCTTCGGTCTGAAGCCGACGTACGGCAGGGTGCCGCTGTACCCGGCGAGCCCGTTCGGCACGCTCTCGCACGTCGGCCCGATGACGCGGGACGCGGCGGACGCCGCGCTGATGATGGAGGTGATCAGCGCCCCCGACGCTCGTGACTGGTCGCATCTGGGCCCGGTCACCACCGACTTCCGCCAGGCGCTGGACGGCACGGTGCGCGGTCTGCGGGTCGCCTTCTCGCCGACCCTCGGCGGCCAGGTGGCGGTCCGGCCCGAGGTGGCCGCGGCGGTGCGGCGGGCCGTGGAGGGGCTCGCGGCGCTCGGCGCGTACGTGGAGGAGACCGACCCCGACTTCACGGATCCGGTGGAGGCCTTCCATGTGCTGTGGTTCAGCGGGGCGGCGCGGGTGGTGCAGCATCTCGGGCCGCGGCAGCGGGACCTCCTGGACCCCGGACTGCGGGAGATCTGCGAGGAGGGCGCCGGATACAGCGCCCTGGACTACCTCGCCGCCGTCGACACGCGGATGGACCTGGGCCGGCGGATGGGCCGGTTCCACGCGTCGTACGACCTGCTGGTGACCCCGACCGTCCCCCGTACCGCCTTCGAGGCGGGCGTGGAGGTGCCGCCCGGCTCGGGACTGCGCCGCTGGACGGGCTGGACGCCCTTCACGTACCCCTTCAACCTGACCCAGCAGCCGGCCGCGACGCTCCCCGTGGGTACGGACGGCGCCGGTCTGCCCATCGGTCTCCAGCTGGTGGCCGCCCGGCACCGCGACGACCTGGTGCTGCGCACGGCGCACGCGCTGTACGAGGCGGGTCTGGCCTCCTGACCGCCGGCCACCGCGCGGGGCCACGGCCCCGCGCGGCCGGACTCACACCCGCCGGAAGGTGAGGCTCTCGCCGAGCGCCCCGGCCCGCCACAGGTCGTTGGCGGCCTCGGCCATCCGGTCGAGGCCGTCCACCACCTGGCCCCAGACGATGCCGGGCACCCATCCGACGTCGCCGTTGAGGAGCAGGTTGTTGCGCTCGTAGAACAGGGCCAGGTCGATGACCGGAACCCCGGCGCCGACCCCGGCGCCCTGGCCGTAGCCGTAGGACTGCGTGCCCAGTTGGGTGCCCGAGAAGGAGAAGTAGCACAGGTCGCCGGGGATGGGGGTGACCGTGGGGTTCTCCAGCGGGGGCTCCGCCTCGGCGAAGGCGGGGAACAGCGCGTAGATCTCGTTGCGGGCGTACTTGGCGTGGTAGACGTCGGCGGCGAGCGGGAGCGCGTCCCAGACCGCCGCGCAGGTGACCGGGGCGCGGTCGTCCAGCAGCTTGGCGGTGCACGTGACGCCGCGCTTGTCGAGTCCGACCTCGATGTAGCGGTCCGTCATACGGCCTCCTCGGTGCGTGGGTGCCTCTCATGTCCCGTACACCTCTCCCCTACCCACGGTGGCCGTCCCACGCGCGGCGGAGCGCCCCGGACGGACGGGGCCGGAAACGATCGGCATACCTCGTGTGCGATCGGGTAGCCGCGCGCCCATGGCTCCACCACTTGGGAACAACGTTGGTCACATGGACAGATCCGTACGCCGCCGCGCCGTTCTCCTGGGCGCGGCGGCCGTGGGCGCCGCCGGCATCACGGGGTGCAGCCGGGCCGCCGACGAGGGGCGGGTCGAGGGCGGCGACCTGCTGGAACGGCTCCGCGCGTCCGGCACCGTCAAGGTCGGCATCGCAGGCGAACAACCGTTCGGTTATGTCGACGAGGACGGCCGGGCCACCGGTGAGGCGCCCGCGATCGCCAAGGTCATCTTCAAGCGTCTCGGCATCCCCCGCGTCAAGGCCGTCCCGACCCAGTTCGGCGCACTGATACCCGGCCTGAAGGCGCTCCAGTTCGACGTCGTGTCGGCCGGGATGTACATCAACCCGCCCCGGTGCGAACAGGTGCTGTTCTCCGATCCCGACTATCTGATGCTCGACGCCTTCATCGTCCGCAAGGGCAATCCGCACGGGATCAAGTCCTACGAGGACATCGCCAAGAAGGGTCTGAAGCTGGCGAGCGGCACGGCCTACGCGGAGATCGACTACGCCAAGGCGGCCGGCGTCAAGGACGTCCTGGTGATGCCCGACCAGGTGGCGGGGCGCGACGCGGTCGCACAGGGCAGGGTGGACGCCTTCGCCGGCACCAATGTGACCGTGAAGGGGGTGGTGAAGGGCAACAGCAGGGTCGAGGCCACCGAGCCCTTCCAGCCCATGGTCGACGGCAAACCGGCCTACGGCGCGGGCGGATTCGCCTTCCGGCAGTCCGAGAAGAACCTCCGCGACGCCTTCAACGAAGAACTGCACAAGCTCAAGAAGAGCGGCGAACTCCTGCGGATCGTCCGGCCGTTCGGCTTCACCGAGCAGGAGATGACCGACCTGACCGTCGCGAAGCTCTGCCCGCCACCGAAGGGCGCAGGCAAGGGGGCCTCGTCATGATGTCGTCGGAGTTCTTCTTCGAGTGGTTCCTCCCGGGCATCTGGATCACGCTCCAGGTCCTGGTCTACAGCGCGGCCCTCGCCTTCGCGATCGCCTTCCCCATCGGCATCCTGCGCACGTCCCGCCTCTGGATCGTGCGCTTCCTGGCCGGTGCCTACTTCGAGATCTTCCGCGGGACGTCGGCCCTGGTCCTGATGCTGTGGATGGCCTTCGCCGTGCCGCTCCTGCTCGGTGTCCAGTTCGTGCCGATGGCCGTCGGAGTCCTGGGGCTCGGCCTGACCTACGGGGCCTACGCCTCCGAGATCGTGCGGGGTGCCCTCGCCGCCGTACCGGCCGGGCAGCGTGAGGCGGGCGTCGCGCTCAGCTTCACCCGGATGCAGCGGCTGCGCCGCATCGAACTGCCGCAGGCCTGGCCGGAGATGATCCCGCCGTTCAACAACCTGCTGATCGAACTGCTGAAGGGCACCGCCCTGGTCTCGGCGGTCCTGGTGACGGACATGACCTTCGCCGGCAATCTGCTGCGTCTGGCCAAGAACGAGAGCGCGCCCGTCTACTCGCTGCTCCTGCTCCTGTACTTCGTCCTCGCCTTCGTCCTCACCCGGGGGATGCGCGCCCTGGAGCGGCACGCCAAGTCGAGGGTCGGGCAGCAGCCCGAGCGCACCCGCTGGTTCGCCGGCCTGCGCGCCAAGACCGACGTCGCCGTGGTGACTGGGGCCTCCACCGGAGCCGGGAGGTCCGAGTGAACTGGGACTGGAGCGTCGTCGACGCGTTCATGCCGCGATTCTGGGACGGCCTGCTGATCACGCTGCAGGCGCTGGCCTGGGGCACCGTGATCGCCTTCACCCTGGGACTCGTCTGGGCGATCGCCCAGCGCTCGTCGCAGGCCTGGATCCGGGTGCCGGTGACGGTGGTCACCGAGTTCGTCCGCAACACCCCGCTGCTGGTGCAGCTGTTCTTCCTCTTCTACGTGGTCCCGGAGTGGGGACCCTCGATGTCCCCGCTCACCACCGGCATCGTCGGTCTCGGCCTGCACTACTCCACCTACACCGCCGAGGTCTACCGGGCGGGCATCGAGGGCGTACCGGCCGGGCAGTGGGAGGCGGCGGTCGCCCTCAACCTCCCCACACGCCGCACCTGGACCGCGGTGATCCTTCCCCAGGCGGTCCGCCGGGTGGTGCCGGCCCTCGGCAACTACGTGGTGGCGATGCTGAAGGACTCCCCGCAGATCTACGTCATCGGGGCCCTGGACATGCTGGGCGAGGCCCAGGCGTACAGCCAGGAGACCTTCACCACCGAGGCGGTGACGGTCGTCGGCGTCGCCTTCATCCTCATCGCCTTCCCCGCCTCCCTCCTCCTGCGACTTCTGGAGCGTCGTCTTGTCCGCTGACCCCACCCCCATCCCCGCCCCCCGGGAGACCGGTAACCCCGCCGTCGACGGCAGTGAGCTGATCCGTTTCGACCAGGTCACCAAGCGGTTCGGCGGCAACACCGTCCTGGACCGGCTGGACTTCTCCGTGAACTCCGGCAAGCACGTCACCCTGATCGGCCCGTCCGGCTCCGGCAAGACGACGATCCTGCGGCTGCTGATGACCCTGCTCAAGCCCGACGAGGGCACGATCAAGGTCGGCGGCGAGTACCTCACGCACGAGGAGCGCGGCGGCAAGCTGGTCCCGGCCGGCGAGAAGCACGTCCGCGAGGTCCGCAAGAACATCGGGATGGTGTTCCAGCACTTCAACCTGTTCCCGAACATGAAGGTGCTCAGGAACATCACCGAAGCGCCGGTCACCGTCCTGGGCCAGTCGAAGGACGAGGCCGAGGAGCGCGCCCGCGAGCTGCTCGACATGGTGGGGCTCGCCGACCGCTGCGACGCCTATCCGTCCCAGCTGTCCGGAGGCCAGCAGCAGCGGGTCGCCATCGCACGGGCCCTCGCCATGTCCCCGCAGGTGCTGCTCCTCGACGAGGTGACGTCGGCCCTGGACCCGGAACTGGTGGCGGGTGTGCTCGACGTCCTGCGGGACATCGCGCACACCATGGACATCACGATGGTCTGCGTGACGCACGAGATGAACTTCGCACGCGACATCTCCGATTGCGTCCTGATGTTCGACTCCGGCCGGGTCATCGAGTCCGGTCCGCCGGAGAAGATCTTCAACGAGCCGGAGCACGAGCGGACCCGGGAGTTCCTCAGCGCGGTCCTCTGAGCCCCCGCGATCCGGGCGGGGTACGGGGCACGTGGTCCGTCCGGGGCGCGGGGCCCGGGTCACGGTGCGCCCGGGCCCGCGCCCCGGGCGCACCCTCGTGACCGCCCCGACTCCGGGGCGTGACCTCGGCATATGCCATATGGGCGCGTCCCCGCCGGTCGGCGCGGGGCGCGCCTTCGTTATCCCCAACAGCCGCTCCCCCGGCCGCTCTTGGCGGCTATCGTGGAGGCACGCCCAGCTGTCCGGAATCGACCCGTCAGGGGGACCCCGTGGCGCTGCAGCACGAGTCGACCGCGCCGTACCACTCGGTGCAGCACGCCCTGCGTGTGCTGGACGTGGTCGCCCGGTACGGCACCGGGGTCACCGAGCTCCGGCTCGCCCGGGCGACCGGTCTGCCCGCCGACCGGCTGTCCGGATTGCTGCGCATGCTGCGCCGCGAGGGATACGTCGGACAGGCCGCGGAGGGCGTGTACGTCACCGGGGACGCCCTGCACCGCATCGGCTCGGCCCATGCCCGCGACCAGGCGCTGCGCGAGAAGCTCCAGCACGCCCTGGACCGGCTGCGCGACAAGGTCGGCGCGGCGGTGTACGTGAGCCGGTACGTCGACGGGGAGGTACTGGTCACCGGTGTCGCCGACGGCCCGCGCACCCCGTCGGTCAGGGAGTGGGTGGACTTCCGCTCCTCGGCCCATGCCAGCGCGGTCGGCAAGAGCCTGCTGGGGCAGCTCGATCTGGACGGGCGCCGGGACCACCTCTCCCGGCACCGGATGGTCCGCCTGACCTCGCGCACGATCACCAGTGAGCGGCTGCTGCTGTCCCGGCTGGACGCCCAGGTGCCGACGGTGCCCGTACTGGACCTCCAGGAGTACGCCGTGGGGACGGTGTGCGCTGCGGTGCCGATCACCGCGGGGGCGTCCGTGGGATGCCTCGCGCTGTCCCTGCCGGTCGAGCACGCGTACCGGCTGCGCGCCGCCGCGGACACGCTGAACCGGGGCGCGGCGCCGGTACTGCTGTCACTGACGATCTAGGTCCCCGGGCGCCGGGCGGGGACGGTCAGGAGCACCCCTCCGGACCAGGTAGTATTTTCTCTGTCAGCAGGCGCCGCTAGCTCAGTTGGTTAGAGCAGCTGACTCTTAATCAGCGGGTCCGGGGTTCGAGTCCCTGGCGGCGCACCGACCGGAAAGGCCTCTCGCTTCGCGCGAGGGGCCTTTTCGCATGGGCGCGACGGCTAACCGAGGGGCCCGACCGCGATCAGCGCCCCGCCCCGGCCGGCCGCTGCGGCGCTCCGGCCGCCTCCCCCAGCAGCTCCTCCCGCCCCCTGGCCCGGTACTCCTGCCGCAGCCCCGCCGCATCCGCCGCGGTGAGGCGCCGGTACGTGCCTGCGCCCCGCGGCCTCCACCACACCTCGCCCCCGCACAGAAAGCCCTCGCGGCGCAGCGCGACCCGGTGGATCTTGTTCGTGGCGGTCACCGGCATGTGATCGACGACCCGGACGTACCGCGGCGCCATCTTCGTGCCGAGGTCCGGCTGGGCGAGCAGGAACTCCGCGAAGGCGAGGGGGTCGAAGGCGGCGCCGCCGTGGAGGGCGACGGCGGCCATGACCTGGTCGCCCGCGGCCGGGTCGGGCACCGCGTACACGGCCACGGCGGCGGCGTCCGCGTACCGCGCGAGGATGTTCTCGATCATCGAGGCGGCGAGGTTCTCACTGTCCACGCGGAGCCGGTCCTCGGTGCGCCCGGCGAAGTAGAGGAAGCCGTCGGCGTCGCGGTAGAAGAGGTCACCGGTCCAGTACCAGCCCTCGCGCAGGCGTTCCGCCTCGGCCGCGGGGTTGCGCCAGTAGCCCTCGAAGGGGCTCGCCCCCCGGTTGACCAGCTCACCGATCGCGGTGTCGCCGTTGAGCAGCCGTCCGGCGGCGTCGAACTCGGCGGCCGGGCACTCGGCGCGGGTGACCGGGTCGACGACCGCGAGGTCGTTCCCCGGGGCAGCCGGCCCGATCGCGCCCGGCGGCGTGCTCGGTGTCCGCTGGATCGCGGCGCCGCCCTCCGACGACCCGTAGCCCTCGACCAGCCGGACCCCGAACCGCTCCTCGAACCGGGCCGCGTCCACCGCCCCCGCCTCGGTGCCGAAGCCGGTGCGCAGCGGGTTGTCGTGGTCGTCCGGGCGCGGCGGGGTGGCCAGCAGGTACTGCACCGCGCGGCCCACGTAGGTGAAGTAGGTGGCCCCGTACCGGCGCACGTCGTCCAGGAAGGACGAGGCGGAGAAGCGGCGGCGCAGGGCGACGCCGGCGCCCGCGGCGAGCGCGGGGGCCCAGTCGGCGATCACGGCGTTGCCGTGGAAGAGCGGCATGCAGACGTAGTGGACGTCGTCGCGACGGACCCCGAAGTGCTCGACCAGGGACCGTCCGGCCTCGGCGAGACGGCCCTGCGAGCAGATCGCGGCCTTGGGTGCGCCGGTGGATCCGGAGGTGAAGTAGAGGAGCAGCCGGTCCGACGGCGCCGCCTCGCGGAAGTCGTCCGGCTCGGCGGCCGCGTACGGCGCGAGCAGGTCCGTGTACGCCTCGGTGTCGGTGACCAGCAGCCGCACCCCGGGCAGGGCGAGGCCGTCGAGCAGCGGCATGCGCGCCCGCTCGGTGACCAGGATCCGGCACTCGGTGTGCAGGATGTCGCGGGCGAGTTCGGGGCCGCGCCGGGTCGGGTTGATCCCGACGACGGCGGCCCCGGCGAGTGCCGCGGCGCTCAGCCACAGCGGGAACTCGGGCGTGTTGTCGAGCAGGACGCCGATGTGCGGCTCGGCGCCGGGCGGCAGGAGGTCGGCGAGCAGCGCGGCCCGGGCGGCGGCGCCCGCGGCCGCCTCGTGGTGGGTGAGCGTCCGCCCCTCGCACCACAGTCCCGGCCGGTGGTCGCCCCACCGTTCCCGTACGAGCTCCGCGACGGTACGCGTCGGGTCGGTCATGGCAGAGCACCCTAACTGACGCCTCGTCAGTTGTGGAGAGCGCGTACCCTCCCCGCCCGGCCCCGCACGGCCGGCGCCGCCTCAGGGCGCGACGACGGAGACCGCCCCCTGCCCGCCGAACACGTCGTCGCCGTCCGAGGCCGCCCCGTACATCACCATGAAGCCGACGCAGAAGGCGATGAAGACGCCGAGGAAGACCAGCAGGCCGGCGGTACCGGCGAAGGTGACCGCCTTGCGCGGCGGCCGCGCGGTCGCCTTCTCGGGCCGCTCGGCCGTGTAGTGGACGGGCACGATGTCGCCCTCGACGGTCGTCCCGGGGCCGTCCTCCTCCTCGAAGCGGAAGGCGCGCCCGTCGCGGGTGGTGAACTCGTAGACGTGGTGCAGCGTGGTGGAGGTGCGGCTGTGCTCGCCACTGCTGTGGACGGTCGTGTAGGTGCGCAGACAGCGCCCCTCGGCGACGAGTCCGCTGTCCCAGGCGGCCGACAGGTCCCGGGCGCGGCGCACCACCGCATAGGCGAAGAAGAGAGCCCCGGCGATCATCAGGCCCGGAATGCCGTAGAAGAAGATGTCCATGGTCGTCCCCCGTGTTCGCAGCGTTCTGCGCACGCCGCACCGGTCGTGTGCGGCGTGCGAGAACCTACCCGTGGGGGGAGCGCAAGTGCCTCAAGGAAGCCTCAGAAATCGACGTCCGAGCAGGCGTAGAAGGCGTTCGCCGTGTCCGCGATCGTCCAGACGGCGAGGATGACGTGGTGCCCGGTCCTGCCGGTGGGGATCGTGCCCTGGTGGGTGAGCGTGGCGGGCGGCCGCTGACCGTTGTAGGGGACCGTCAGGAACGGCGTGGCCTCCAGGGCGGCCCTGGTGAGCGGCTTGCTGTCGTCCCAGCCGCTCCTGGTGATGAAGTACCTGAAGTCGGTGGTGGCGTGCTGGGCGGTGAACTGCCAGCGGAAGGTGTACGTCTGCCCGCCGGTGAGGCGGGTCGTCGGCCATGCGGTGCCGGACGGGGTCCGCGGCTGGTCGAGCGCGCCGAAGTTGTCGTGGTTCGCCGAGCAGATGTGACCGTCGGCGGGCCCGGCGGCCGGGAAACCCTTGGGCCCCTCGACACTCTGGGGTTCCCACTGGATGTCGCCGCACCCGGTGACGGTGCCGCCGTTGGCGGCGCACCGCTTCTGCCGGCTGAGGGGCTGGTCGGTGTAGCCGTGGCCGCTGGCGCCACCGGTGGAGAGCACGAAGGCTCCCACGGTGGCCAGCCCGAGCAGGGCCGCACAGATCTTTTTGCGCATGCTGACGCTCCTGGACGACGTGGGGGAGTTCCGTGAGCCGTGCGCGCACCGCGGCCAGGTCTAGACCAAGTTCAGATTATTGCTGAGCGTTGAACATGTCCATACCAATGGACAGGTCCATGCCCACCGTGGAGACGACCCGGTCGCACCGCCCGCGCGACCCCTCCACCAGCTCGCCGTTGGGGTCGTCGTTCGTCTCGACCCACCGCCGGGCGCCGTCGGCCGACCGGCCGCCCACCAGCTGCCGCTCGACCAGCCGCACCCGGCGCACGTGCCGCGGCGCCTCCACGTACCAGCACTCCCCCATCAGCTGCCGTGCCTCGCGCCAGCCGGGCAGATCGCAGGCGAGGTAGTTCCCCTCGGTGACGATCAGCCGGGCACCGGGCGTCACCCGGTGCCGCGCGGCGACCGGCTCGTGCAGCGTGCGGTCGTAGTCCGGTACGTAGACGTCGTGGACGGTGTCGGCCAGGACCCGGCGCAGCAGCGCGACATAGCCCTGGACGTCGAAGCTCGGCTCCGAGCCCTTGCGGCCGGCGAGGCCGAGCCGGTCCAGCTGCGCGTTGGACAGATGGAAGCCGTCGAGCGGCAGATAGGCCGCCTGCTCCCCGTATTCGGCGACCAGGGCGCGGGCCAGCGTCGACTTGCCCGCCCCGGGCGGGCCGGCCAGCCCGAGCAGGACCCGCGGGCCGTGCGCGGTGAGCTTCCAGGCCTCGGCGGCGAGCCTTTGGATCCCCATGGGGGGACTGTACGCAGCCGCTGGGAACTCCGTGCAGCCCTCACCGGACCCGGGGCGAGCCACGTCGCCCGGCGCCGAGGGCTCCGCACTCCGGGCGGGGCGGCCACGCCATCTGCCCTGTCGCGTACGGACTGCTCCCCGTCGTCGCGGGCCGGGCGCCCCGCGCCCCGTCGTATCAGGAGTGCTCCCCGCCCCGCCCCGTGCAGAACGCCACCGTCAGATCCTTCACGAGCGCCTTGCGTTCGTAGTCGTCCAGCTCGACCAGACCGCGCAGGGTCAGCCGGGTCACCGTGTCCTCGACCGAGTCGACGACCGAGGTGAGCACGCTGTCACGGTGCTGCGCGTCGAGCGCGGCGATCCGGCGGCGCTGCATCGCCGCGGCCACCTCGGGGGCGTACTCGATCCGGGTGGGCTGTGCCGAGAAGACCTCGATGCCGACCGGTTCGACCTCCGCGGCGAGCAGCCGGGTCAGCGCGTCCCCGACCGCCTCCGCGTTGCGCAGGGTCGGCGCGTCCTGCGCAAGACGGGCCCCCTGGACCGCGAGGGGGGCGTCCGCGGGAAGCTGCGAGAGCACCCGGACCAGCGCCGACTCCACGCTCCCCCGCAGGAACTCCTGGTGGTCGGCGACCGTGAGCGCCGCCCGTGCCGTGTCCTTGACCTGCCACACGACCAGCACGACGACCCACAGCGCCACACCGTGGGCGTCCACCGCGGGCATCGGTTCGCTGCGCCAGTGCCGCAGCCGTACGTCCACGTCACGCCGGAGCAGCAGCGGACTCACCCACACCAGGCCGGTGCGCCGCACGCTCCCCCGGTAGCGGCCGAACAGACTGAGCACCCAGGCCCGCCCGACCCTGCCGCGGGTGAGCCCGCCGAAGCCGAACAGGGCGAGAACGCCGGAGCCCGTGATGAGCGCCCACTGCCGCAGGCCGAGCCCGGCGCCCACGTACCAGGGAAGCCCGAGCACGCGGACGGCGAGCGGCGGCAGGAAGCCCGCCCACCACAGTCCGAAGAGGCTTCCGGCCAGTCCGACCGCACCGGCGAGCACGCCGACCACCCCGGGCAGCGCGGGGCCGGGGCGCTCGGTCAGGTCCGGGTCCACGGTGGGCGCGGCCCGCACGCGCGTCTTCGAGGGGATGCGCCGGCCCGTGCGCGACTGCTCGCCGACGCCGCCCGCCGGGGTGCCGGCCGCGGCCTGCACCCCGGGCCAGGTGGCGGCTCCGGCGCCGGTGCGGGTGGAACCGGGCGTCCCGGCGGCCCGGCCTCCCGCGCCCGGCCGTCCCGGGACCACCGCCGGAGGCAGCGGCACCGTCACGGTGGTGTCGGGGTCGTCACGGAAGAGCAGATGTACGGGGATCCTGGTGGTGGACTCGTTCTGGATGAGCCGTGGCCCCCGGGCGGAGGGCTCATGGGCACCCTCGGGCACACGCGCGCGGGCACCCTCGTGGACCGCCTCCGGCACGCGCGGCGGCCTGGCGGCGGGCTCGGGGACGCCGTCGGAGACGAGGGGTGCGCGCGCACCCGGCTCCTGGTCCCCGTCCGGCGCCGGGGACTGCGCAGTGGACGAACTCATCCGTGCCTCCGTCATGCGATCCGTGCCTGAAGTCAGGAGAACAGCCGCCGCCAGGTCTCGGGCCCGGGATAGCCGTCCGCCGTGGCGCCGCGCCAGCCCTGGGCGCGCTGGAAGGCCTCGACGGCCCGCCGTTCGGCATCCGTCCAGCGCGCCCCGGAGCCCGTGGGGGCGTACCCGCCGACGCGCTTCCTGGCGAGCTGCCGGCCGAGCAGGGCGACCCAGTCGTTGGACTGGCCCGGCCGGAAGTACGCACCGCCCGGGAAGGCCGGCACCCGCGCCGCGTCGTCCGTGCCGCCCCCGGCCGCGGCACGTCGGGCCGTGACGTCTCCGGGCGCGGCACTTCGGACGGCGACGTCTCCGGGCGCGGCGGCCCCGGCCGCGCGTCCGGACACCGAGGCCTTGGGGATGTCGTGACCCTTGTGGTTGACCAGGTAGTCCCAGGTGACGGGCCCCGGGATGCCGTCGGCCGCCGCCCCGGTCCAGCCCTGCGCCTTCTGGAAGGCCTGGGTGGCCGACCGGTCCTGCTCGGACCAGAGCGGCCCGGCGCCGTCGGGGTAGAAGCGGGCCCCGCCACGGGCGATGAGCATCTCGCCGAGCTGCGTGACGTAGGCGTTGTCCGCCCCGGGGCCGAAGGAGCCGGCGCCGGGGAAGGCGACCGACGTCCCGGTCGGCTCGGCGCCGGCCGAACCGGTGGAGATCCCCTTGTAGCGGTAGGGGACGTAGCGGTCGGAGTTGCTCCAGTAGGCGTACGGGGTGGACTGCTTGCGTGCGTGCGGCGGGGTCTCCTCGTACGCGGTGTAGTACGTGTGGGTGTAGTCGGTCCAGCCGCCGAAGATGGTGACGTGCGAGCCCTTCGTGGGATCCGCCTCGTTGTGGAAGAGCAGGATGTCGCCCGGCTCCAGATCGTCCTTCTTGATCTTCGTGCCGAAGGATCCGAGGCTGCCGGTCCATTCGTTCGTGCCGAGGTTCCAGGCCATCGAGACGAAGCCCGAGCAGTCCTGCCGGTACCCGTCCGACCAGTACTTCGACATGCTGTACGGCACCTTCGCGGTCACCCACTTCTTGGCCCGCTTGATGATGTCCGTGCGGGTCGTCTGGGGCAGCCC
Organism: Streptomyces sp. NPDC002004; assembly: GCF_053593975.1. NCBI lineage: Bacteria > Bacillati > Actinomycetota > Actinomycetes > Kitasatosporales > Streptomycetaceae > Streptomyces > Streptomyces sp. NPDC002004. Next base: position 94,982 of record NZ_JBSFDP010000008.1, read on the forward strand.
GGCGCCGCTCTGCGGCTTTCCCGGCGAGCCGGCGGCCGGGTGCAGGGGGCCCTTTGCGCCCTGCGGGGTCTCCGGGCCGTCGCCGCCGTCGTCGGCGGGCGCCCCGCGCGCGGTCCGGTGTTCCGTCGCAGCCGCGGGCACGGCCTGTGCGCCCGCCAGCGCGGCGCCCGCCGCGACGGCCAGCACCAGCGCGCGCCGGGCCCCGTGGGCGGCCGGGTGACCGCCGAGCCGCACCGGCAGGGACCGGGCCAGGGCCCGCCACCGCGCGCATCCGGGGCACTCGCAGCCACTCGCGGGCTCGATCTCCTCGAACGCCGGAACCGCCAGGCGATACCCCTCCATGCGATTCCCCTCACACTCCGGATGGACGAACGGGACGGAACGCCCGCGCTTTTGCACGGTCATCACTTTCCCAACTGTCCTGAAATATTGCATATTGACACACCGAATGATGGATCCGGCCGCCTTTTCAGACCCCCTGAAAGACCCGGCCGGGGGACGGGGACGGCAGTCCGCGGTCCGGAGCACCCCCGGATGTCGGGTAGAGTTCTCCGGGTCAGCAGGCGCCGCTAGCTCAGTTGGTTAGAGCAGCTGACTCTTAATCAGCGGGTCCGGGGTTCGAGTCCCTGGCGGCGCACCGACCGGAAAGGCCCCTCGCTTCGAGCGAGGGGCCTTTCTGCTGTTCACAGGCGTTCGCACCCGTCCGCAACGGTTCGCCGACGGGGTCCGGACGGCTACCGTTGGCCCATGGCGCGCGACATCCAGGAGCGGATCAAGAAGCTCATCATCGACCGGCGGCTGCCTTCCGGAGCACCCCTGCCCACGGAGCCGGAGCTGATGGAGCTGCTCGGGGTCAGCCGGAACTCCGTCCGCGAGGCGCTGAAGGCACTCCAGGCGATGGGGATCGTGGAGATCCGCCACGGTTTCGGCACCTATGTCGGTCCGATGTCCGTCGCACCCATGATCGAGGGGCTCACCTTCCGCACGGTCGCCGGGCACTACCGGGGCGAGGACAGCCTGCTCCAGCTGCTCGAACTGCGCGAGGCCGTGGAGACCGGTCTGATCGCCCGCCTCGCCGGCCACATACCGGACGCGGACCTCGCGGAGCTGGACGCACTGGTGGACCGCATGGACACGGAGGCCGCGGCGGGCGCCGTCGGCGCCGACACCGACCGCGCCTTCCACGCGGCCCTCTACCGGGGCCTGGGCAATCCACTGCTCCGCGAGGTGCTGGAGGCGTTCTGGGACGCCTTCCACCGGGTGCGCACCGACCTGGTCGACGTGCCGCAGGACCCGAAGGTCACCTGCCGGCAGCACCGGGAGATCCTGGACGCGGTGCGCTCGGGTGACGTCCTGCGCGCCGAACGCGCACTCCGGGAGCACTTCGGGAACATCCGCATCCGCCTCGGATCACCCCCCGTGTCCGGTACGCGGTGAGAAGAGCACTCTTGCGATCATGGCTCGGGGCGTAGAACCCTGACGGGGAGCCTTGGGCTCCCATGAGGCAGCGCACTGAGGTCAGTTGGGGGACATCGGACCAGTGCTGCCGGACCGTGAACGGGGGGCCGGTTCATGAACGTATGCCAAGGGGGGCATCATGCAACCGGAAGGCCGCCGTGCGCTGTCTAGGGTGACGGTGGCCTGTCACTGATCTGCCCGGGGGTGGTCGAGGGGGACCCGAGCCGAGCCCAAGAACGACGAACACGCGGTGACTCGCGTGTAGGGGGATGACTCATGACGTGGACGCCGACGGGCGCCCGACCTGACTTCGACCCGTCCCAGACAACCCGACTGAGGGTGCCTTCACACCGGACCGGCGGCCTTCGCAGACTGAAGAAGTCGCTCCCGAGATACGACTACGAGCACTACAGCAGGCTCGCGGGCCCCCTCACCCAGCCCGACCCGGACAAGCCGTACCGGGTCCGCTACCGCTCCCTGCTGTCGCAGGAGCCCCATCGCATCCGCGCGGCCCTGATGCTGGGCGCCGCGCCGCTGCTGTCCCTGGTCCTGCTGTTCTGGCTGCTCCAGCCGGAGCACTGGACCGAACGCGACTATCCGCAGTACGACTTCCTGCCGGCCCTCGACGTCGTCATGCTGATATCGATCGGCCTGATCGAGTTCTTCCGCTGCATGAACGTGCTGTCGAACGCGCACGCGACGCTCGTCGCACGCGACCCGATACCCGTCGTGCCCGAGACCGGCACCCGCGTCGCCTTCCTCACCTCCTTCGTGCCCGGCAAGGAGCCGCTGGAGATGGTGACGAAGACGCTGGAGGCAGCGGTGAAGATCCGTCACCGCGGGCTGCTGCACGTCTGGCTGCTCGACGAGGGCGACGACCCCGCGGTGAAGAAGGTCTGCGAGCGCCTGGGCGTGCACCACTTCTCCCGCAAGGGCATCGCGAAGTGGAACACCGCCAAGGGCCCGCACCGCGCCAAGACCAAGCACGGGAACTACAACGCCTGGCTCGACGCGCACGGCGACGACTACGACTACTTCGCCTCCGTCGACACCGACCACGTGCCACTGCCCAACTACCTGGAGCGGATGCTCGGCTTCTTTCGCGACCCCGACGTCGGCTTCGTCATCGGCCCCCAGGTGTACGGCAATTACGACACGTTCGTCACCAAGGCCGCCGAGTCCCAGCAGTTCCTGTTCCACGCGCTCATCCAGCGCGCGGGCAACGCCTACGGCGCCCCGATGTTCGTCGGCACCTCCAACGCCGTACGCATCAAGGCGCTCCAGCAGATCGGCGGGCTGTACGACTCGATCACCGAGGACATGGCGACCGGATTCGAGATCCACCGCCACAAGAACCCGGCCACGGGCCGGAAGTGGAAGTCGGTCTACACCCCGGACGTGCTCGCCGTCGGCGAGGGCCCGAACGCCTGGACGGACTTCTTCACCCAGCAGCTGCGCTGGTCCCGCGGCACCTACGAGACGATCCTCAAGCAGTACTGGAAGGGCTTCTTCTCGCTGCCGCCGGGCAAGCTCTTCAACTACACGATGATGATCATCTTCTACCCGATGTCCGCCCTCAACTGGATCCTCGCGGCGCTGAGCTGCGCGCTGTTCCTGGGCCTGGGCGCCTCGGGTGTGAACATCGACCCGACGGTGTGGCTGATGCTGTACGGCAACGCCTCCGCGTTGCAGATCGGCCTGTACATCTGGAACCGCCGCCACAACGTCTCACCGCACGAGCCCGAGGGATCGGGCGGTGTGGCGGGCATGGTCATGTCGGCGCTCTCGGCCCCGATCTACGCACGCTCCCTCATGGACGCCGTGCTCCGCCGCAAGAGCAAGTTCGTGGTGACCCCCAAGGGCGACTCGGCCAGTCCGGACACACTGTTCGGCACCTTCCGGATCCATCTGTTCTTCATGGTGATCTTCGGCGGCTCGATCGTCGCGTCCTTCTTCTTCGGGCACTCGCACCCGGCGATGGTCACCTGGGCGTCCTTCGCCCTGCTGATCACCGCGTCGCCGATCTTCGCGTGGCAGTACACGCTGCGGCAGGAGAAGAAGAAGCCCCGTACGCCACCGCCTGCGCCCACGCCTCCGGAGAGGCCGAGCTGGGCCGGTGACGACGAGACCATGCAGATCGCCCTTGGGGGACGCAACACATGAAGGACCGCTCCAGCTCCCGCCGCGCACGCCGCTGGGCGATAGGCACGGCGGTGGTCGTGGCGCTCGCCGGGATGAACGGACCCTGGCTGTACCGCTTCGGCACCGCCCAGTACCACGACTACGTCATCAACAAGCCCGAGTACAAGGCCCGCAACGGCCACTGGGACATCGTCGAATTCCCCCCGCAGTACCGGCAGGACACGATCCACGCGGCACTCCTGCACACCGGCAAGGTGCTGCTCATCGCGGGTTCGGGCAACAACCAGCAGAACTTCGACAAGAAGAAGTTCGACACCCGGATCTGGGATCCGGTGAAGAACACCATCAAGAAGATCCCCACGCCGAAGGACCTGTTCTGCACCGGCCACACCCAGCTGGCCAACGGCAATCTGCTGATCGCGGGCGGTACGAAGCGGTACGAGAAGCTGAAGGGCGACGTCAGCAAGGCCGGCGGCCTGATGATCGTCCACAACGAGAACCCGGACAAGCCGATCACGCTGCCCGCGGGCACCCGTTTCACCGGCAAGGCCAACCACAAGACGTTCGTCTCCAAGGACCCGGTGGTCGTCGAGCGGGCGAAGAAGGTCTTCGACCCGAAGACCGGTGCCTTCGTGCGCAACGACCCGGGCCTCGGCCGCATCTACGTCGAGGCGCGGCAGAGCGGCGCGAAGTACGAGACCGGCACCCAGGACAACTACCGGATCCAGGGCCTGTCCGGGGCGGACGCACGCAACACCTACGGCATGGCGCAGAAGCTCGCCCTCGACAAGAAGGACTTCCAGGGCATCCGCGACGCCTTCGAGTTCGACCCGGTCGCCGAGAAGTACATCAAGGTCGACCCGATGAACGAGGCCCGCTGGTACCCGACGCTGACGACGCTCAGCGACGGCAAGGTGCTGAGCCTGTCCGGCCTCGACGAGATCGGACAGCTGGTGCCGGGCAAGAACGAGGTCTTCGACCCGAAGACGCGGAAGTGGACGTACACCAAGGGCATCCGCCAGTTCCCGACCTACCCGGCGATCTCGCTGATGCAGAACGGCAAGCTCTTCTACTCGGGTTCGAACGCGGGCTACGGCCCGGACAACGTCGGACGTGACCCGGGCGTGTGGGACCTGAGGACCAACAAGTTCAGCAAGGTCCCCGGGCTGAGCGACCCGAACATGATGGAGACCTCCGGCACGGTGCTGCTGCCGCCCGCCCAGAACGAGAAGTACATGGTGATCGGCGGCGGCGGGGTCGGCGAGTCCAAGCTGTCCAGCAAGAAGACCCGCATCGTCGATCTGAAGGCGAAGCACCCGCGGTTCGTCGACGGGCCCGAGCTGGAGAAGGGCACCCGCTATCCGCAGACGTCGATCCTGCCCGACGACACCGTGCTGGTCTCCGGCGGCTCCGAGGACTACCGCGGCCGCGGTGACTCCAACATCCACCAGGCGCGCATCTACCGGCCGGACAGCAACACCTTCGAGCGGGTCGCCGATCCGCTGGTCGGCCGCAACTACCACTCGGGCTCGATCCTGCTGCCCGACGGCCGGGTGCTGTTCTTCGGTTCGGACTCGCTGTACGCCGACCAGGCCAACACCAAGCCGGGCACGTTCGAGCAGCGCATCGAGATCTACACGCCGCCGTATCTGTACCGGGACTCGCGGCCGTCCCTCGGCGGCGGTCCGAAGACCATCCCGCGGGGCGGCTCGGCGACGTTCACCTCGGCGCAGGCCGCGTCCGTCAAGTCGGCCCGGATGATCCGGCCGAGTGCGTCGACGCACGTCACCGACGTCGACCAGCGCTCCATCGCGCTGGACTTCAAGAAGACGGACGACGGCATCACGGTCACCGTCCCGAAGAACCGCAATCTGGTCGAGTCGGGCTGGTACATGCTGTTCGTGACGGACGGCCGGGGGACGCCGAGCAAGGCGCAGTGGGTGAAGGTGCCCTGATCCTCGGCGAGTTGCGCGGCGCGAGGGCGTCCTCCGGCACGGAGGGCGCCCTCGCGCCGTACTGACCACCGGGCCCAGGGCTACCGGGACGCCTTCGCCAGCTTCAGCGCGTACGACGCCCACCACTGCCCCGCCTTCGGGCCGCCCTTGCAGGTGCCGTCCGACTCGCCGGGGCGCTTGACCCAGACGTAGGCGTGGACGAGCGGGTCGCCGGTCTTCGTGGTGGGCGCCTCGCCGAGGGCACGGCCGGGCGGGTTGCACCAGCGCTCGTCCGGGTCGCCGCCGGTGTAGGGGCCGTTGCCGTTGCGGCTGGTGTCGATCAGGAAGGGCTTGCCCCCGACCTTCGCGGACAGCTCCTTGCCGTACCGCGTACTGTCCGCCGTCGAGTAGAAGTTGGAGACGTTGACGGTGAAGCCGTCGGCCTGGTCGATGCCCGCCCGCCGGAGCGCCTGGAAGATCTGGTCGGGCTTGCCCCAGCCGGCGTTGCCCGCGTCCAGGTAGACCTTGGTGTTCTTCAGCGACGTCAGCTTCGTGACCGCGCCCTTGAGGAGGTCGTAGCGCTCCTCCGCGAACTGGGCCGGGGTACAGCCGTCGACCAGGTGCAGCACCGCGTCCGGTTCCAGGACGACCGTCGCCGGACGGTCCCCGATGCCCTTGGCGACACCGTCGATCCAGGCGCGGTAGGCGTTGCCGTCGGCTGCGCCGCCGCTGGAGTAGTTGCCGCAGTCGCGGTGCGGGATGTCGTAGAGCACGAGCAGCGCGTCCCGGTTCGCCTTCCCTGCCGCCTCGGTGAAGCCGCGGGCCTCCTGCTCCGGGTTCTCGGGGCCGATCCACTCGCCGGTCGGCTGTTCGGCGATCTTCCGGATCTGCGCGGCTTCGCCCGTGCGGCCGTCCTTCTCGTACGCGGCGGCCTGCCGCGCCGCCGTCCCGTCCGGGTTGACCCAGTACGGGTCGCGGCTCCTGGGCTGCTGCTTCACTTTCGCGCCCGCACCGTCGTCGTCCGAACCGCCCGAGGAGCATCCGGCCAGCAGCAGCGCCGCCCCCATGATCGCCGACGACACCCTCAGCGTCCTGCCGTACATCCACTCCCCCTCGGGTGCACCGTCTGGCTCTCCATCGTGACACAGGAGCCGGTGACCACGGGAAGGGCGCAAGGGGGTGCGCCCGCGTCGCCGATCGGGGGCGCGCGAGGCGGCGCCCGGGTCACCGGACCAGCGTGCGAGGGGCGCTTGCGTCGCCCGGACACGCGCCGCGAGGGGGTGCGCCCGCGTCAACGGGGCGCGAGGGGGCGCCCGCGTCAACGGGCCGCGGGGGTCGAGGAGATGCCTGCGTCGACGGCGGGGGTCGCCCGCCGGTCAGCCGTGCGTCAGATAGGCGCTCACGACCACGTTCGCCGTATACGCGTGCCGCGACCGGTCGTAGCGGCCTCCGCAGGTGATGAGCCGCAGTTCGGCCCGGCCCTGCTGGTGCGGCCCGTACACCTGCCCGGCGTCGAAGTGGTCGCGCGACTGGACCTCGATGTCGTCGACGGTGAACTCGGCGAGGGTGCCGTCGGCACGGGTGACGCGGATCTTGGCCCCGGGGCGCAGCGCGCTGAGCCGGTGGAACACGGCGGGGCGCGAGTCGGTGTCGAGGTGGGCGACGAGGAGGGCGGCGCCGGGTGCCCCGGGTGCCGGTCCCCCCTGGTACCAGCCGACGGTCTCGGACTGGTCGTAGGGCGGCGGGTCGACGGCGCCGTCGCGGTCGAGCCCGCGGGGGACGACGGGCGCCTGCACCTGGATCGAGGGGATGTCGAGGCGTTGGGGCGCTGCGGAACTCAACGGATGCGCCGCGGGCGGGAGTTCCACCTCCAGGGGGCGGCCGACGGCGGCCACGTCCCCCGTGGTCGGTCCGGACAGGCCGCCGGGTACGTCAGTGAGGTCGCTGCCCCACAGCCACAGTCCGAGCAGCAGCACCGCCCAGGCCACGCCCATGAGCAGCCGCCCGGTTCCCGATGAGGGTTCGCCGTCCGACATTCCCGTGCGCCCTTTCGCTGTTCCCGGCACCTTGATCACGTCGCCCCCGGAGCGTTCGCCGGGTCGTCCCCGGCACCGTCCCTGCGTCGCCCCGGAGCCCGCATCACGCCCCGCCGCTCAGTGGGCGCCCGGCGGCCGGCGCCGGCGCGCGCTGCGGAAGGCGACCACGGTCGCGGCGACCCCGGCGAGCACGAGTCCGGTGACGGTCTGCACGGCGCCCGGGCCGTTGTCCTCGGCCCGCTCACCGGCGACCGAGATCGGGGCGGTGCCGCCGCCGCCGGCGCTGACGGGCGCGGTCGGCGAGGGAGCGGGCCGCGCCGGGTCGACGACGTGGAGGGTGCCCGTGATCCGGGTGTCCTCGCAGGTCACCGTGATGGCGTGGTCGCCCGGCGCGATGGACGACCGGACCCGGGCCTGGGCGACCAGGGTGGGGAGCCCGGCGGTGGGCGCGGCGGCCGCGGGGGGCGCCGCGCCGCCGGAGGGCGCGAGGTCGGCCGGGGCCACGAAGGCGTCCGAGTCGGCCCGGCCGCCGGCGCCGTGGCAGCCGGAGACGTTCAGGTCGACCTCGGCACCGGGCCGCGCGGCCGACGGATTCGCGGTGACCGTTCCGCCGCCGACCGCATGGGCGGCGGCGACGGGCGCAGCCGCGAGTACGACGGCCACCACTGCGGCACGGAGAGCTAGTGCCGATGTACGCATCGTGAACCTCCTGACACCGGCAGGTTCACGCACTCGGCGGGTTTCCGCATCCGGGACAGGCCCACTGTGGGCCATCCGGGCGACGCCCGGCACGCGCACGTCGGACACCGCCCGGCGGCCGGTCCCCGGCTCCGCACGGGGCCCGGCGCCGGACGTTCGGACGGGTCGACGAGGTCCGCGTCAGACCAGGTCGACGAGGTCCGCGATCGAGTCGACGACCTTGGAGGGCCGGAAGGGGTGCCGCTCTATGTCCGAACGGTCGGTCAGCCCGGTGAGCACGAGGAAGGTCTCCATCCCGGCCTCCAGCCCCGCCAGGATGTCGGTGTCCATCCGGTCACCGATCATCGCGCTGCTCTCCGAGTGCGCCCCGATCGAGTTCAGCCCGGTCCGCATCATCAGCGGGTTCGGCTTGCCCGCGAAGTACGGGCGCTTCCCCGTGGCCTGGGTGATCAACGCCGCGACCGCGCCGGTCGCGGGCAGCGGGCCCTCGGGCGAGGGACCGGTCTCGTCGGGGTTGGTGGCGATGAACCGGGCCCCGCGGTCGATCAGCCGGACCGCCTTGGTCATGGCCTCGAACGAGTAGGTACGCGTCTCGCCGAGCACCACGTAGTCGGGGTCGTCGTCGGTGAGGACGTACCCGATGTCGTGCAGCGCGGTCGTCAGGCCCGCCTCGCCGATGACATACGCGGTGCCGCCGGGGCGCTGGGAGTCCAGGAACGTGGCCGTGGCCAGTGCGGATGTCCAGATGTTGGCCTCGGGCACGTCCAGGCCCATCCGGCTGAGCCGGGCGTGCAGGTCGCGCGGGGTGTAGATCGAGTTGTTGGTGAGGACCAGGAACGGCTTGCCGGTCTCGCGCAGCTTCTTGATGAAGGCGTCGGCGCCGGGAATCGGCACGCCCTCGTGGATGAGGACGCCGTCCATGTCGGTGAGCCAGGATTCGATCGGCTTGCGCTCTGCCATCATCGGGCGGTCTCCTGCCGTGACACGGTGGTGCGATGTGCTGGGGGCGCCGCCACAGCACTGTGCCGACGCCCCCAGCCTAGTCAGCCCCTGGTGATCGTGACCCTCCCGATACCGTGAACCTTCCGCCGGCTGCCGGCTGCCGGCGAGGATCAGCTGCCGGTCGCCGACTTCCAGGCGTCCACGTAGCTCTGCAGGTTCTTGTCGATGTCGGCCCAGTCCGGCTGGAAGACCTCGACGCCGTCCATCAGCTTGGCCAGCGCGATCGCGTTCGCGTCGGTCGCCTTCACGTCCTTGCGTGCGGAGAAGCCGCCGCCGATCTCGCTGACCTGCTGCTGAGCCTTCTGGCTGAGCATGAAGTCGAGGAGCTTCCTGCCGTTCTCGCTGTGCGGGGCCCTGTTCACGAGCCCGGCGGCGTAGGGCAGGGCGAACGTGGTCGGCTTGCCGCCCTTCTTCGCCGGGAACCAGATGCCGAGGTTCGGCATGTCCTTGGACTGGGCGTAGTTCATCTGCACATCGCCGTTGGCGACGAGCAGTTCGCCCTTGTCGACCTTCGGCGCGAGCTTGCCGGTGGACGCGGAGGGGCCGACGTTGTTGGCCTGGAGCTTCTTCAGGTACGCCAGGGCGGGCTCCTTGCCGCCGAAGTCGTGCATCGCCTTGATGAGGACGGCGGTGCCGTCGCCGGCCACACCGGGAGTGGAGTACTGGAGCTTGTCGCTGTACCTGCCGCCGGTGAGCTCGTCCCAGGTGGTGGGCGCGGTCTTCAGCTCCTTCTTGTTGTAGACGAAGCCGAAGTAGTTGTTGACGACCGAGGTCCAGGTGCCGTCCTCGGCCTTGTCCGCGCCGTCGACCTGGTCGGCGCCCGCGGGGTCGTACTTGGCGAGCAGTCCCTTGCCGTCGGCCTGCTGGATGAACGGCGGCAGCGTGACGACGACGTCGGCCTGCGGGTTGCTCTTCTCGCGGACGGCGCGCTGCACGATCTCGCCGGAGCCGCCCTCGACGTACTTGACCTTGATACCGGTCTTCTTCTGGAAGTCCTTGAAGACCTGGTCGTACCAGCCGTCGCCGTTCTCGCCCTTGAGGCCGTCGGCGCTGTAGACGGTGACGACCTTGTCGTCGGAGGCTGCGGAGTTGCCGCCGCAGGCGGTGAGCGAGGCGGCGAGGGTGAGGGCGCCGGAGACGGCGGCGACCGGGCGGACGGCGTTTCTGACGTGGGTGCGCATGACGAAGTGAACTCCTCGACGGGGACGGTGCGTACGGAACGGGCGGGGGGGTGGGTCAGCGGTAGGAGGCCTTGGTGCGGATCCGGGAGACGGCGAGCAGCACGAGCAGGGTGGTCCCCATCAGCACCACGGAGATCGCCGAGCCGGTGAACAGCGAGCCACGGTCGGTGGTCGCGAAGATCTGCACGGGCAGCGGCATCCAGTCCGGCGGGTAGAGCATCATCGTGGCGCTCAACTCACCCATGGACAGGGCGAAGCAGAGCCCGGCCGCCGCGTTCAGCGAGGGCAGCAGGAGCGGCAGCTTCACCCGCAGGAGGACGTACGCCGGCCGGGCGCCGAGGGACGCCGCGGCCTGCTCGTACGCCGGGTCGAGTCGCACGATGGCAGCGGAGACCGACCGATGGGCGAACGCCGTGACAAGGACCGTGTGCGCGAGGATGACGATCCACCGCGTGCCGTTCAGCAGCATCGGCGGCTGGGAGAAGGCGACCAGGATCGCGAGCCCCACGACCACGGACGGCACGGCGACGGGCAGCACGAACAGGGCGTCCATGACCCTGCGCCCGCGCCTGCCCAGCGCGGCGGAGGCCAGCGCGGCCCAGCTGCCCACGGTGAGCGCGAGCAGGCTGGCGCTGACCGCCGTGACGAGACTGGTGACGAGGGCCTGGAGCGAGTCCCCGCGCGTGGCGGCCGTGTAGTGCCCGGTGGTGAACCCGGACGGAAACGCGCCCGACCAGTGCGTGGAGAACGACGCCGCGACGACGACGAGCAGCGGCAGCGCGAAGAGCGGGACGAAGAGCACGAAGAACAGCGCCCAGAGGGCCCACCTGCCCTTGCGGCTATGCACCAACACGACGGCTCACCACCCGGTACAGCCCGTAGAGACCCACGGAGATCAGCACATTGACGACGGCGACGACACACGCACCCGGATAGTCGGATTCGAGGATCGCCTTGCTGTAGACGAGCATCGGCAGCGTCGTGACGCCCTTGGCCCCGGTGAACAGCACGATGCCGAACTCGTTCAGGCACATGACGAGGACGAGGCTCCCGCCGGCGGCGAGTGCGGGCAGCGCCTCGGGAAGGATCACCTGCCGGACGATCCGGCCGGGCCGCGCCCCGAGCGAGGACGCCACCTCCAGCTGCGCGCCGTCGATCTGCGAGAACGCGGCGAGCAGCGGGCGCATCACGAACGGCGTGAAGTAGGTGACCTCGGCGAGGAGCACCCCCCACGGTGTGGCGAGGAACCGGAAGGGCCCCTGGGCGCTCCCGGTCACGTCGGTCCACATCCCGTTCGCCATCCCCACGCTGCCGTAGACGAACAGCAGCGCGAGCGTGATGAGGAACGACGGGAAGGACAGGAACACGTCGATGAACTTCGCGACGGCCCGGCCTCCGGGGAACGGCACGAAGGAGATCACCAGGGCGAGCACGAACCCGAGGACCACGCATCCGGCGGTGGACCCGGCGGCCAGCCACACGGTGGTGCTCAGCGCCTCACGGAACGCCTGCGAGGCGAAGACGCCGGAGTAGGGCGCGAGGGAGGTGCCGCCGGTGTCCGGCCGGAAGGACTGCCGCACGACGAGGGCGAGGGGGTAGAGGAAGACGAGGCCGAGAGCGGCGACGGGCGGCAGGGCCCACACCACGGCCGGCACGCCCCGGCCGGGCCGCCGCGGGCCCGATCCGCGCAGGGCGGTGGGGGCACCCGCCGCTCCGGCCGGGGCGGAGGTGTCGGCGAGTGCGGGCGCATCCCCCGGTGCCGGGTGCCTCGTCAGCAGGGGCTCACGGGGGCTACCCATCGGTGCCCACCCCTGCGGGCAGCAGCACCGCGTCCTCCGGCGCGAAGTGCAGGGTGACCTCGGCGCCCAGTGAGGGAGGCACCCGGAGGTCCCGTTCCCGCAGGTCCGCCATCACCCGGTGGCCGTCCACGTCGACGTACAGCCGGTGGGTGGCCCCGCGCCACTGGACCTCGCTCACGCTTCCGGTGAGCGCATTGGGCCCGGGGCCCAGGCCCACCACATGGGGGCGTACGCACAGGGTCGCCGAGGCGCCGGTGAGGGCGTCCGTCACGGCCACGTCGAGTGCGGTCCCGCCGAAGGTGACACCGCCCGCGCCCACGGTCACCGGCAGCAGATTCGCATGTCCGACGAAGCCCGCCGTGAACCGCGTCCTCGGCGACCGGTAGAGCTCCCGCGGCGTTCCGCAGTCCTGGAGCCGCGCCCGGTCCATCACGGCGATCCGGTCGGCCAGGGTCAGCGCCTCGACCTGGTCGTGGGTGACGTACAGGATCGAGACCTCGGGCAGCTCCCGGTGCAGCCGGGCCAGTTCGGCGAGCATCCCGGACCGCAGCTGTGCGTCCAGTGCTGACAGCGGCTCGTCGAGCAGCAGCACCCCGGGCCGGATGGCGAGCGCCCGAGCGATGGCGACGCGCTGCTGCTGGCCTCCGGACAGCTCCCGCGGATACCGCCCGGCGTAGGCGGCCATCCCGGTCATCTCCAACGCCTCGGAGACCCGGCCGGGTATCCCGGCCCTGTTCACCTTCTGCGCCTTCAGCCCGAAGGCGACGTTGTCCTCGACCCGCATATGGGGGAACAGCGCGTACTGCTGCACCACCATGCCGATGCCGCGCCGGTGGGGCGGCAGGTCCGTGACGTCCCGGTCACCGATGAAAACCCGCCCCGATGCGGGGCGTACGAACCCGGCGACGGCCCGCAGCGCGGTGGTCTTGCCGGAGCCGGACGGTCCGAGCAGCGCCATGACCTCGCCGGGCTCGACGGTCAGGTCGAGCGAGTCCAGGACGGTGGTCCCGCCGTAGGCGACGGACACCCGGTCGAACCGGATGCCGCTGCTCATCGCGGCCCCCCTTCGGGTCCGTCGGGGCGGCCCGCCCGGTCGAGGAGCGCCGGCAGTTCCGCCACCGAGCCGAGCACATGGGTGGCCCCGGCCTCGCGCAGCGCGTCGGCGCCGTGCGCCCCGGTGAGCACGCCGGCGACGAGGCCGGCCCCGGCGCGTACGCCGCTGAGCATGTCGTAGGACGTGTCGCCGACGACGGCGATCTGCCGCACGCCGTCCGCGGCCCCGGTCCGCAGGAACGCCTCCAGGACCATGTCCGGATACGGCCGCCCGCGGCCGCCCGCATCGGCCGGGCACAGTGTCAGCTCGAGCAGGTCCCGCCAGCCCAGCGCGTCGAGGATCGCGTCCTGAGTGACGCGGGCGAACCCGGTGGTCAGGACCACGGTCCGGCCGGCGGCGCGCAGTGCCTCGATGGTCTCGCGGGCCCCGGCGACGGGTGCGATCCGGCCCGCTTCGACCAGTTCGCCGTACGCCTTCTCGAAGGCCGCGTTGGCCCGCTGGGCCGCCTCCTCCGCCCCGAAGAGGTGCCGGAAGACGGAGATCTTCGACTCGCCCATGGTGGCGCGTATGTAGTCGAGCTGGTCCGTGTGCTCGGCGGAGCCGGGCTCGACGCCCAGTTCAGCGGCGGCCGCCGCGAAGGCCTGCTCGACGAGGCCCCCGTCGGCGACGGTGGTGCCCGCCATGTCGAGCACCACGAGACGGATGTCGTGGCCGGTTCCGGCGTTGTGGGTCGTGTCCATGGCCCCGGTCGCTTCCTTGTCGTCGTTCATGTCCGCTGTCACCAGCCCAGTTCGTCGGCGGTCCGCTCGGCGATCGCGGGCGAGCAGGTCATCCCGCGCCCGCCGGGCCCGGTGACCAGCCACACTCCGTCACGCACCTGCTGCCGGTGCACGACGCGGCCGGTGTCGGTGCACTGCGCGTACACGCCGGCCCAGCGGCGCCGGATCTTCGGCAGCGGGCGTCCGAGGAAGCCCTCGACGACCTCGGTGAGGTGCTCGTAGGGGTCCTCGACGGTGTCGAAGGCGAAGGGGTGCTCGTACTCGTGGGTGTCGCCGATGGTCAGCCCGCCGTCGCGGCGCTGCACCATCAGCAGCTGCATCCTGTGCACGGCGGCCGTCACGCCCTGCGGCTGCCGGGCGTTGAGTTCGTCGAGCGCCCCGGACGCGTACGCCGGGTAGTACCGGAAGCTGTCCGCGTCGGCGACCGAGGTGGTGAGCGGCTCGCCGAGCGGGTCGGTCTGCATCATCTGCAACCGCACCCGCCGGACGGGAAGTACGGGTCCCGCGAGCTCGCGCACGAGCCCACCGAGCCAGGCGCCCGTGCAGAGCACGACGACGTCGCCGCTGTGCACATCGCCGTGGTCGTCGCGGACCGCCGCCCGGTCACCGACGACGTCCCGGACCTCACGCCCGGGCAGGAAGGTGTAGCGCGGGGACTTCGACAGCTCGGCGCGCAGCGCGAGTTGTGCGGTGCGCGGCTCCACCGCGGCGTCGCGCTCGCAGTACAGCGCGGCCCCGAAGTCGCCGCGCAGGGCCGGATTGAGGGCGCGGGCCTCCTGCACGGTGAGCAGCTTGTAGCCCCGGGCGGCCGCGTCGGGACGGGCCAGGGCGGCTTCCGCGACGGCCCGTTCGAGGTCGCTGCGGACCGGCGTGAGCGAGCCGTTGGGGCGGAAGCCGAGGCCGGGGACGCGTGCGCCCATGCCCTCCCACAGCTCCCGGGCGCGCAGGGCGGTGTCGAGCTCCTCGCCTCCCGCGCGGCCACTCACCCAGATCTGGCCGAAGTTGCGGAGCGAGGCCCCGCGGGCCTCGGCCTCCCTTTCGATCTGCACGACCTCGTGGCCGCGCTCCAGTGCCTGCCAGGCGTGCATGGTGCCCACGACGCCGGCGCCTACGACTATCACTCTCACGGCGGTCACGCTCCTCGCGAAGGGTGGCCCGTTGCGGTCGGACCGGCAACGGGACGGTGAACTGCCACCCAAGCTTGGACTAGACCCGTTATGTTCCCGTTACCATTGTGCGATGAGGGTGTGGAGACCGGGTGCGGGTCCGCGCCCCCACCGGGGCGGCAGCAGCCCCTAGCGGCCGCTGCCGCCCAGGTGGGTGGTGAAGGAGAACCGGTCACCGCGGTAGAGCGTGCGCACGCGTTCCAGCGGCCCGCCCTCCGTGTCCCGGGAGACTCGGTGGATGAGGAGCATCGGCAGCGCGGGCGGCGTACCGATGAGCAGGGCCTCGCGGGGGGTGGCCAGCACGGTCTCGATCCGTTCGTCGGCGTCGCCGAGGCCGATGCCGAGCCGGTCGCGCAGATACCCGTAGTACGAGGAGTCCGGATCGAACTCGGTGTCGAGGTGCGGCACCCGGCCCACGGCGACGTAGGTGCTCTCCAGACCCACCCGCTCGTCGTCGGCGAGCAGGACGCGCTCCATGTGCCACACGGGCTCGCCGCGCGTCAGCCCGGTCTCGGCGGCGAGGGCGGGCGGGCACGGGAAGCGGTCGAGCGTGATGAGGCTGCGGCCGGGCCTGCGCCCCTGCCTGCGCACGCCCTCGGTGTAGCTCGCGAGCGACAGCGGCTGTTCCAGCTTGGGGCCCGCGACGACGGTGCCGCGCCCCTTGCGGCGCAGCCTCCCCTCCAGCAGCAGTTCGCGCAGGGCTTGGCGCACGGTCTCGCGCGCGACCTCGTACCGCTCGGCGAGGTCGCGTTCGGTCGGCAGGGTGCCGCCCTCCCCCAACTCGTCGACGAGCGCGGCGATACGGGCCTTGACCGCGTAGTACTTCGGGATGCGCCCGTGCTCGGGGATACCGGAGCGGACGGGTGCGCCAGGTGCCTGGTCGTTCGGGTAGTCCACGGGAGGGATGGTCGCAGACGGCGGTGAACAGCGGTTTCGGGCCGCCGTCGCTCAGCGGGGGCGGCGGGCCAGCGCCAGGAGCGCGGCGCCTCCGAGGACCATGACACCCGCGGCGGCGCCGAGCGCGAGGAGCGTCCCGCGCCGTCCGGTCTCGGCGAGTTCGGGCGCGCGGTGGCCGTGCTCGCCGTCGCGGTCGTTGCCGCTTCCCCGGTCGCGGTCCGTTCCGTGCTCGCGGCCACCGCCGTGCTCGCGCTCGTCGTCGTCGCCGTGTTCGGGGCCGCCGCCCCGATCGCCGTGGTGTGCGTGGTGCCCGCCGCGGGGCCGGCCGCCGTCGGCCGAGGGTTCCGCCGGGGTACCGGTACCGACGCCCGGGGTCGAACCCGTCGTGGGCCGGGCCGGGACGGAGGGGGAGGGTTCGGGCTGCTGCGAACGGCCCGGCCGGTCGGGTTGTGCGGTGGGCTGCGCCGACCCGCTGGGCAGCACCGGCTCGGTGCTCCGGCCGCCGGAGGCCGCCTCGACCTCGAAGGGGTACTCCTGCGACTCCCCCACCCAGTCCCCGTCGTCACCCCGGCGCTGCACGACGGCGGCCTCGGCGACGACCGCGTTCGCCCGTGCGTCGGCCGTCAGCGCCAGGCGCACCTTGACCGTCACGGTCTTCCTGGGCCCCACCGCGAATCCGGAGAACCCGTCGTCGAACACGGCGATGGTCTCGTCCCGGTCGGTCCGGTCCAGCTCCACGGGCCGCCAGCGGCTCCCGTCGTTGAACTCCATACGCACCTGGGCGGGCAGCAGCTGACGGCTCCGGTCCACGAACACGACCACCGGATGGATCCGGTCGCAGGTCACGTCCGTGGAGTTGGCGAGGTCGATCTCCCAGCCCTGGAAGCCGTCCCCGGCCCGGTAGACGCCCGGGCCGCCCCGGATTCGGGCGGTGAGCGGGAATCCGGGGCCGGCGGAGCCGCCGGGTCCGCCGAGCGCGGCACAGGTGGGCGACGCCTGCGGGGCGGGCGGGTACGGGGCGGCGCCCGCGGCCGACGAGAGACCGACGACGCCGGCCACGACACCCGCTGCGGCGAGTGCACCGAGGGTCAGGGAGCCGGGGGCGGAGGAGGCGGAGGCCGGGAAGGTGGCGCGGGGCCCGGGAGCGGGGGACGAGCCGGAGGGCCGGGAGCCCCGGGCCCGGGAGAAGCCGGAGAACACGGAGCCGGGGAGCAGGGATCTGAGCGGGCGCGGTCGCATGGAGCCCCCTTCGGTGAAGGCATCCGTCCGGGAACCCGGACACCACGGGTCGCCGCCGACGCTGTCACGCGACCCGCTCCGGGGCCCCGGCCGACGCGCCCGGCCCACCGATCGGACCCCGAGGAACCCCCGTGCGACACACAGCAGTTGCGAGCCCGGACCGGACGTGCTGGGGCGCCGCGCCCCCGGATGCGGGCCGCGCAGGCCCCTCACGGCACCCTCCGTGCCGTCCGGCGGTCACCCGCGATACGGGCGATGCGGCGGCACCGACGCCGTCGGGCACCACGGGCCGGGCGCGTCCTACCCGCTCACGAAGCCAACGCCGGCCCGCGGTGACGACCCCGGGGCAACGCCGGTCCGACGGTCCGCGGTGACCAAGCGGGCGCCGGCCCGCGGCAACGAAGCGAACGCCGGTGCTCCGATGACACCCCCCGGCCCGCTCAGCCCGCCTCCGCAGCCCCCGCGCGTCCGAACAGCGGGGCGAGCACCAGCTGAGCGGCTCCGTCGGCGATCCCCCGTGCCCCGCCCGGCGCGACCCGGACCGGGACGCGCTCGGTGCCCTCCCGCAGGGCGTGCTCCTCGAGAACCGCCCCGACGCCGCGTACGAACTGCTCCTCGTCCGCAGTGACGACCCGGCCGCCCAGCAGCACCAGGTCGATGTCCAGCAGCGCCACGAGGTTCGCGGCCGCGACCCCCAGCACCCGCGCCGCCTCGTCGCCCGCGCCGCGCGCCACGGCCCTCAGGCACAGCGCCTCCACACACCCCCGGTTCCCGCACTCGCACACCGGACCGTCGAGCTGGATCACCTGGTGGCCGAACTCCCCCGCCGCGGTCCGCGGGCCCCGGTACACGTCGCCGTCCAGCACGAGCCCGGCCCCGAGCCCCGTACCGAGGTGGAGGTACGCGAAGGAGCCGTGCCCCTTCCCGTGTCCCTGCCGGCGCCCCTGCTCCTGCCCGTACGGCTGGTCCTGCCCGTACGCCTGCTCGTTCCCGTACGGCTGGTCGTACGCGTGGTGGTGCCCGTACGCCCGGTCGTGCCCGGGTGCGCGGTCGTACCCCGGTCCGGAATCCTGTGCCGGCTCACCTGCCACGGCCAGGGCGAGCGCGATTCCGAGCGCCGCCGCGTTCGTGTCCTTGTCCACGACGACCGGCAGCCCCAGCCGCGCGGCCAGCGCCTCGCGCAGCGGAAAGCCGTCCCACTCCGGATAGCCGGTGACCCGTTGCAGCACGCCGAGCCGGTGGTCGAGGGGCCCCGGCAGGGCGACTCCGACACCGAGCAGGCCACCGCCGCCGGCCTCCAGCCCCTCCACGACGTCCTCCACGGCGACGGCCACGGCGTCGAGCACGGGACCGGCGCCCGCCCCCAGGTCCAGCGGCGCGCTCCGCTCCGCGACCACCCCGCCCACCAGGTCGACGAGGACCGCGGTGAGCTCGTCCCGGTCCAGATGCACCCCGACCGCGTGCCCGGCCTCGGGGACCAGCTGGAGCACGGTCGCGGGCTTGCCGCCCGTGGACGCCCTGCGCCCCGCCTCCACGGCGAGCCCGTCGCCCCGCAGCCGCGCCGTGATCTTGCTGACGGCCTGCGGGGTGAGTCCGGTGCGCTCGGCCAGCTCCAGCCGGCTGATCCCGGCCTCGCCCGCGGTCCTCAGCAGATCGAGCACGAGCGCGGCATTGTGCCCGCGCAGCGCCATGACGTCCGCGCCCGCGGCCCACCGCATCAACGACTGCTCCCCCTGTCGTCCTGTTGCCCTGTCCACGTCTGCCATTGTCGCTCCCGCTTGCACTTCGGCAACACCGTTGCTTAAGTGGAGTGCATGACTGGCACCAGCGCTCCCCTCCGCGTCGGCCTCGTCGGCTACGGCCTCGCGGGCTCCGTCTTCCACGCCCCGCTGATCGCCGCCACCGAGGGCCTGGTCCTCGACACCGTCGTCACCGCGAACCCGGAGCGGCGACAGCAGGCCAGTGCCGAGTTCCCCGATGTGCGGTTTGCAGCCACGGCGGACGAGCTGTGGCCCCGAGCCGACGACCTCGATCTGATTGTCGTCGCCTCCCCCAACAGAACGCACGTTCCGATCGCCACGGCAGCCCTGAAGGCGGGCCTCCCGGTGGTCGTGGACAAGCCCCTCGCGGGCACCGCGGCCGAGGCCCGCGAGCTGGCCGCCCTGGCCGACGACCGCGGTCTGCTCCTCTCCGTCTTCCAGAACCGCCGCTGGGACAACGACTTCCGTACGCTGCGCAAGCTGCTGGCCGACGGCGAGCTCGGTGACGTATGGCGCTTCGAGTCCCGGTTCGAGCGGTGGCGGCCGCAGCCGAAGGGCGGCTGGCGCGAGTCGGGCGATCCCGAGGAGATCGGCGGTCTGCTGTTCGACCTGGGCAGCCATGTCGTCGACCAGGCACTGGTGCTGTTCGGGCCCGCGGCCCAGGTGTACGCGGAGGTGGACGTGCGGCGCCCCGGAGCGGAGGCCGACGACGACACCTTCGTCGCGATCACGCACACCAACGGTGTCCGCTCGCACCTCTACGTCTCCGCGACGGCCGCCCAGCTCGGCCCGCGCTTCCGCGTGCTCGGCTCGCAGGCCGGATACGTCAAGTACGGCCTCGACCCCCAGGAGGCCGCCCTGCGCGAGGGCCTGCGACCCGCGACCGAGGAGGAGTGGGGCACGGAGCCGGAGGCGCTGTGGGGCCGCACCGGAGCGGGAGAGTCGCCGCTGACGGGCGGGGGCCGCCCGGTGCCGACGCTCCCGGGCGCCTACCCCGCGTACTACACCGCCGTGGCCGCCGCCCTGCGCGAGGGCGCGCCGAACCCCGTGCCCGCGTGGGAGGCCGCCGCCGCGCTCGACGTACTGGAGGCCGCGGGGCGCTCGGCCCGCGAGGGCGGGACGGTGACGCTGTGACCACGCCCACCATCGACGAGCTCGAGGCCCAGGAGCGGCGGCTCGTCCTGCACCGCTTCACCCACGACGACGCCTGGGCGCTCGGCTCGCTCCTCGTCGAGATGGCCCGGCTGCGCCACGCCCCGATCGCCATCGACATCCGCCGCGGCGCCCAGCAGGTCTTCCACGCGGCGCTGCCCGGCTCGACCCCGGACAACGACGCCTGGATCGAGCGCAAGCGCCGGGTCGTCGAGCGGTACGGCTGCTCGTCGCTGCTGGTCGGGACCCGGTTCCGGGAGAAGGGGACGACGTTCGAGGAGTCCTCGCGGCTCGACCCCGGTGTCTACGCGGCGCACGGCGGCGGCTTCCCCCTGGCGCTGGAGGGCGCCGGCGTCATCGGCACCGTGGTGGTCTCCGGGCTGCCGCAGCTGGAGGACCACGCGCTGGTGGTGGAGGCGCTGACGAGGTTCATCTCGTAGGGCGCCGTCCAGGAACTCCCCGGGGGTGCCTCACCTTCACCCCCGGGGTTCGCCGTCACCCCCGCGGCCCCGGGACCACCCCGGGGGTGCGGGGGTTCCGGCCCACTCCGGGGCCGCAGGTGTCCGGCTCACTCCGGGGATGCCCTCACGGGGCCGGGTCCCACGCCCGGGTTGCCGTCACGGCTTCCTCGCCTCGAACAGCGTGCGCGCGCTGTGGGCCACGAAGGGGCCTTCCGACGTGATCCGTTCGTGCAGCTCCGCCAGGCGGGGACGGTAGGCGGCCACCGTGAAGCCCGGCACCATCCAGATCACCTTGCGCAGGAAGTGGACGACCGCCCCGATGTCGTAGAACTCCACCCGCAGCCGCTCCGTGCGCACATCGACGATCTCAAGACCGGCGGCCTCCGCCCGGGCCCGCTCGCCGTCCGGATGACGGGCTCCCCGGATCTCCTCCGGCTGGGGTCCGAGGAAGTACTCCACGAGCTCGAAGACGCTCGCCGGTCCGACGTGCTGGGCGAAGTAGGTCCCGCCCGGGCGCAGGACGCGCGCGATCTCGTCGAAGTACGGCGTCACCGGGTGCCGGCTGACCACCAGGTCGAAGGCACCGTCCCCGAACGGCAGCGGCGGCTCCTCCGGATCGGCGACCACGACGGTGCCCAAGGGGTGCAGCAGCGCCGTGGCCTTCGCGACGTTCGGCGGCCAGGCCTCCGTCGCGACGCACAGCGGCGGCCGCCGCGGCACCCCCGCCAGCACCTCTCCGCCGCCGGTCTGGATGTCCAGCGCCGCGCTCGCCCGCGCCATGCGCTCCCCCATGGAGCGCTGGTACCCCCACGAGGGCCGCTCCTCGGTGGCCCGCCCCTCGAACCACGAGAAGTCCCAGCCCTCGGTGGGCGCGGCCTCGGCCTCGGTGATCAGCTCCTCGAACGTCCGCATGCGCGCATGCTAGGCAGAGGCCCCGGCGCGGATCATCCGAATATCGCCGGGGCCCGGCCCTCTCCGGGGCGCCACTGGACTACGCGTCCGCGAACTCCTGACGCTGCCGGCCGAGACCGGCGATCTCCAGCTCGACCACGTCGCCCGCGCGCAGATACGGCTTGGGCTCCGGACGCCCCATCGCGACGCCGGCCGGTGTGCCCGTGTTGATGACATCGCCCGGGTACAGGGTCATGAACCTGCTCACGTACCGCACGACCTCGGCCACCGGGAAGATCTGGTCGCGGGTGCTGCCGTCCTGCTTGAGCTCGCCGTTGACCCAGAGCCTCAGCGGGAGGTCCTGCGGGTCGGCGACCTCGTCGGCCGTGACGAGCCACGGTCCGATGGGGTTGAAGGTCTCGCAGTTCTTGCCCTTGTCCCAGGTGCCGCCGCGTTCGATCTGGAACTCGCGCTCGGACACGTCGTTCGAGATCGCGTACCCGGCGACGTGCGCGAGCGCCTCCTCGTCCGACTCCACGTACCGCGCGGTCCGGCCGATGACGACGGCCAGCTCGACCTCCCAGTCGGTCTTCTCCGACGAGCGCGGTACGAGCACGGTGTCATGGGGACCGACCACGGTGTCCGCGGCCTTGAGGAAGACCACGGGTTCGGCGGGCGGCTGGGCACCGGTCTCGGCCGCGTGGTCGTGGTAGTTCAGCCCGATGCACACGACTTTGCCGATACGGCCCACGGGCGGGCCGACGCGCAGCCCCTCGGCGTCGAGCGCGGGCAGCTCGCCGGACTCGGCGGCGGCCCTGATCCGGCCGATGGCCGCCTCGTCGGCGAGCAGGTCACCGTCGATGTCCGCGACGAGGCCGGACAGGTCCCGGACGGTCCCGTCCGCGTCGAGGAGCGCGGGGCGCTCCGCCCCTGCGGTTCCGACACGCAGCAGCTTCATGGTCTGACTCCCTCTGGTCGAGCGCTCCCCTGATCGAGCGCGGCCCGGCCGATGGGTTGCGGCCATCGGGTGATTGGTCGATCCTCCAAGCCGACAGTCCAGTCCGCAATACCCCGTTCACGTACTGGACCGTAATGACGGCGCGCGGGCCCGGTACGGATGTGTGGCCCGGTGCGGGAGGGGGCGACGGCGTACGGCCCGACGCCGCCGCCCCCACCTGCCCGGCACCTGCCCCGGGCAGCCGGTGTCAGAGGCCCGCGGCCAGCGCTCCCGCACCGGCGCCGGCGCCCGTCGGCATGTCCCGGTACAGCACGGCCCGTTCGACCGCGCTCCACGTCGTGCTGGTGACGACGTACAGCGCGGCGGCCAGCGGGACGAACGCCACCGTGAACAGCGTCATGTACGACATGAACGGCATCAGCTTGGTGATGGCACCGACTCCGGGCACCTGCTGCCCGTCGGCGGCCGCGCCCGTCGGCAGCGCGCTGCCGGCGTTCGCCATCTGCTGCTTGGAGCGGCGGTAGTTGAAGGTGGCGACGGCGGCGACCACGGCGAACAGCGCGAGGTAGACCAGCCCTCCGGCCCCGAACACCCCGCCGTCGCTCAGCGCGTCGGCCCACCTGCCGCCCAGCGGCGCCGCGAGGAGCGTGTGCCCGAGGAGTTCGTTCGGCTTGCCGCCGATCGTGCCGCTGGAGAACAGGTGGTAGAGGAGGAAGAAGGCCGGGAGCTGGAAGAGGGACGGCAGACAGCCCGAGAGCGGGGAGACCTTCTCCCGGGCGTGCAGCTCGAGGATCGCCTTCTGGAGCTTCTCTGGGTCGTTCTTGTGCTTCGTGCGCAGCTCCGCGATCTGCGGCGAGAGCTTGGCCCGCTCCTTCTGCCCGCGGGCGGCGGCCCGCGACAGGGGGTGGACCAGGAGACGTACGACCGCGGTGAACAGGACGATCGCGGCGGCTGCCGCGGAGGCGTGGAAGAGCGGCTGGAGCAGGTCGGCGAGCCGCTCGACCAGGTGGGCGAAAACGGACATGGGTGAGCCCTCCGAGGGCGTCGTGCCGGAGCGGGATCAGGCCGTGCCGGGTGCGTGAGCGCGTCACGCCGGGGCAGGGGCAGTTCGCTCCGGAAAAGGACGAATGGACGTCGGCACGACGGGCCGGGCCGCCCGGAGGACTCGCCGTGATGCGGGGCGGGGTCCTAGGCGACGGCCGTCGGAGAGAGGAATCCGGGTGCTCGGGGACGCGTGCGCCCCGAGGCGTCGGGATCGCGCTGCGGCAGGAAGGCCGTGCGCTGTTCACGGTCCCGGATGGCGGTGCGCACCCGGGTGGGCGGCACGGCGGGCGCGCAGCGCGCCGCGAGCAGCGTGCAGGCGGCGAGTGCGGAACCGGCCGCTGCGGTGGCGGCGAGGGCGACGGCGGCGGAGAGGCTTCCGGTGTCGACGAGAAGCGTCTCGACGATCAGGAAGAAGAACAGCAGGGCGGGCCGCACGGCCGTGGAACAGTTCCGCACCGGGTGCCCTCCTTCGTGCTCTCTCGCTGCGCCGGGCGTTCCCGCCGGCGCGTTCCTGTGCGTACGTTCCTCACGTACGCCTGCATACGTCCTTGCCGTTATACCTGATCGGCGGGGAACCGATCGACGGCGTCCGTCCCCGACGTCCCCCCGGCGGACGGGTCCGTGACGACCGGCGTCAGAAGCCGGCGCGGCTGCGCCAGCACCCGGCTCACCGGATCCGCCGGTTCCGGATCGAGTCCCGGGCCCGGCACCATGAGGACGTCCTCGAGGGGCACGACGGTTGCGCAGGCGGGGCACTCGCCGTAAGGGCCGAGTTCCGTGCCGCAGGTGGCGTGCCGGAAGAAGCGCAGCCGCGTGCCGTCGGAACAGTACTCGCGCCCGAAGACGCTCAGCGCCCGCAGGGTCGGCCACACGGCCTGGCCGGCCTCGGTGACGACGTACTCGTCGCGCGGCGGCGACTGCTGGTACCGCCGCTTCTCGAGCAGTCCCGCGGCGGTCAGCGCCTGGAGGCGGGCGGCCAGGACGGCGCGCGGGATGCCGAGGTGGACGAGGAAGTCGTTGTAGCGCCGCACGCCGTACAGGGCGTCGCGCATGACGAGCAGGGTCCAGCGCTCGCCGACCACTTCGAGAGCGCGGGCGATGGTGCATTCCTGCGAGGCGTAGTCCTTGCCGAGAGCCATGCCCTCCACTGTAGCCAGTTTCCGCCGCTCCGGTTCAATGAACGAACTTTAGGTGCTACGGTCGGAACGACGCACAAGTTCATTGAACGAACCCAGTAGGTGGACGGCGGGACGCCGCGCGACTCGCGCCCTGGCCCGTCCGACCACCACCCGTCCGGCACTCGCACTCGCACACTCCCGTCCTGAAGGGGCAACCCCATGTCACGGCCCACGTCCGCCGAGGCCTTCGCCTCGACCGAGGACTCCAGCCCCACCGAGCAGACCCGGGCGGGCGGAGAGCCGGCCCGGGAAGCGGCCGGGACGGCCCAGGAGACCGCCCGGGAAGCGACCGGGACGGCGCAGGAGACGGCCCGGGAAGCGGCCCGAGGAGCAACGGCGCCGGTCGGGGAGGCCGACAGGCCGACGGCCGGGAAGCCCACCGCGGCCGCCCGGAAGGCCGCCGCGCCTGCCCGACAGGCCGCCGGTCCCGTCGGGGAAGCACCGCGCCCGGCCGGGCGCCCCGGCGCGACCCTGGCCGTCACGTCCGCCGCGACCGCCGTCGCGCTGATGAACTACACCGCCCCGATGGTCACGCTCCCGGACACGGCCGCGGCCCTGCACACCCCGGTCTCCGCCCAGGCCTGGCTGCTCAACGGCGCGCCGCTCGGCCTCGCCGCCCTGCTCCTGATCGCGGGCAGCCTGGCCGACGACCACGGCCGCCGCCGGATCTTCCTCACCGGCACGGCCGCCCTCGGCCTGACCACGGCGCTGGGCGCGCTGGCCTCGACCACCTGGCTGTTCACGCTGGCCCGCGTGGCACAGGGCGCGGCGAGCGCCGCGGTGCTGGCGAGCAGTCTCGGACTGCTGGTGCACGCCTTCCCCACGGCGCACGGCAGGATCCGGGCCACGGGTGTGTGGGGCGCGTTCGTGAGCGGCGGCATCGCGATCGGCCCGCTCCTCGCGGGCGGGATCGCGACGGTCCAGTGGCGCGCGGCGTACGCACTGCTCGGCGTCGCCGCGCTCGTGGTCGCCGGGGCGGGCGCGCGGGTGCTGACGGAGTCACGGGCGCCGCGCGGGGGCCGCCCCGACCTCGCGGGCGCGGTCACCTTCGCCCTGGCGCTCGTCGCCCTGCTGGGCGCACTCACCCTGGGCCGCGACGGCTGGCTGAACGTACGGGTGGCCGTCCTGCTCGCGGCCTCCGTCGTCCTGACCGGCGTCTTCACCCTGGTCGAGCGCCGCGCGGCCACTCCCGTGATCGACCTGGGCCTGCTGCGGCGACCGCCGTTCCTCGCCGCCTCCGCGGGAGCACTCTTCACGGGCCTGGCGGTGATCGGCCTGTTCAGCTTCCTCCCGACGGTGCTGCGGCAGACGCTCGGCATGTCCGCGATCGGCACCGCGCTCCTGCTGGCCCTCTGGTCGGGGGTGTCCTTCGTGGTCGCCCTGCAGGCCAGGCGACTGGCCGGTCGGGTGTCGGCCCGCCACCAGCTGGCCCTCGGGTTCGCCCTGCACAGCGCCGGCGTCCTGAGCATGCTCGGCGCGGCATCCGGCGACTCGTGGCTCGGCAGCGCATGGGCCGGGCACGCCTGGCTCGGCCACTCCTGGACCGCGCTGCTTCCCGGCCTGCTCGTCGCGGGCGCGGGCAGCGGCCTCCTCAACGCCGCCCTCCCGCTGCTCGCCGTCGAGTCCGTCCCGCCCGAGCGCGCCGCCATGGGCTCGGGCGCCAACAACACGGCCCGCTACATCGGCTCATCGGCCGGCGTCGCCCTCGTCATCGCCGTGTCGACCGGCACCGGCGCGCTGGGCCACGGCGCGGACGTCGCCCTGCTCGTGTCGGCCGGACTGGGCGTGCTCGCGGGCGTCGCGGTGCTGGCGCTGCGGGAGCGCACCCCTCTTCGCGCCGGCACCGGGGGCGCCGGACCCCGGTAGCCGCCGGGAGGCCCGATGCGGGTCGCCGCACGGCGGCCCCTGGCCGAGCCTTCCGGACACATCCGGGAGGGTCGGCCTGCGGCTACCTCGGCCGCATGGACCGCAGCTTCCCCCACACCACCAGCCGGTACCGGGAGGTGTACTCGGGAGTGCAGGTGGTGAGCGTGATGTAGTAGCCGGGCTCGGTGTAGCCGTGGCCCGGCCGGACCCGGCTGCGCGGCACGGGCGCGATCACGGCGCCGTCACCGGGCGAGGTCTGCGGAAGCTCCTCGTCCACGACGTAGGTGTAGATCGCCCGCTCGGTCTCGACGGCGACCTCGTCCCCCCTGCGGAGCCGGTTGATGTAGCGGAAGGGCTCGCCGTGGGTGTTCCGGTGCCCGGCGAGGGCGAAGTTCCCGGCCTGCCCGGGCTGGGCGGTCCCCGGGTAGTGCCCGACGTACCCGTGGTTGAGGACGTTCTGCTTGCTCACCCCCTCCGCCACCGGCGCGCGAAGCCCGAGGCGGGGAATGCTGAGCACGGCGTACGCCTGGTCCCAGCGGGGGCGCGGTACGCCGGCACCGCCGCCCGCCGGGGACGCGCCGGACCCGCCGGCGCGCACGGAACCCCCTCCGCCGCCGGAACCGCCGTCGTCCGCCGACCCGCCCCGGGCGCCGGAACCGCCCGACGTGCCCGCGGACCCGCCCCACTCCCTCTCCAGGGCCTCGACCTTGCGCTCCGCGCCCTGCTTCGCCTCCCGGTTGGTCCACCAGAGCTGGTGCACCACGAGGAGAAGCAGCATGACGCCGACGGTGACGGTCACCTCGGCGCCGTTCCAGAGGGCGCGAACGAGCCGGGCACGGCGGCGCCGTCCGCGCTGCGAGACGACCGGAATCCGCTTCCCGCGCCGCATGCCGGCACCTCCCGCCCGCCACCGGGCCGCCCGGCCGCGATCCGGCGGCACGATAGGCGCTCCCGGCACAACAGACCAGCCACATCACCGGACGAATCAGACCCGGCGACGGGGCGAATCCCGACCGTGCCGCACCGCACACGAACAGTCCTGCGCTCATGGCCGGGTACGGCAGTACGGTGTCAGTCATGCGCCCCGACACGCCTGCCACAGACCACGCGGACAACGTCGACCACACCGCGGAAGCCGACCGCCTCGAGCGCACAGCCGGCCGCTACCCGGAGGACGCGGAGCAACTGCTGCTCACAGCGGCGGCCCACCTGGAACTGGCGGGCGACCGCGTCAGGGCGACTGCGCTCTACGACCGCCTGCTGTCCGACGCCTCCTCCACCCCGCTGGACAACCCGCATCTGGTGAAGGCCCTCAAGGCGGCGAACCTCTGGGAGTACGGCCACGAGGCGGAGGCACGGGCGATCATCGAGGGCGTACGGGTGGCCGCGCCCCGCACCCCGGAGCCCTGGGTGATCGTCGCGGAGACGCTCGAGTCCCACGACGAGCTGGAGATGGCGCACGAGACGTTCACGGAGGCGGCGACCCTGCTGCTGCCCGACGGGGACGAGCCCGGCACACCGCCGCAGGCGACCCACCCCGTCCTCTTCGGCCGCCACCGGGTGCGCCGCATGCTGGGCGCGTCGCACGACACCTGGGACGCCCTGGCGGACACGGTCCACACGGCCCCGGTCCCGCTCGACGAACTCCACGACCCCAACCGCGTCTGGTCCCTCGGCTCCGACAACCCCGCCGAGCTCCGCGCCGAGATCTCCCGCCTGCGCGCCGAACTCGGCACGTACCGCGAGGCGTTGTCGCGCCCGTTCCCGGTGGCCGTCCTCCACTGGCCGGCCGGGGAACTCACCGAACTCCTCGCCGACTACCCGGCCCTGGCCGCCGAGTACCCCTCCCACGAGGCCCACTTGGCCACCATAGAGTCCTCCCTCCGCGAACTCGCCGCCTCCGGCACCCCCAACCTCGGCATCGTCAGCGCCACGGTCCCCTCCTACGAGGCCTTCGCGGCCTCGGAGTCCGCGTCCCCCACGGACGCGTCCCTGCTCCCGCAGTACACGACCACCCTGGCCGCCCGCGGCCGCGCAGAACCCTGGCCCCCGCAGCGGACCGCCACCTGCTGGTGCGGGTCGGGGCGGGGGTATGGGGAGTGCCACGGGGCGAACGCCTGAACGCAGCAGGCGTGCGCCGATCCCGACTCCCCCAACGATTCCGGGGCTTCTGACCGTCACACCGGTGACGTCAGAAGCCCCCACTCCGATCGGCCCAGCGCGACCGATGCTGCTCCAGGAACTCTGCCCTGATGCGGTGTCGGTTGTGCTGTACGTAGAGCTCACCGACCAAGGCGTGGGTGAAGCCATCGACGACCTTGAGGTCATCCGTGATCAGGAGGGCCCCGTTATCGAAGCGCACATGGCAGTTGGGACAGAGGCAGAGGATATTGGCCGCGATATCCGGACCACAGTGCGGCTCGCCTAGGGCCTGGATATGAGCTCCCTCGCTGTAGCGCGTGCCGTCTGCGTCAACCACCACGGGAGTCCTGCATATCTGACACAGGTTCTCGTAGAGCGACTTGATCTTGCGGGCGGCGCGGGTGTTCCGCACGCGTCGCTGCGCCGTGACATAGCGAGCCGCCGCACGCTCGACCTCGGTCATGTCCTCATCGGTCTCGACTTCGACGCTGTCAGGGACCACCTCGCCGTCGTCCTTAACCAGACGGAACTGCCACATCAGATGGCCCTGTTCCGTGCGCGTGCTCCAGTGCTCATCGACACGGTAGAGGCCCGCGTATTGGTACCCGTCTCGAGCCTTCCCTCCACGTATTCCCAGGCCGCGAACAAAGCGGATGGGGAGCCCCTCGCGCTCGTTCAGAACCAACCCCGCGTTGGGCCCCGTCAACTCCTGGTCCTTGGTGATGTGCCCGTCGACCGGGTCACCCCCCATGGCCGTGTAGATGACGACATCGCCTTCATCGCGGTCGGCTGCATATCCACCACTCGCCACGATCGAGTCGACGCCCTCGTGCGCCGTACCCGATATGCCCCGCCCGGAGAAGCGGTGCACATCGGCGGCGTACAGCTCGGCATGGCCCTTGAACCACTGATCAACGTCGACGTTGGGCGGCGGGCCGAAGTAGATGCGCTTGGACGAGGTGCGTGAAGGATTCTGCATGTGAACATGCTGCCGATCACGGCCCATCGGGCCTAGATCGAGGTTCAGTTTGACGTTAATTGATCAGCACGCGTCCTGTATTGACCACACTGGATGCCCCAAGCACACCCCATCAGCCGCTCATGAGCGCCCCAGGTGCCCCCCGTCGCCTCAACAGGGCACCTGTGACCGTTCAAGGCCCGGGATGCCTACCCGGTAGCGCTCTGCCCCCTCCTGAAAAGGGAGGCGTAGCCTCAGGATCGAGTAGTCAGGTTCAGCCATGGCCCGGAGGTCCCCCATGTCCCGTATCCCCAGTGCCCCCATCGCCGCCGCCGGGCTGGTCGGCGGGTATGCCGTTGCGCGGTGGACGAAGAAGCGGCAGCTCGGTGGGGTCGTGCTCGCGGCGGGCGGGGCCGCGGCTGCGCAGCAGTGGCGGCGGGAGGCCGGGGGGAAGGCGGCCGCGGGGCTGACCGCGGCCTACGTCGCGGCGTTCGCCGGATCGCACCCGCTGGCCAAGAAGATCGGCGCCTGGCCGTCCGTGTTCGGCGTCGCCGGCGCCGTGGCGCTCGCCTCCTGGGCGGTCGCCGACCGCCGGGGCTGAGGCGCAAGCGCTGAGGCAAGGGCGTCGGGGCGGAGGGGTCCGGGCACCCGGGCGAAGGAGCCCTGGCGCGGTGCGTCGGGGCGGCGGTCGTCCTGCGCGGAGCGGCGGAGCGGCGGAGCTTCTGAGTATCCGTACTCTGTCGCCCGCCCCCGCCCGGCGGCAGGCTCGCTGTCATGACCGAGAAGCTGCTGCAGCCACTGTCAGCCCGTCCGCTGCCCGAGCGCTGGCTCGTACGTCTCCTGGGTGCCGCGCTGGCCTCGGGGGCCTATCTGCTCTTTCTCCCCTGGGATTTACGGAATCGCCCGCGCAGCCCGGGAGCGGTCGAGGAGACGACCCCGGTGACGGGGGTCGGGGTCGCCCTGCTGGCCGCCTCGCTCCTGATCCTGGCAGTCCACTTCGGCTGCCGGGACCGGCTCTGGTGGTCTCCGCTCCTCGTCGGCGTCCCGCCGGCGGCCCTCATGTACGTCTCCTTCCGGACGCATCCGGAGCCGGACGCCGCGGTGTGGCCGCTCGCGTGGGCCTTCTTCAGCGTGCTGATCCTGCTGGGTGTGCTCGTTGTGGCCGCCGTGGCGAGCCGCTTCCGGGCAGACTTGGCGTACGAGCCGACGCTGACGCGGCACCGGTGAGAACGGCCTTCGCCCCTGTCCCGACTCCGAGGAGAAGCAGAGCCGATGACCATCCGTCGTATCGTTCCGGACATCCCCGTCGACTCCGAGCAGTCGATGAGCGACAACCGCTCCTTCTACGGCCTCCTGGGCTTCGAGGAGGTCATGCACCAGGGCTGGGTCATGACGCTCGCCTCCCCGTCCAACCCCACCGCCCAGATCTCCTTCCTCACCGAGGAGAGGACCGCCCCGGTCATCCCGGACTTCAGCGTCGAGGTCGACGACGTCGACACGGTGTACGCCGCGGTCCGGGCATCCGGCGCGGAGATCGTGCGTGAACTGCGCGACGAGGAGTGGGGAGTTCGGCGCTTCTTCGTACGCGACCCGGGGGGCCGTGTGGTGAATGTGCTGGGGCACCGGGGATAGCCTCCCGCACCCCGCAGCGGCGGCTCTACGCCCCCAGCAGCCGCGTCACCGTATAGATCGCCAGGCCCGCCAGCGAGCCCACCACCGTGCCGTTGATGCGGATGAACTGCAGGTCGCGGCCGATGTGGGCCTCGATCTTCTTCGAGGTGTGCTCGGCGTCCCAGCCCGCGACGGTGTCCGTGATCAGGGCGGTGATCTCGTCGCGGTAGGTCGTGACGACGTACTCCGCGGCACCCTCGACCCAGGAGTCGACCTTGGCCTGGAGGCGCGCGTCCGTGGACAGCCGGGCGCCGAGGGAGAGGAGGGAGGTGCGAACCCGCAGACGCAGCTCGCTGCGTTCGTCCTCTGCGGCCGCCACGATCATGGAGCGGACGGCGGACCAGGCGGAGGCGATGAGGTCCTGGACCTCGCCGCGCGCGAGGATCTCGCCCTTGAGGCGCTCGACGCGGGCGCGGGTGTCCGTGTCGGACTGGAGGTCGTTCGCGAAGTCGGCGAGGAAGCGGTCGACGGCGGCCCGGGCCGGGTGACCCGGCATGTCGCGCATCTCGGCGGCGAAGCGGACCAGCTCCTTGTAGACGCGCTCGCCGACCTTGCGGTCCACGAAACGCGGGGTCCAGCCGGGGGCGCCGCCCTGGACGGCGTCCATCACGTCGTCGCCGTGCTCCGCGAGCCAGTCGTGGGCCCGCGTGCAGACGAGGTCCACCACCCGGCGGTGCCCGCCGTCCGCGACGATCCGCTCCAGCATCTTCCCGAGGCCCGGCGCGACCTCCTGGGCTTCGGCGCGCCGTGTGATGGCCTCGCCGACGATCGCCTGGACGTCGGAGTCCCGCAGCACGGCGAGGGCGCCGCGCAGCGCGGCGGCGAGCTCCGCCGTCACCCGGTCGGCGTGCCCGGGTTCGGCCAGCCAGGCACCGAGGCGGCTGCCGATGCCGACGGCGCGCAGGCGTTTGCGCACGACGTCGGACGAGAGGAAGTTCTCCCCCACGAAGTCGCCCAGCGACACGCCCAGCTGGTCCTTCTTGGTGGGGATGATCGCCGTGTGCGGGATCGGCAGACCGAGCGGCCGACGGAACAGCGCGGTCACCGCGAACCAGTCGGCCAGCGCGCCGACCATGCCGGCCTCGGTCGCGGCGGCGACATAGCCCGCCCAGGGGCCCGCGCCGGAGTTCTGCGCCCACTTGGCGAGGACGTAGACGAGCGCGACGAGGAGGAGCAGACCGGTCGCGGTCGTCTTCATCCGACGCACACCGCGCCGTCGCTCCTCGTCGGCGGCGCTGTACGTGAAGCCGCCGGGCACGGCCGGGGCTCCCTGCCCCGGCGCCCGTTCCTGCACTGTCGTACGTTCCATGCGCTCCGCCCGTTCCGCCGGTCCCGCCCCCGGTTCCCGTCTGTCCGTCGCCGCCGTCACCGCCGTGCGGTGCACCGCCGGCGGCGCGACGGCTCCCGCCCGCTCCCGTACGTTCCCGTTCGTATTGTCCCTTTGTCCCTTGGGCGCGTCCCTTCCTACCCCCTTGTCCGGCGTCCGTCGTGCGCCCCGGCCGTGCCGCGCGTCGCCGGTCCGGTCCCTCCCGGGGCCCGGCCCGCACTTTTCCCGACCGGCTTCTGGAACGCGTCACGAGTTCCCGGCGTCTAGTCAGCGGGGGGCCGCTGTCCGGTGCCTCCTGCTCCATGCCGCATCATGGGGTGATCATCACACCGGAGCCTTGGGCTCCCTGCTGCCCGAGGAGTCACCAGCCGTATGAACGAGCGTCACGACGAAGAGACGGGGGTGTCCCGCGTCCGCCATGGGGCACTGCTCGCCGCGATCGTCGCGGTGGTCGTCCTGGTGTCGGGCGGCATCTATGTGGGCGTGTCGCACAGCGACGGCTCCGTGGGCGTCGACCTGTCCGGGGAGCCCCGGCACCCGCAGGGTTCGGCGGCGCCCGCGTCCGCCGGCAGATGGGTCGCCTCCTGGGCCGCCGCACCCGCCGGCGCCGAGCCGGGCACGGAGCAGGGCGGCTACGCGGGGCACTCCATCCGCAACGTCGTGCACAGCAGTGTCGGCGGTTCCAGCGCCCGCATCACCCTCTCCAACCTGTACGGGCAGCAGCCGCTGACCATCACCAACGCATCCGTCGCGGTGGCGGCCGCCCCGGGCAGCGCGGCCGCCGCGGCCGGCAGCCTGCGGCGACTGACCTTCACGGGCAACACGTCCGTGGTCATCCCGCCCGGCGAGCAGGTGATGAGCGATGCCGTGCGCATGCTGGTCCCGCGCGACTCGGACCTGCTGGTGACGACGTTCTCGCCGCTGGAGTCCGGTCCGGTGACGTACCACCGCAACGCCCGGCAGATCTCGTACCTGGCCGACGGCGACCGTACGCAGGATGCGAGCGGCGACGCGTACATCGCGCGCAGCCCCTACTGGCGGTATGTGACGGCCCTGGACGTGCTCGGCAACGAGTCCGACGGCACGGTCGTCGTCATCGGCGACTCGATCACCGACGGCATCACCTCGACGATCGGCCTGGACCGCAGGTGGCCCGATGTGCTCGCCGACCGGCTCCGCGGCACGACCGGTGCACCGCGCTACGGCGTGGCCAACCAGGGCATCAGCGGCAACCGCATCCTGTCCGACGGGCGCGGGCGGCCCGCCGACAACCCGAGCGCGCTGTCCCGCTTCGACCGGGACGTCCTGGGACGCACGGGAGTGAAGGTCGTCGTGATCGCGCTCGGCATCAACGACATCATGCTCAACCCGCACCGGACCGACCCCGACCAGATCACGGCCGGGCTGACGGAGATGACGCGGCAGGCCCATGCGCACGGCATCCGGGTCGTCGGGGCGACGCTCACCCCGTTCGAGGGGCACCGGGGGTACGAGCCGCGCCTCGAGGCGGTCCGCCAGGCCGTGAACGCCCGGATCCGCTCCGGCCGGGTCTTCGACTCCGTCGTCGACTTCGACCGTGCGGTCCGCGATCCGTACAACCCCCGTCGGCTGCGGCCGCAGTACGACTCCGGGGATCACCTCCACCCGAGTGACGCCGGGTACCGGAAGATGGGCGAGTCGGTGAACCTGGCCGAGCTGAAGGGCGCGGCTCCGGCGGAGCTTTGACCTGCCGGTCCGGGAGCCGGGCTCGCGGGGCCGCGGACGGGCGACGGGCCGTGCGGGTCCTCACCGGACGGGGCAGGTCCTCACCGAGCCGGGCAGGTCCTCACCGGGGAGGCAGGCCCTCACCGAGCCGGGCAGGTCCTCACCGAGCCGGGCGTGCGGGATCCCGGCCGAGGCCCTCATCGGGCAGAGCCCGGCGTGATCGGCGAGACACCCCCTAGCGGTCCCGCCACTCCCGTCGCCGCTCCTCCGCCGCCTCACGGCGTTCCATGCGGCGCTCCTGATGGGCCTCACGGCGGTCCGCCCGGTGGTTCTCCAGCTCCGTGCGCCGGGCCTCGCGGCGCTCCACCCGCTCGCGGCGGCGCTCCTCGCGCAGCCGCTGCTTCTCGGCCCGGGTGACCTTGCGTTGGACGCCCACACCGCCCATGAGGGCGAGGCCGGTGACGATCACGCGAGGGGCGCCGGGGTCGATGGGGGCGTCGTCGCGGGGGTGGTCGAAGCCGCCCATGATGCCCAGGCCGCGGACCACGACCTCGACGCCGGGCGGGACGACCACGTTCAGGCCGCCCATGATCGCGACGCAGTTGATGACGACCTCACGGTCCTCGAACTGCGCCTCGCGCAGGTCGATCTCGCCGCCGCCCCAGAAGGCGAAGGAGTCGAAGCGGCGGGGCACGGTCCAGCGGCCCTTGCGCTCGAAGCCGGACATGATGGCGATGCCCATCGTGGACGTGGCCGCGCCGCCGATGCGGGAGGACCAGCCGTCACCCGCCGCCGGCGCGCTCGGCGTCTTCACCATCGACACCGGCGCGGCCGACGCGCCGCCGGCGGGCAGATCACGGGTGATCGGCGCCAACTCACCGTACGTACGGGCCTTGTACGTCGCCTCCAGGCGCTCCTCGAACTCCTCCATGTCGAGGCGGCCCTCGGCCAGGGCGTCCCGGAGCGTCTCGACGACACGGTCGCGGTCGGCGTCGGAGGCGCGCAGGTCGGCGACGGCGGGCTGTGCGGATCCGCCGGTCCCGTCGCTGCCGGATCGGCCGGGCTGGTCATCCTTCATGAGAAGCAGACTATGGGTTCGCCACCCCCTCGTACATCCGGGCGATGACCGCCTCGATGTCCGGCTCGCGGACCGACAGATCGACCAGCGGATACTCCGCCGCGATCCGCGCCACCAGCGGTGCGGCCGACTCCGCGGCCGGGAACGCCAGCCACTGGCGGGGGCCCTCGACGCGCACGACCCGGGCCGGAGCCGCCTCGATCGGCGGAAGCTCGCGTTCCAGATCGACGACGAGGGTGCGTTCGCTCCGTCCCACCTCGTGCAGACCCGCCAACGGGCCGTCGTACATCAGACGGCCGTGGTCGATGACCATCACGCGGTGGCACAGCTGCTCGATGTCGGTCAGGTCGTGCGTCGTGAGCAGGACCGTCGTGCCGGCCGATGCGTTGAGGTCGCGCAGGAACTCCCGCACCTTCGCCTTGCTGATCACATCGAGCCCGATCGTCGGCTCGTCCAGGTACAGCACCTCCGGGTCGTGCAGCAGCGCCGCCGCGATGTCGCCCCGCATCCGTTGCCCCAGGGAGAGCTGGCGGACCGGGACGTCCAACAGCGCGCCCAGTTCGAGGAGTTCCACGCAGCGGTCGAGGTTCTCCCGGAACCGGGCGTCGGGGATGCGGTACATGCGGTGCATCAGGCGGTAGGAGTCGATCAGCGGCAGATCCCACCAGAGGGTGGTGCGCTGGCCGAAGACCACCCCGATACGGCGGGCCAGTCGCGTCCGCTCCCGCGACGGGTCGATGCCCGCCACGCGCAGCCGGCCGCCGCTCGGTGTGAGGATGCCGGTGAGCATCTTGATGGTCGTCGACTTCCCGGCGCCGTTCGGCCCGATGTAGCCGACCATCTCGCCGCGCGCCACGGTGAAGGACAGCGAGTCGACCGCCCGCACCTCGTGCCGTTCGCGGCGCAGCAGGCCGGTCCTGCGGCGTACGTCGAACACCTTGCGCACACCGTCGAGTTCGATGAAGGCGCCCTGGTGCGGGGTGCGGTCCCCGACGGCGCGGTCCACGGTCTCGGTCATGCTCAGCTCCCCGTGCTCCGGTACGAACGAAGTCCCGCCCGCCAGGCGACCCCGGCGAGCGCACAGCAGCCCGCCGCGACCAGCGGCGGCGCGAACGCCAGCCACCGCGGCAGGTCCAGCGGATAGGGGCGGCCCAGCACGTACAGCGCGGGCAGCCAGTTGACGAAGGCCAGCGGCACGGCGTAGGTGACGCCGCGCACCAGGTCCTTCGCGAAGACGGTCGGCGGGTACTGCAGCAGCGTGTTCCCGCCGTAGGTGAAGGAGTTCTGCACCTCGGACGCGTCCTGCGCGACGAACTGGAAGGCCGCGCCCGCGACGAACACCGACCCGAAGATCCCCGCGCCGCTCAGCAGCATCAGCGGGATCGTCAGCGCCTTCGCCACCGTCCAGTGGATGTCGAGGGAGAGGAGGGCGTACCCGAGGACCAGGGCGCCCTGGGTGACCCGGCCGAGCCGGCGCAGCGCGAAGCGGTCGGCCGCGACCTGCGCGAGCACCGGCGCCGGGCGGACGAGCAGGGTGTCGAGCGTGCCGTCCCGCACCCGCTTGCCGAGCCGGTCCATCTGCCCCAGGGTGAGGTCGGCGAGCCCGAACGCGGTCGCCGTCGAGCCGTACAGCAGCGCCACCTCGGGCAGTGTGTAGCCGCCGAGGTGGTCGACCCGCGAGAACATCAGCAGGATCGCGGCGAAGTCCAGCGCGGATCCGACGGTGGTGCCCAGCGTGGTCATCACGAAGGACGCGCGGTAGGCCATCGTGGAGCGGACCCACATCGCCGCGATCAGGGCGTACGCGCGCAGTCCGTCCAGGAGCCGCGCGGGTGCCCCGCCGGGCGTCGTGTCCCCCGCACGTGTGCCGTGACCTGCGTGCACGATGTCGCTCGTACGAGTGTCAGCCACCCTGGACCACCACCCGTCGCGTCGCGGCGGACTGCACCAGCCGCCCGGCCGCCAGCAGCCCCACGGCCCAGCTCGCCTGGAACGCGTACACGCGCAGCAGACCGGGTCCCGTGTGCTTGCCGAGCAGGACGTCCGAGGGGATCTGCAGCAGCGCCGACCAGGGCAGGGCGCGGGCCAGTTCACCGAGGGAGCCGGGGAAGACGTTCAGCGGCAGGAGCATGCCGGAGAAGAACAGCCCCGACAGCCAGGCGATCTGGGCGACGCCCGCGCCGTCGAGCAGCCAGAACGCGGACAGCGCCACGAGGTAGCGGATCGCGAAGCTGACGACCACGCCGAGCGCCACTGCGACCGCGAACGCCAGCCAGACGCCGGGCCGCGCGGGCAGCGCCAGATCGAAGAACAGCGCGCCGAACAGCATCGGCACGGCGCCCCGGGCGATGAGGTGGAACAGGGCCCGGCCGGCGTCGCCCGCGAGCCACCAGGCCTGCAGATCGGCGGGCCGGTACAGGTCGATCGCGATATCGCCGGTGCGGATCCGCTCGATGAGTTCGTCCTCGAAGCCGCCGCCGAGCACGGCGACCGCCATGGCCAGCGCCTGCCCGAGCCAGACATAGGTCAGCGCCTGGGCCTGGTCGTAGCCGCCGAGGTGCGGCTTCTCGTTCCACAGGGCGATATAGGTGTACGCCAGGATCAGGCCGAACACCGTGTTGGTGAACACACCGGCGGCCGTGGCCGTACGGTACGTCGCGTGGCGCCGGAAGCCGCTCGCGGCGACGGCCGCGTACAACCGTGCTGCGCGCACGGAGACCCTCCTTTCCATAAGGGGTCGGCAGAGAGTGCCGAAGAGGTCCAGCAGAGGTCGGACGGAGGTGAGGAAGAGGACGGCAGGGATTCGTCTGAGATGCGTCGGAGATTCGTCGGACGTCCGCCGGGAAGTTCCCCCGGGGAATCCGCCGGAGTTTCGTCGGAGGCAAAGCGCAGGAGCCTAACGAGAGGCGCACGCCGGATGCCACGCATTTTCCGGGCACGGCACGCGGCGCCCGGGGCAGCCGGCACCGGGGGCGACAGTGTCCAATGAGGCACAGGGGGCGTACGACTCGTAACAACGCGATTCGGGAGTTCCGCGAGACATGAGCGACGGGCGGCAGCGAGCAGGACTGGCTTCGCACACGAAGCAGACCGGGCGCAGACGCACCGGGTGGCGGCGCTTCGTGCCCACCTGGCGCATAACCCTCGGCACGGGCCTGGGCGGGCTGCTGCTCGTCATCGGCGCGTTCGCCATCGGATACGTCGTCGTCAGCATTCCGCCCGCCAACGCCGCGGCGACCGCGCAGAGCAACGTCTATCTGTACGCCGACGGGACCCCGCTCGCCCGCGACGGTCAGGTCAACCGCGAGAACGTCTCCCTGTCGCAGGTCCCGAGGACCGTGCAGTACGCAGCGCTGGCCGCCGAGGACCGCCAGTTCTACTCCGAGTCGGCGGTCGACCCGCCGGCCATGGTCCGTGCCGCGTGGAACACCGCCATGGGCAAGGGCACGCAGTCCGGTTCGACGATCACCCAGCAGTACGTGAAGAACTACTACCTGGGCCAGGAACAGACGCTCTCCCGCAAGGCGAAGGAGTTCTTCATCGCGATCAAGCTGGACCGCGAGGAGAGCAAGGACGACATCCTGGAGGGCTATCTCAACACCAGCTACTTCGGGCGCAACGCCTACGGCATCCAGGCCGCCGCGCAGGCGTACTACGGGGTCGACGCGCTCCATCTCAACACGGCCCAGGGCGCGTATCTGGCGGCGCTGCTCAATGCGCCGAGCGCCTATGACGTCGTCGCGCACCCCGACAACGCGGACCGCGCGGTGGCGCGCTGGAACTACGTGCTCGACGGCATGGTGAAGCAGGGCTGGCTCAGCCCGGCCGAGCGGGCCGGGATGAAGTTCCCGCGGCCGCGCCAGGCCACGGTGCCGACCGGTCTGTCCGGGCAGCGGGGCTATGTCGTGGAGGCCGTCAAGCAGTATCTGGTCGACCATCACATCGTCGACGAGGACGAGCTGACGTCCGGCGGCGGCTACCGCATCACGACGACGCTCCAGAAGCCCAAGCAGGACGACTTCGTGAAGGCCGTCGACGATCAGCTGATGGCGCACGTCGACAAGAAGGCGCGCAAGGTGGACCGCAACGTCCGCGCGGGCGGGGTCGCCGTCGACCCGGCCACCGGCAAGGTCGTCGCGATGTACGGCGGCATCGACTACACGAAGCAGTTCGTCAACAACGCCACGCGCCGCGACTACCAAGTCGGCTCCACCTTCAAGCCGTTCGTGTTCACCTCCGCCGTCGTGAACAAGTCCACGACGCAGGACGGTGAGACGATCACCCCGAACACGGTGTACGACGGCACGGACCAGCGCCCCGTGGAGGGCTGGAGCGGCAGCTCCTACGCGCCGGGCAACGAGGACGACGTGTCGTACGGCCCGATCTCCGTGAGCACCGCCACGGACAAGTCCGTCAACGCCGTGTACGCGCAGATGGCCGTCGACGTGGGCCCGGACAAGGTCAAGTCGACCGCGGTCGCCCTCGGGCTGCCCGCCGCGACACCCGAGCTGAGCCCGTACCCGTCGATCGCGCTCGGCACGGCGACGGCGAGCGTGCTCGACATGGCCGAGGCGTACGGGACGCTCGCCAACCACGGCAGCCACAAGACGTACTCGCTGGTCACGAAGGTGACCAAGGGCGGCGAGGAGGTCGCGCTGCCGGAGCAGCACGTCGAGCAGGCCGTGAGCCGCGAGTCGGCCGACACGACCACGTCGATACTGCAGAGCGTCGTCGAGGGCGGCACCGGTACCGCGGCCCTCGCGGCGGGGCGGCCCGCGGCCGGCAAGACCGGCACCGCCGAGGACGACAAGGCGGCCTGGTTCGCGGGCTACACGCCCGATCTGGCGACCGTCGTGGCGGTGATGGGCCAGAACCCGGACACCGGCGCACACACCTCGCTGTACGGCGCCCTCGGTCAGTCCCGGGTCAACGGCGGCGGGTTCCCGGCGCGGATCTGGGCCCAGTTCACCAGATCGGCACTCGTCGACCGGGCGCCCCAGGACTTCGACCTCCAGCTCCAGCAGGGCGCCGAGGAACCCTTCCCGCCCAGCGATCCCACGGAGGAGCCGGGCGACATCGGCGGCCTGGACGGCGGCGACCGGACCGGCGGCCAGGACATCCGGGGCTCCACGGGCGGCCAGGACCAGGGGCTGACCCAGGGGCCGTCCCAGGGAGTCGTCCAGGGCCAGTCCGAAGGACAGGTCCAGGGCCAGAGCGCGGGCCCCGGGGGCCAGTCCCCGGGAACCGCGGAAGGCGGGACCGAAGGCACGTCGACGGACGGCGGGGGCGGCGCCGACGGCGGTACGGACTCGGGCGACGGCGGGGACGACGGGGGGCTGTTCTGGGGGTTGCCGGACCAGTGAGCCGGAGGGGCGGGCCCGCCGCGCGCGGGGTCGTCCCCGGACTGCGCGGGGCCCGTCCCCGGACCGCGTGGGGCCCGTCCCCGGCTGCGGGTCCGCCGTTCCCGTCGGCGGCCCGCCGCCCGGGGCATGCTCCGTCCCGGGCGGGCGGGTCCGCGCGGGTTACTGGTGTCCGGAGGTCGCCTTGAGGCCGACCACCGCCACCAGCAGCAGGCACACGAAGAAGATCCGGGCCGTGGTCGCCGGTTCGCCCAGCACCA
Source organism: Streptomyces sp. NPDC002004 (assembly GCF_053593975.1). Classification (NCBI taxonomy): domain Bacteria; kingdom Bacillati; phylum Actinomycetota; class Actinomycetes; order Kitasatosporales; family Streptomycetaceae; genus Streptomyces; species Streptomyces sp. NPDC002004. The sequence goes on from NZ_JBSFDP010000008.1 coordinate 136,178, forward strand.
GCATGCCGAGCACGGCGGCGCCGGCGGCCCCTATGCCCACCCACACGCCGTAGGCCGTGCCGATCGGCAGGGACCTCGCGGCGTAGGACAGGAGCAGCATGCTCGCGACGATGCCGGCGCCGGTGAGGAGGCTCGGCACGGGGCGGGTGAAACCGTCGGTGTACTTCATCCCGATCGACCAGCCGACCTCCAGCAGACCGGCGACGACGAGCAGAACCCAGGCCATGACGGGCACCTCCGTGAGGCGAAGAGCGATCAACAGGGGGTGCGTCGTCTTTGCCTTCGCCCGGTACGGCGCGTCTCGTCGGGGACCCCAACGGTAACAAGGCGGCCCGCCCGGGGAACGAAAAGGCCTGGTGACAGCCGTCACCAGGCCTTTCGTACGCGTCGGGTCAGAGGTAGAGCCCGGTCGAGTCCTCGGAGCCCTCGAACCGGTCGGCGGCCACGGCGTGCAGATCACGCTCGCGCATCAGCACGTACGCGGTGCCCCGCACCTCGACCTCGGCCCGGTCCTCCGGGTCGTACAGGACCCGGTCGCCCGGCTCCACGGTCCGTACGTTCTGCCCGACCGCGACCACCTCGGCCCAGGCCAGGCGCTTGCCGACGGCCGCGGTCGCCGGGATCAGGATGCCGCCGCCGGACCGCCGCTCGCCCTCGCTGGTGTCCTGCCGCACGAGCACACGGTCGTGCAGCATGCGGATGGGCAACTTGTCGTGGTGGGGGTGCATATCCCTGTTGGCGCTCACGCTGCGAACCTACCTGTCCCGTCCGTGCCCGTACGCCGTTGGGGTCGCCCCAGGGCCCGGGGCCGGCCGGTCATTTCCTGCGCTTCCGTGTGCTGCACGCCAGCAGGCCGACGATGCCGACCGCGACCAGCGCCACCGGGACGACCCGCTCCAGACGGGGGGCGCCGTCCTCCTTGACCAGGTGCACCTTGACCTCGGAGATGGCCCGGTTCACGGTGACGTACGCCCGTCCCAGCGTGTGGTCGACGTGGGAGACGACCCTGGCCTTCGCGTCCCCCACGATCGTGCTCGGGTGCAGCCGCACGCCGATCTCGTCGAGGGTCTCGGCGAGCTGGTCGCGCCGGCGCTTGATGTCCGCCTCGATCTGCGCCGGGGTCCTGGTATCCGACACCGCGCTGCCTCCGTAGCTGTCAGTCCTGTCCGCCGTACGTCGCGTCTGTCCGTCCGGTCCGGCGTTCTTCGTCCTGCTGTACTTCTTCGATTCTCCGCTCTCTGCTCGACAGTCTGTCAGCTTCGCCGTCCGCGTACCCCATGGCACCCCCATTACGCTCGTTCCGTAACCAGCCCCCTGCGAGGAGACCGAAGAGATGAGCGAGCGACTCCAGCCCGGTGACACCGCCCCGGCCTTCACCCTGCCCGACGCCGACGGCAAGGAGGTCTCGCTGGCCGACCACAAGGGCCGCAAGGTCATCGTCTACTTCTACCCGGCCGCCCTGACTCCCGGCTGCACCAAGCAGGCCTGCGACTTCACCGACAACCTCCAGATCCTGGCGGGCGCGGGCTACGACGTGATCGGCATCTCGCCCGACAAGCCGGAGAAGCTCGCCAAGTTCCGCGAGAAGGAGGACCTGAAGGTCACCCTGCTGGCCGACCCGGACAAGGCGGTCCTGGAGTCGTACGGCGCCTTCGGCGAGAAGAAGCTGTACGGCAAGACGGTGACCGGCGTCATCCGCTCCACCGTGATCGTGGACGAGGAGGGCAAGGTCGAGCGGGCCCTGTACAACGTGAAGGCCACGGGCCATGTCGCCAAGATCATCAAGGATCTGGGGATCTGAGGCCCGGAAGGGTCCTCCGGCCGCGAGGACCCCGTGGGAGCGGAGGATGCCCGGGCCGCGGGTGAGGCCGGGGATACGAAGATCCGAGGATCCCGGGATCTGCCGCCCCGGCCGAACTGCCCGGCCAGTAGCATGTTCCGACAGCACGCGGCCGTGGTGGAACTGGCAGTCACGCTGGGTTTAGGTCCCAGTGGGGTAACACCCGTGAGGGTTCGAGTCCCTCCGGCCGCACGCGACATGAGGGCCGCCCCGGCTGACGGGGCGGCCCTCTTCGCGTGGCAGGGCGGCTCGCGGACGACGCCCGCTCATGGGCACGGCGGTTGCCGGCCGGGGCGTGCGGGCCCGCGCGTGCGCGGTCAGGCCAGCAGCTCGCGCACGACCGGGGCCAGCGCCCGGAACGCCTTGCCCCGGTGGCTGATCGCGTTCTTCTCCTCCGGGGTCAGCTCGGCGCAGGTGCGCGACTCGCCGTCCGGCTGGAGGACCGGGTCGTAGCCGAAGCCGTTGGTGCCGGCGGGGGTGTGACGGAGGGTGCCGTTCAGACGGCCCTCGACGACGCGCTCCGTACCGTCGGGCAGGGCCAGTGCCGCGGCACAGGCGAAGTGCGCGCCGCGGTGGGCCTCGTCGATGTCGGCGATCTGGGCGAGCAGGAGGTCCAGGTTGGCCTTGTCGTCGCCGTGGCGGCCGGCCCAGCGGGCGGAGAAGATGCCCGGGGCGCCGTTCAGGACGTCGACGCAGAGGCCGGAGTCGTCGGCCACGGCCGGGAGACCCGTCGCCCGGGCGAGGGCGTGCGCCTTGAGGAGGGCGTTCTCGGCGAAGGTGACGCCGGTCTCCTTGACGTCGGGGATGTCGGGGAAGGCGTCGGCGCCGACCAGTTCATGCGTGAGTCCGGCTTCGGCGAGGATCGACCGCAGCTCGGTGAGCTTTCCGGTGTTGCGGGTGGCGAGGATCAGGCGCGTCATGGGACCAGTATCCAGGCCCGCCCGGCGCCCCCGGACGGCCGGGCCGGGGCTCCCCGCTCGGCCGCTGCCCGCCCGGCCCGTCGTGCCGGGCGCCGCCCGGCGCCGCGTCCGGCTACGGCGTGCAGACCTTGGTCAGTTCGCCCGCCGCGTCCGTGACCGGCCCGAGGTCGGGGGTCGTGTCGCCCTTGTCGATGGCGGAGCGGACGTTGGAGACGGCGTCGCGGAGGTGGTCGACGGCCTTGTTGACGTCGGCGTTGTCCGTCCTGTCGCCGATCTTGTCGAGGTTCTTGTCGATCGCGTCGATGGACTTGCCGGCCTGCGTCGGATCGTTCGCCGCGTTCTCCACGGCCTGTTGGAGATCGGTGACGCTGTCGGCTATGGAGTCGGCGGTCTGCACGCAGTCCAGTGCCTTGTCGACCGCACCGCAGCCGGCGGTCAGCGGCAGGGCGAGGGCGACGGCCGCCGCTGCGAGGGCTGTGACGGTGGTACGGCGGCGCGAGGCCATGTCGGCGTTTCCTTCCGGACGGTGCGGACGGGCGCACGATGTGGCCCGCGCGCCCGCACTCGTTAGAACGCCGACGGCGCCTTCTTGGTTGCCTCTTTGCCCGTGCCGGGACGTGCTCCGCCGCCGGCGGTCGTCACCTGCGGCGGGCAGCGGCTCACCGCGGGAGTGCCGTCACAGCTCCCCGGCGAGCGCCGCGCGCTGGATCTCCGCCAGCTCGGTGCAGCCGGCGGTCGCGAGGTCGAGGAGCGAGTTGAGCTCGTCGCGGGCGAACGGCTCGGCCTCGGCGGTGCCCTGGACCTCGACGAAGCGGCCGTCGCCGGTGCAGACGACGTTCATGTCGGTGTCGGCGCGCACGTCCTCCTCGTAGCAGAGGTCGAGCAGCGGCACACCGCCGACGATGCCGACGGAGACCGCGGAAACCGTGCCGGTGAGGGGCTGGCGGCCCGCCTTGATGAGCTTCTTGCCGCGCGCCCAGGCGACGGCGTCGGCGAGGGCGACGTAGGCGCCGGTGATGGCGGCGGTGCGGGTGCCGCCGTCGGCCTGGAGGACGTCGCAGTCGAGGACGATCGTGTTCTCGCCGAGGGCCTTGTAGTCGACGACGGCGCGCAGGGAGCGGCCGATGAGACGGGAGATCTCGTGGGTGCGGCCACCGATCTTGCCCTTGACGGACTCGCGGTCGCCGCGGGTGTTGGTGGAGCGGGGCAGCATCGCGTACTCGGCGGTGACCCAGCCCTCGCCGGAGCCCTTGCGCCAGCGCGGTACGCCTTCGGTGACGGAGGCGGTGCAGAAGACCTTGGTGTCGCCGAAGGAGACGAGGACGGAGCCCTCGGCATGCTTGCTCCACCCGCGCTGGATGGTGACCGGGCGGAGTTGTTCGGGGGTGCGGCCGTCGATACGAGACATGGCTCCGACCCTATCCGTACGCGACCGAGGGGCCGCTTCCGGTACGGAAAGCGGCCCCTCACGGGTGAGCCTCAGGAACGGGTTCGAGAACTCACATCATGTCTTCGATGTCGGCGGCGATGGGGTCCGCGTCGGTGCCGATGACGACCTGGATCGCGGTGCCCATCTTGACCACGCCGTGGGCACCGGCGGCCTTGAGCGCGGCCTCGTCGACCAGGCTCGGGTCGCTGACCTCGGTGCGCAGCCGGGTGATGCAGCCCTCGATCTCCTCGATGTTGTCGATGCCGCCGAGCCCCGCGACGATCTTCTCAGCCTTGCTGGCCATCTCTTCTTCTCCCTGGTCCCTGACGAACGGCCCACCGTAGGTCCGTCTTGTCACGGTAACGCACGGTTGGCCCCACTTCGCGAGCGGTCACGTCACCCGTATCCAAAGATGACGATCACCATACGAGCCCCTGCCGGGCGGGCGTCCACCGCGGCTCGACCGCTCGACCCTTGCACTGGTCTACACCAGTCTAGGACGAGCATCGAACTCGCCCACGAGCAGGAGGGGAGGGCGCCGGTGAGCACCGAGAGCCCGACGTCGCCCGCCCCGAACCTGCGGCATGACACCCCCGAGCGCCCCGGCCTCGTCCACAACGGGGATCAACGGACAACGCCGGGCGACCAGCCCTGGAGCGGGGCGGCGCGGCGCGTCACCGCCGGTTGAATCCACGTCGACCGACCGGGAATCGCCCGCACCGCAGCCCTGTGGCCCAGGTCCTACCGACACACACGCAAGGTCCCTTATGGTCGGTTTTCCTGTCATGCCCGGAATGGGGCGGACCACAGGAATCATGGGTTCCTTATCCCGCCCTCACCGTGCTACAACAGGTCTACACCACTGAGTGGTGTAGACCATACGCCGCGCGACGATGCGTCGGTGCCCAGCCCCCTGGAGGAAGTTGTGACCACGGCCAGCGCCGCTCCCGCGGCCGAGAAGAAGAAGGGCGCCGGCGCGATGGCTGTTCTGCAGCGCATCGGCCGCAGCCTGATGCTGCCGGTCGCCGTGCTGCCGGCAGCCGCACTCCTGGTCCGGCTCGGGAACACCGACATGCTCGGCCGGGCCTCCTTCCCCACCTTCATCCAGAAGATCGCGGGCTACATGGCCGCGGGCGGCGGGGCGATCCTCGACAACATGGCGCTGCTGTTCGCCGTGGGCATCGCCATCGGCTTCGCCAAGAAGTCGGACGGTTCCACCGCGCTCGCCGCCGTCACCGGCTACCTGGTCTTCCAGAAGGTGCTGGCGACGTTCACCGATCCCAACCTGCCCAAGGTCGCCGCGGTCGTCGACGGCAAGATCGTCAACAATGAGGCCCCGGTCAACGCGGGTGTCCTCGGCGGTGTCGTCATGGGCATCGTGGTCGCGCTGCTGTACCAGAAGTTCTACCGGACCAAGCTGCCGGACTGGGCGGGCTTCTTCGGCGGCCGCCGTCTCGTGCCGATCCTCTCCGCCTTCGCGGGTCTGCTCGTCGGCATCGTCTTCGGCCTCATCTGGCCGGTCCTCGGCACGGGTCTGCACAGCTTCGGCGAGCACCTGGTCGGCTCCGGCGCCATCGGCGCGGGCGTCTTCGGCGTCCTGAACCGCGCGCTGATCCCGGTGGGCATGCACCACCTGCTCAACTCGTTCCCCTGGTTCCAGGCCGGTGACTACCACGGCAAGCACGGCGACATCGCCCGCTTCCTGGCCGGCGACCCGCACGCGGGCCAGTTCATGACCGGCTTCTTCCCGATCATGATGTTCGCCCTCCCCGCGGCCTGCCTCGCGATCACGCACTGCGCCCGTCCGGAGCGCCGCAAGGTCGTCGGCGGCATGATGCTCTCGCTGGCACTGACCTCGTTCATCACCGGTGTCACCGAGCCGATCGAGTTCACGTTCATGTTCATCGCACCGGTGCTGTACGCGATCCACGCGGTGCTGACCGGTGTCTCCATGGCGCTGACCTGGGCGCTCGGCATGCGCGACGGCTTCGGCTTCTCCGCCGGTCTGGTCGACTTCGGACTGAACCTCGGCATCGCGTCCAACCCGTGGGGCCTGGCGCTCGTCGGCCTCTGCTTCGCGGCCGTCTACTACGTGGTCTTCCGCTTCGCGATCATCAAGTTCAACCTCCCGACCCCGGGCCGGGAGTCGGACGAGGAGCTCGCCGAGCTGCAGAAGGCCGAGGCCAAGTAGGGCCGGGACGGCCCCCACGAACCGGGAACCCCCGCTGTCGGACAGGGACAGCGGGGGTTTTCCGTGCGTGGGCTCCGTCGGGTGCGCCCGGGCCTCCTCGGGCGCCCGGGGCGCCCGGTCCTCGGGCCGGTTCCCGGGCGGGGCGGGCCTCAGATCACGTACGTCACGCGCGGCGCGGCCAGGTCCGCCGGACCCGAGTACACCGCGCGGGCGTCCGCGAGATTGACCTCGGGGTCGGTCCACGGCGGGATGTGGGTGAGCAGAAGCCGCCGGGCCCCGGCGCGCTGCGCGCTCTCGCCCGCCTCCCTGCCGTTGAGGTGCAGGTCGGGAATGCTCTCCTTGCCCCAGGTGAAGGCCGCCTCGCAGAGGAACAGGTCCGTGTCGCGGGCGAGCTCGTCGAGCGCCTCGGACACCCCGGTGTCCCCGGAGTAGGTGAGCGACCGGCCCCCGTGCTCGATCCGGATGGCATACGCCTCGACGGGGTGCCGCATCTTCTCGGTGCGGACGGCGAAGGGGCCGATGTCGAACGCGCCCGGCTTGAGCGTGTGGAAGTCGAAGACCTCGCTCATCGAGGACGCGGACGGCGTGTCCGCGTACGCCGTGGTGAGCCGCTGCTCGGTGCCCTCCGGCCCGTAGACCGGGATGGGCTCGGCCCGGCCGCCCTCGTGGCGGTAGTACCGCGCCACGAAGTAGCCGAGCATGTCGATGCAGTGATCGGCGTGCAGATGGCTGAGGAAGATCGCGTCGAGGTCGTAGAGACCGCAGTGGCGCTGCAGCTCACCCAGGGCGCCGTTGCCCATGTCGAGGAGCAGCCGGAAGCCGTCGGCTTCGACGAGGTAGCTCGAGCAGGCCGATTCCGCGGACGGGAACGACCCCGAGCAGCCGACGACGGTGAGCTTCATAGGAGCTGGAACCTCCGCGCTGGCAGACGGTGCAGGAAGGAGAACGGGGGTCGTGCGGTCCGTTGAGCGTAAGGCGCAAAAGGGCGGGTCGCCGCTTCGCCGGGGGCTGTTGTGGTTGAACTCACGAGCGGGATCACCGGTTCGGATGGACCTGGAGCGCGCCATGGAAAAGCGCCCTGCGGCGGGTCCCGGTCGTCCGTCCCTGGGGGATCGTCAGGTGGGGCGGGACGGGCGCCGGACGGGAACGGGCGCCCCACGCGACGCGCCGGTACCGTCGTCGTTATGGACACGTCGTGGTGGCTCGCGCTGGCCGCCGTCGTGCTGCTCGCGCTCGTGGCGACGCTGCTCGACGGCTGGGGGCGGGGTCGCCGGCGCCCGGCCGGGCCGAGCAGGCCGCCGAGGCGGTCGAGGGGTCCGGGTGGGCGGGGCCCGCGTCCGCAGCAGGCGGAGATCTGGTGGGCGAAGGTTCCGTACGAGGACGGGCCCGGCGAGAAGGACCGGCCGTGTCTGGTGTTGTCGGTGCGCGGGGACAGCGCGCTGGTCGCGAAGATCACCAGCAAGTACCACGACGAGCACGCGGGGGTGATCCCGCTGCCCCCGGGTTCGATCGGCGACGGCCACGGCCGCCCGAGCTTCCTGGAGACGGACGAGCTGCGCCGCGTACCCCTGTGGGAGTTCCGCCGCCGGGCCGGGGTGGTGGACCCCGCCCTGTGGGACCAGGTCCGCCATCTCGCGAGCTAGGCCCTGACGCCGGGTGTCTCCCGGCCGCCCATGACAGGGCCCAGGGGGCGTCCCGCGGCTCGAGCCGGGGTCCTGGGTCCCGGCCCGGTCCGTGGGGGGACACCCCCTGGAAACGTTACGCCCAGAGCTGGCCCTGGAGCCTCTCGATGGCCTCCTCGGTGGTGGCCGCGGTGTAGACGCCGGTGGAGAGGTACTTCCAGCCACCGTCGGCCACGACGAACACGATGTCGGCGCTCTCGCCCGCCTTGAGCGCCTTCCTGCCGACACCGATCGCGGCGTGCAGCGCGGCGCCGGTGGAGACGCCCGCGAAGATGCCCTCCTGCTGGAGCAGTTCGCGGGTGCGGGTGACGGCGTCGGCGGAGCCGACGGAGAAGCGGGTGGTCAGGACCGAGGCGTCGTACAGCTCCGGGACGAAGCCCTCGTCCAGGTTCCGCAGCCCGTACACGAGGTCGTCGTAGCGCGGCTCCGCGGCGACGATCTTGACGTCCGGCTTGTGTTCGCGCAGGTAGCGGCCCACGCCCATGAGGGTGCCGGTGGTGCCGAGCCCCGCGACGAAGTGCGTGACGGAGGGGAGGTCGGCGAGGATCTCCGGCCCGGTGGTGGCGTAGTGCGCGCCCGCGTTGTCCGGGTTGCCGTACTGGTAGAGCATCACCCAGTCGGGATGCTGCCCGGCGAGCTCCTTGGCGACGCGCACGGCGGTGTTGGAGCCGCCCGCCGCCGGGGACGAGACGATCTCGGCGCCCCACATGGCGAGCAGGTCACGCCGCTCCTGCGAGGTGTTCTCCGGCATGACGCACACGATGCGGTAGCCCTTGAGCCTGGCCGCCATGGCGAGCGAGATGCCGGTGTTGCCGGAGGTGGGCTCGAGGATGGTGCAGCCGGGCGTCAACCGGCCGTCCTTCTCGGCCTGTTCGATCATGTGGAGCGCGGGGCGGTCCTTGACCGAGCCGGTCGGGTTGCGGTCCTCCAGCTTCGCCCAGATCCGTACGTCCTCGGAGGGCGAGAGCCGCGGCAGCCGGACGAGCGGCGTATTGCCGACCGCGGCGAGCGGGGAGTCGTACCGCATCGCCGATCAGGCCATACCGCCGGCCACGGCCGGCAGGATCGTGACGTTGTCGCCGTCGGAGAGCTTGGTGTTGATCCCCTCCAGGAAGCGGACGTCCTCGTCGTTCAGGTACACGTTGACGAAGCGGCGGAGCTGGCCGCCGTCGACGATGCGGGCCTGGATGCCGGCGTGCCGGGTCTCGAGGTCGGCGAAGAGATCGGCGAGGGTGTCCCCGCTGCCCTCGACGGCCTTCGCGCCGTCGGTGTACTGGCGGAGGATGGTCGGGATGCGGACCTCGATGGCCATGGCTGGGGGCTCCTGTCGGAAAGGTCAGGGTGGGGATCCCCCTGCTCGAGCGGAGTCGAGGGCTCGGGGGGCGCGCGGCTGCGCGGGGAAAGCAGGGTGGTGCGCGTGCGTCGCCGCGGCTCGCGGCCGTGCGGCGGCAGGCGTCAGCGCGGACAGATGGCGCTGTTGGACCTGCACAGGTCGACGTGCAGCCGCGCCGCTCCGCATCCGAAGGCGCCGAGAAGAGCGGAGGCGGAGCGAGCGCAAGCGGACGGAGCGAGCAGCATGCCCGGCGTCTTGTCGCTCACGTCGTTCGGAACCATGCGGTCATCGTATCGATTCCCGGTCGCAGCCCCGGAGTGTGATCTCACATTCCGGGATGATCATGTTCGGATGATGAAAAGGGCCAAGGGTGCGGACCGGGGCGTTCAGTACGCCTCCACGACCCTGACCTGCTCCTCCGTCACCACACCGTCCACGATCCGGAACGACCGGAACTGGAACGGACCCGCATCGTCGGCATCCGCCGTGGAGACCAGGACGTAGTGGGCGCCGGGCTCGTTGGCGTAGCTGATGTCCGTGCGCGAGGGGTAGGCCTCGGTCGCCGTGTGCGAGTGGTAGATGATCACCGGCTCCTCGTCCCGGTCGTCCATCTCGCGGTAGAGCTTGAGCAGGTCGCCCGAGTCGAACTCGTAGAACGTGGGCGAGCGGGCCGCGTTCAGCATCGGGATGAACCGCTCGGGGCGCCCGGAGCCCACGGGGCCGGCCACGACGCCGCACGCCTCGTCGGGGTGGTCCTGGCGCGCATGGGCGACGATCTCGTCGTGGAGGGCCTGGGTGATGGTCAGCATGTCGGCCAGCATAAGCAGAAGGCCCGTACGTACCGGAGTGCGGTACGTACGGGCCCGAATGCTGGACAGCGGTGCCGCCCGGCCGGTTCTTCGGCCGGCGCCCGGGCCGCGGGTGCGGCCCGTCCTGCGGCGCTGCGGTTGCGACCCGCCCTGCGGCGGACCTCAGTCCTTCGTCAGGGTGCGGTCCTGCTTGTTGAAGGCCGCGGCCTGCGGGTTGCGGCTCTTGAGCGCCAGGTAGGAGACGCCCAGGATCAGGGCCCACAGCGGTGCGCAGTAGAGCGAGATACGGGCGTCCTTGTCGATGCCCATCATCACGATCACCATGCCGATGAAGGCGAGCGAGAGGGCGCTGGCCCAGATGCCGCCGGGGGCCTTGAACTCGGACTGCGGCAGCTCGCCGCGGTCGGCCTTGAGGCGGTAGCGGATCTGGCAGAAGAGGATCACGATCCAGGCCCACATGCCGGAGATGGTGGCGAAGGAGACGACGTAGTTGAAGGCGTCGCCGGGCCACTGGTAGTTGATCCAGACGCCGACCATCATCAGCGCGGCGGAGACCGTCGTGCCGACCAGCGGGGTGCCGCTCCGGGTGAGCTTGGTGAAGAACTTCGGGCCCTGGCCGTTGAGCGCGAGGTCGCGCAGCATGCGGCCGGTGGAGTACATGCCGGAGTTGCAGGAGGACAGCGCGGCGGTCAGGACGACGAAGTTGACGATGCCGGCGCCCGCGGCCAGGCCCATCTTCTCGAAGGCGGCCACGAACGGGGAGACGCCCGGCTGGAAGTTGGTCCACGGCACGACCGACAGGATCATGATCAGCGCGCCGACGTAGAAGACGGCGATACGCCACGGCACGGTGTTGATGGCCTTGGGCAGCACGGTCTTCGGGTCCTTGGACTCGCCCGCGGTGACGCCGACGAGCTCGACGGCGAGGAAGGCGAACATGACCATCTGGAGGGTCATCAGGGTGTTGCCGATGCCGTGCGGGAAGAAGCCGCCGTCGCTCCACAGGTGGGTGACGGACGCGGTGTCGCCGGCGTCGGAGAAACCGAGCGTGAGGATGCCGGCGCAGATGAGGATCATGCCGACGATCGCGGTGACCTTGACCATGGAGAACCAGAACTCGAGCTCACCGAAGAGCTTCACGGAGATCAGGTTCGCGCCGTAGAGGATGACCGTGAAGACGAGGGCGGAGACCCACTGCGGGATGTTCCACCAGTACGTCATGTAGGTGGCCGCCGCGGTGACCTCGGTGATGCCGGTGACGACCCAGAAGAGCCAGTACGTCCATCCGGTCACGAAGCCCGCGAAGGGGCCGATGAACTCGCGCGCGTACTCCGAGAAGGAGCCCGACACGGGGCGGTACATGAGGAGCTCGCCGAGCGCCCGCATGATGAAGAAGATGACGAGGCCTGCGATGGCGTACGCGAGGATCAGGCTGGGCCCCGCCTTGGAGATGCCCTTGCCCGCACCGAGGAACAGGCCGGTGCCGATGGCACCGCCGATCGCGATCATCTGGATCTGACGGGCGCCGAGCCCGCGCTGGTATCCCTCGGACTGGCCGTCCTCCACGGCCTCACTGCCGTCGTGATGCTTGTCGACCTGCACTGAGGTCATGATGTGCGCCTTTCTCCATGCCGATCCGAGCCGTGCTGGCTTCGGACCGACTGTGACGATCCTTGGGGGCCGTCCCCCGGATGGTGATGGAGCCGTGCCTACCGGCGGTCAGCCGGCTGGGGCGCCCCCGGCGGCACAGGGGTGTCGCCCCGCCGGGTGGTCGTGCAGATTTATCACGGCGTTCACACTGATCGCGTGAGGCACGTGTGGCACACGCCTCAGGCAGAGACGAACGAAACAGACAGACGCTCCCATAAAGGGGCGATGCGGTGACAGGATCGTTATCCGGATTTGAGCGTCCGCTGAGCGAACATCCCGCTGGCTGTACAGGAGCTCACGGCATCAAGGTGCTGACAAGCGTCTCCTGCAGCCCGCCCAGCCAGAGGTACGCCATGACCATCGGCTTGCGCGGGTCGGCGTCGGGCAGCTGGTAGAGCTCGTCGGTGTCGTCCTCGTCCGCGACCTCGAGCCGGGCGCCGATCGCGAGACGCAGGTCGTTGAGGGCGCCGAGCCACTGCCGCGAGTCGTCGGCGGACAGCTTCAGCACGGCCCCGCCCTCGCCGGCGACGGTCAGCGAGTCCAGGGAGCGGATGACGGCGAGGGCGTCCTCGCGCTTGCGGGCGCGCAGATCGTTCTCGGTGAAGCGGCGGAACTCCGACGAGCGGGCGCGCCGCTCCCGCGCCTCCTCCGTGTCCTGCACGTCCGCGGCGTCCTCCTCCTCACCGCCGGGGCCGTAGGCGTCCGGGAAGAAGCGGCGCAGCACCGGATCGGCGGGCGGCTCGCTCGGGCCCTCGGCGAAGAGCTCGGCGAGCGGGTCGTCGGGAGCGTCCTCCGCGGGTCCGGGGCCCAGCAGCTCGAGCAGCTGGACCGCGAGCGACCGGATGATCGAGATCTCCACCTCGTCGAGCGCGACGGCGGCGCCGCCACCGGGGATCGGTTCGAAGGTTCCAGGCATGGGGTCAGTTCGCTGCTTCCGGTCTTCGGATCGTGAAGGTCTGCGGGCCCGGGGGCCGAAGGGTCCGCGGACCCGGGCGGCCGTGCGACGGCTACTTGCGGTCGTGCTGAAGCGTGGCCCACAGCCCGTAGCCGTGCATGGCCTGTACGTCCCGTTCCATCTCCTCGCGGGTGCCGCTGGAGACGACCGCGCGCCCCTTGTGGTGCACGTCGAGCATCAGCTTCGTGGCCTTGTCCTTCGAATAGCCGAAGTACGCCTGGAAGACGTAGGTCACATAGCTCATCAGATTGACCGGGTCGTTGTGGACGATCGTGACCCATGGGACATCCGGCTCGGGGACGGCGTACGCCTCTTCCGCCGACTCGGGCTTTTCGATCTCCAGGGGAGCAGGTGCCGTCACGAGGCCCATGCTGCCACCTGGGGTGGGGGACTGCACAAACGCGCCTGGTCGCACGGCCTGCCGCGCTCCGACGGGCCGGCCGCGGCCCTGGGCGCCGCGGGGCGGCCCGACGGTCTTCACCGGTCCCCACCCAGGGCTATTCGTCAAAGTGACGAGATGGGGGTAGCATCCCTCGTATGAACACTGCGGACCTTGGGTTGCCGGTGGACGTTCCGTCGACGGCGCTGTTCACGGATCACTACGAGCTGACGATGCTCCAGGCGGCCCTGCGCGGAGGCACCGCCGACCGCCGGTCGGTCTTCGAGGTCTTCACGCGCCGGCTGCCCGAAGGGCGTCGCTACGGCGTCGTGGCGGGCACCGGGCGCGTCCTGGACGCCGTCGAGAACTTCCGCTTCGACGGGCCCGTCCTCGACTTCCTGCGGGAGCGCGGAGTCGTCGACGAGCCGACGCTCGCATGGCTCGCCGAGTACCACTTCGGCGGTGACATCTGGGGATACCCGGAGGGCGAGGTCTACTTCCCCGGCTCGCCGATCATGCGCGTCGAGGGCTCCTTCGCCGAATGCGTGCTGCTGGAGACGGTGATCCTGTCGATCCTCAACCACGACTCGGCGATCGCCGCGGCGGCCTCCCGTATGTCGTCCGCCGCCGGGGGCCGCCCGCTGATCGAGATGGGCGCGCGGCGCACCCACGAGCTGGCCGCCGTCGCCGCGTCCCGCGCCGCGTACATCGGCGGCTTCGCGAGCACCTCGGACCTCGCCGCGGGCTTCCGCTACGACATTCCGACGGTCGGCACGTCCGCGCACGCGTTCACGCTGCTGCACGACAGCGAGCGGGACGCCTTCCGCGCCCAGGTGGATTCCCTCGGACGGGGGACGACGCTGCTCGTCGACACCTATGACGTCGCCGAGGCCGTGCGCGCCGCGGTGGACATCGCGGGCCCCGAGCTCGGCGCCGTTCGCATCGACTCCGGCGACCTGCTGCTGGTGGCCCACCGGGTGCGCCAGCAGCTGGACGCGCTGGGAGCGACGAACACCGGCATCGTGGTGACCTCCGACCTCGACGAATACGCGATCGCCTCCCTGGCGGCCGCCCCCGTCGACGCGTACGGCGTGGGAACGCAGCTGGTCACCGGGTCCGGGCACCCGACGTGCTCCATGGTCTACAAGCTCGTCGCGCGTGCGGAGTCCAGCGATCCGGTGGCCCCGCTGGTGCCCGTCGCGAAGCGGTCGACGGGCGGCAAGACGTCCATCGGCGGCCGCAAGTGGGCGGCGCGGCGGCTGGACGCGTACGGGGCGGCCGAGGCCGAGGTCGTCGGCACCGGACCGGTGCCCGCCGAGCTGGCCGACCGGCAGCTGCTGGCCGAGCTGGTCAAGGGCGGCGAGGTCGTCGCCCGCGAGCCGCTGGACGTCGTACGGGACCGGCACGCGGCCGCGCGCGCGAACCTGCCGCTGTCGGCGACACAGCTGTCCCGCGGGGAACCCGTGATTCCGACGGAGTACGTCTGAACGGCTCGGCAGCCCCTCGCGTCCCGTCCCGTGGGCAGAAGGAATGAACGGCGGGTGAGCGGGAATGCAACGGCAGCGCCCACCTGCACCCGGACGGTCGAATCCGCCCCCCACCGTTCCGCCCCTCCGATCCGCCTCACCGTCGAGCGTTCGAGCTCGCCGTCAATCCGAAGGACACCCGCTATGCGCCGCGCCTTGATCGTCGTCGATGTGCAGAACGACTTCTGCGAGGGTGGCAGCCTCGCGGTCGCGGGGGGTGCGGAGGTCGCGGCCGCGATCACCGAGCTGATCGGGCAGGCCCCGGCCGGCTATCGCCATGTCGTCGCCACCCGCGACCACCACATCGCGCCCGGCGAGCACTTCTCCGACCGGCCCGACTTCCGTCACTCCTGGCCCGCGCACTGCGTCGCGGGTACCGAGGGCGTGGGATTCCACCCGAACTTCGCGCCGGCCATCGCGTCGGGCGCCGTCGACGCCGTCTTCGACAAGGGCGCTTACGCGGCCGCCTACAGCGGCTTCGAGGGCGCCGACGAGAACGGGGTGTCGCTGGGCCACTGGCTGCGGGAGCGCGGGATCACCGAGGTCGACGTGGTGGGGATCGCCACGGACCACTGCGTGCGCGCGACCGCGTTGGACGCGACGCGCGAAGGGTTCCGGACCCATGTCCTGCTGGACCTGACGGCCGGCGTCGCCGCCGACACCACGGATGCGGCCCTGGAGGAACTCCGCACGGCGGGCGTCGAACTCTCGGGCAAGCCGGTACTCGCCTGAGGCGTGGCCGCGCGAGCGCGCACCCCTCGGCGGGGTGCGTCCGGTGCTGCGCGCCTTGCGCCTGCTGTTGCGCGGCTTCCCGCCGTGGGGGTACGCGCCCCTCACGGCGGGGCCGGCGTGGTGCCGGGCTGCGCCCGCTGGTCAGGCGATGTGCAGGGTGGGTGGCACGGCTCCGGCCGCGGGGCGGGAGCGCGGGTCGGCGGCGCGGGTGCCGGGTTCGGGGCGCGAGGGGCCCGGTTCGGCGGGGCCGGGGCCGGTGCTGGTGCCGGGCGTCGGGCAGCCGGGGGCCGGCTGGCGGAAGAGGGTCCGGATCGGATGCCAGAGCTCCGTGGCGCTGTCGGGCACCGTACGCCATATGAGCCCGTCGGGATGGTGAAGCACGGCGGTGACCTCGTCGGGGGTCGGCGGGTGGGTGTTGCCCCGCAGATACACCGCCCGAAGCCCGAGATTCCGCAGCCGCGTCAGCGCCCGCGCCCGGTTCACCGCATGCACGAGGACCCGCACCGTGGACCCCGGCGCCGTAGGACTGGGCAGCGCGAGCGCCACGACCACCGTGCCGCCCGGCAACCTGCAGAAACCACCTACGGACATTCCTGTAGCACCCCCGTAAGACGTCGCGTCAATAAGGAACTCACAGGAGGCACCTAAGCACGACCGGCCGCCACCCCGCCAGGGGGGTAGCGGCCGATCATGCTCTGACCTGCGAGGAAGACGATTACTTCGTCGCGCGGCCCACCTGGACCGTGATCGTCGAGCCGCTCTTCGGCTGCTTCACGATCTTGATCTGGGTGTGGGTGTCAGGAACCTTGACGCTCCCGTTCGGGTTCGACGCGTACCAGTAGGTCCCGCTGTGGTCGTCGAAGACCGGGACCCCGCGCCGCGAGGGGATCTTCAGCGCCACGTCGGCGTTGTGCAGCGTGATCGCGTCCGTCGCGTAGCGGCTGAAGGGCGCGTCGAACGGCTGGATCTTGTTGCGCAGGATCGTTCCGTCGGTCCACTTCAGCGGCTTGGCGTGGGCGTCGACCGGCAGGATCAGGCCCTGGCCCGGGTGCTGGCTGACGTTGTTGTCCTTCTGGGAGGTGTCCCACAGCCAGACCATCAGGCCGGTCTGGTACGGGTAGTGCTCGACCCAGTCGGGACGGGACTTCGAGAAGCCGAAGTTGTACGGGCCGACCTTCAGGGTCCTGTCGTACGACACGTACTGGCGGTTCTCGGCGATGTAGTACTGGTCGTAGTCCTTGGTGAAGGACTCGCCGATGCGCGAGAAGCCCTTGGCCGTCCAGCCGTTGTCGCCGGACTCGGCGTTGTCCGTGAAGACCGGGGCGCCGTCGGCGGTCAGCGTGATGGTGTCGGCCGCGAAGCCCTTGCCCGCGGTGCCGCCGTCGGTGGCGTAACGGAAGCGGAGGTCGACCTTCTTGCCCGCGTAGGCGTCGAGCGGGTAGACGAGCTTCTTGTACGCGCCGGAGGTGCCGGTCAGCGCCGGGCGGTCGCCGCCGTCACGGGTGATCGGCTTGCCGTCGACCGTGCCGTCCAGCGGGGTCCAGTTGGCACCGCCGTCCGTGGACGCCTCGGCGTAGAGGTAGTCGTAGTTCTCCTCGATGTCGTACCAGCCCTGGAGCGACAGCTCGGCCTTCGACTTGCCGGTGAGGTCGACGGAACGGGTCAGCGTGTTGCTGAGGTTGTCGCCCTGGTCGCTCCACCACTGCTTGGCGCCCTCGGCGGGCTTCACGACGGTCGTCGTGACCTTCTTCTTGGGGAGGGTGACGACGAGCGCCTGCTTGTTGCGGGTGTTGTACTCGGAGACGCCCAGCTTGTGCGTGGACCGGGTGGCCGCCTTCGCCTTGGCGTAGTTGAGCCAGCCCAGCTGGAGCTTGTCCCACGCGGTCATGTCGCCCGGCATGTCGCCGATGCTGTCCTTGCCGGTGCCCAGCCAGGAGCCGGCGGACATCAGCGACCAGAACCCGACCGAGTTCTCGCCCTGGCCGGTGGTGTCGTACAGGTCCGGCAGACCCAGGTCGTGGCCGTACTCGTGCGCGAAGACGCCGAGCCCGCCGTTCTCCGGCTGCATCGTGTAGTCGCCGACCCAGATGCCGGTGTCACCGATCTCGGTGCCGCCCGCCTTGTTGTCCGCGGGACCGGTGTGACCGGCGTCGTTGCCGTACGCGTACCAGCGGTGCGCCCACAGGGCGTTGGTGCCCTGGACGCCGCCGCCCGCGGACTCGTCCTCGCCGGCGTGCACGATCTGGAAGTGGTCGATGTAACCGTCGGGCTCGTTGAAGTTGCCGTCGTGGTCGTGGTCGTAGCGGTCCCACTGGTCGTACTTGGCCAGGTCCGCCTTGATCTGCGCGGTGGTGCGGCCCTGGGCCTTCTGGTCGGCCACGTAGGCGTTGACGCCGTCGCGGACCAGGTCCCAGACGTTGGGGCAGTTGGTCGAGCCGCAGTAGTCCGAGCCGTAGCGGGCCTCGTTCCACGGGACCTTGACCCAGTCGCTGACCTCACCGTCGACCGAGTAGCGGCCGGACGAGGTCTTCTCGTAGTACGTCTTCAGGGAGTGCTTCTGCTTGCCGTGCCTGTCCTTGCCGGAGCCGAAGTACAGGTCCTGGAAGTGCTGCTGTCCGTAGTCCTTCTGCCAGGCCGTGCTGTTGTCCTTGGCACGGTCCGGCTCGGCTATCTGGTTGTGCAGCGGACCGGCGGTGCCGCCGTACTTGAGCACC
This sequence comes from Streptomyces sp. NPDC002004, assembly GCF_053593975.1. Lineage (NCBI taxonomy): Bacteria > Bacillati > Actinomycetota > Actinomycetes > Kitasatosporales > Streptomycetaceae > Streptomyces > Streptomyces sp. NPDC002004. The sequence goes on from NZ_JBSFDP010000008.1 coordinate 154,338, forward strand.
GGCGGCTTGGGGCCGTCCCCGTCCGGGTCGAAGGTCGTCGTGCTGTCGACCTTGTCGCCGAACTCCGCCAGGATCGTGAAGATCTTGTCGGTCTTCTGGCGGCCCAGCTCGACGTACTTCTTGTCGGCGAGCTTGACGACCTCCGAACCGCCCTGCTTGTGCACCTTCTTGTCGCCCGCGAGCACCTGCTCCAGGGCCGCCTTGTGCTGCTGTGCCTGCTGCTTGCTGAAGGGGCCGTCGAGGTCGTGGTCGACCTGTCCCTTCGCCGGCATCGGGTCCTGGTGGCCGGCGGCCGGGCTCCCGGCGGCGGCCAGGGCCGTGGTGTGGCCCGCCGCTCCCGTATACACGGCGGTGGCCGTGGCCAGGGCCACGACCACCGATGCGGCTCTGAACGCCCGCTGTCTGCTTGTCACTTGAAAGTCCTCCCCAGCGCCACACACACGGACGGGGTCTTGGTCAAGGAAGGTCCGCGGTGGTCGGCGCGTCACAAGTGGAGGACATTCGACCGGAGTCTCGCAGGAAAAGACAGATCTTGACTTGGACAGGCCAAGTCCGGTATGCGCGCCGTCCGGGCGCCGAACCACCGGTATCCGGACGACAGCGCGCCTCGCGGGCGGGCGGCACGCACCGGGGGCTTTTCGCCGTCCACCTGGTGGACGGGATGACTCCGTGCGCCCCTTGTGCACCGACACCGTGGGTTAGGTCACGCTTACTTCCAGTTCCGTTCGGGCATGCAGGCGATTAGAGTCGGCTGACGGCGCACTACAGCCAACTCGACACCGTTCCGCGTCCCTTCATCCGCATCCTCCCCATGGCGAGAAGGCATGGGGGCCCATCCCGAGGACGGAAAACGCCATGGCTCGTCCGAGTGCCGCGCAGTTCGCCTACGGAATCGCCACCGTCGTCTTCTCGACCCTCGCCATGCTGCTGCTCTCGCAGACCGGTTCGGGCATCGGCGTGGCGGTCATCGCCCTCGCCGCCCTCGGACTGGGGCTGCTGGTCGCCGTCACGGTACCCATGCCGAGGACGGCCCGGCGGTCGCGCACGGAGGCGGAAGCGGAGGCGGTCGAGGCCATCGAGACGCTCGCCGAGGAACAGGTCCCCGTACGCCGCCCGCGCCCCCGCGCGGCGCGCCCGGTGCGAGAGCTGGTCCGCGCGGAGGCGGAGTCGGTCCGGGGCCCCGCGGGCCCGTGAGCCGCGTAGACACAGGGCCGGCCGGGCGCGCGAAGGGATGCGCGCCCGGCCGGCCCTGGATCCACGACCGCCGGCGTCCGGCGATCAGACGCTGACCTCGACGGTCTTGGCGGCCTTGTCGTGCAGGCCCTGCTTGAAGGGCTTGTCGAAGAAGGACCAACCGCCCGCGATCGCCGTCCAGATGCAGGCACAGCAGAACGCGAACGGCAGCCACAGCACGGCCGCCCGGACCAGGCTGGTCTGCACGGACGGCGTGGAGCCGTCGTCGAGGTTGGCCACACGCATGCCGAGCAGCTTCTTGCCGAGGGTCTGGCCGGAGCGGGCGATCAGCCAGGTGTCGTACGCGATGAAGAGCACGGCGACGAGCAGCGACTCCGCGAAGGACTTGCCGTACTCGACCTTGTCCGGGTTCACCTGGTACTCGAAGATCCCGAACGCCCAGGACAGCAGCCAGACGACCACACCGACGATGATCATGTCGATGATGCGGGCGACGACGCGCTTGCCGCTGTCGGCGAGCGGCGGCATGCCGGCGAGGGGGTCGTGCTCGCCCCCGCCGTAGGGGCCGCCCCCGCCGTACGGACCACCACCGCCGGGGGGCGGGGCACCGTACGGGCCACCGGGTCCACCACCACCAGGGGGCGGGGCACCGTACGGGCCACCGGGTCCACCACCGCCGGGAGGCGGGGCACCGTACGGGCCACCGGGCTCCCCGGGAGGCGGGGCGCCGTAAGGGCCGTCTTCGCCGGGAGGCGGGCCGCCCGGCCCGGAACCGCCGCCCGGTGGCTGGGACGGCGGCTGCTCGGGCGGCGGCGTCGGAGGCCGGTCGTCGTCCGGTGACTGCCCCGAGCCCGGGGGCGGAGGTTCGGTGGTCATGGCCCGAGTCGACCGCGAACCCCCGTGCTCCGCATCCGGCGAGCGGCCGTACGAGGTACGGCCGACGAGGTGTCAGCCCGCGACGAACGTACCCGCTGCCTTGTCGTGCCAGCACTGCCGCCACGGACGGTCGAACAGGCACCACAGCACACCCACGACACCGATCACCAGGACTCCGGGGATGCTGTAGACGAGCCACCGGCGCAGGGCCGCGCCGAAGGGCGGCGGCTCGTGCCCCTCGATGTCGCGCACCTGGAGTCCGCACAGCTTCTTGCCGAGGGTGCGGCCCCATCTGGCGGTCGGCAGCGCCTCGTAGACGACGCCGAACAGGAGCAGCACGGCGAGGACGACCCCGAGGTATCCCGCGGTCGTGCCGTCGATCAGCCACACCGTGACGGTGCGGCCGGACAGCTTCGCCTCGTCGATCTTGCCGTTGATGTGGTCGACGGCCCGCACGGTGAGCGGCACGGCGGCGGCCGCGGTGACCGCGCCGAGAACGAGGGTGTCGAGCAGCCGCGCCACGAACCGCTTCCCGAGCGCCGCGGGGCGGGCGGCGGCCTGGGCCCGGACCGCCGCGAGGAACGGATCGTCGACGGGCGGTTTCCAGGGCGCCACGCTCTCCGAGTCGTCCGCGGTCTGTGCCAGCCGGTGCACCTGCTGCGCCCACGAGGGCTGACCGCCGCCGGGTCCCGAGGTGAGCGGGGACCCCGAACCGCCCTGCTGCGGCACCGGTGTTCCCTGCTGGGCGGGGGCGGACACGGCTGCCTGCGGTGCGGCGGTATGCCGGGGTCCGCCGGTGGCGGCCTGCGGCGCGACGGGAGCAGCCTGCGGCGGACCCTGCGCCGGCGCCTGCCGGGCACCGGGCTGCGGCGCACCGGCGGCCGACCCGGAGCCGATCCCCGGCGCGGCCGGCCGCTGCGGGTTCGCGGGGGCGGACGGGGCGCCGGATGCCGCACCGATCTGCTGCGGTCCCGAGGGCGCGGGGCCCGCCTGCGCCGAGCTCTGCGGCCCCTGCTTCGGCCCGTCCGTCCGCGGCGACACCGCACGGATGGTCATCGTGCCGTCGGTGCCCGGCGTCCTGCCCGCGGGGCCGGGGAAGGCGCCGCCCGCACGTCCGGACTCCGCGTCCGCTCCGGTGCCCGGGGCGCCCCCGGCCGCGGCCGGGGCGCCGTCCGGGAGCGCCGCCCGCGGATCGCCGCCCTGTGCCGCGCCCCAGGAGATCCTGCGGTCCTGGTCCCCGCCGAAGCCGGACTGCTGGGCGCGGTCGGCGCCCCACGCGGTCGCCGGCTCCGGCCGGGTGCCGTGCAGCGCGGCATCGGCCGCCGCGCCGTCGATCCCGGTCGTCTCCGGTCCGGCGGCCTGGGACTGCGCGGACAGCGGTTCCTCGTCGAAGAAGACCGGGCCCGTCTCCTCCACGAGCGACGCGGGGGTCACCCCCGGCGGGGGCGGCAGCGGCTCGCCGTCCGTCGGCGCCGGACGACTCGTACCGGGCACCCACGCCGCACCGTTCCAGTAGCGGACATATCCAGGAATGGACGGGTCCGGGTAATACCCTTCGCGCGGCCTGTCGTCACCGGGGCCGGGGGTTGGGGCGCTCATGTCCGTCGTCCCGTATCTGCTCGGGGGTCTGTTGAGGGTCCACATCTATCAGACCGGCGCCGGGGACCGGGCCCCTCCGGCGGCACGGCCCACGATCCGGGCATCCCTCCCCGGAATGTCAACGTCCGCAGGGCCTTGTGCGAGACGCTGCCACCACAGCCCGTCGAGACGCCGCGTGGCGGCCGGCGAGACGCCCGCACGGACGGCGGTGCGCCTCGGAAAAAGTCCGCGCAACCCGCGTAATGCCCGCGCCACCCGCCGCTCTCTCCTCCTGCGGGCCCGCACCCGGGCCGGCGATCGAGGAAAGGAACGCACAGGATGCACACCGTGGTGGAACGCGAACTGGAGCTGAGGCTCGTACTGTCGCCGGAGCGCAGCGTCCCGGTCCCGGCCCTGCTGAGCTACCGCACCGACGACCCGTACGCCGTCCACATCGCCTTTCACGTCGGCTCGGCGCGCCCCGTCCACTGGACGTTCGCGCGGGATCTCCTCGTGGACGGCGTCTTCCGCGCGTGCGGGGAGGGCGACGTGCGCGTGTGGCCCGCGAAGTCCGACGGGCGGAGCGTCGTCCTGCTGGCGCTGAGCTCCCCGGACGGCGACGCGCTGCTGGAGGCGCCCTCCCCCGGGGTGTGCGCCTGGCTGGAGCGCACCCTGCGGGTGGTCCCGCCGGGCACCGAGTCCGAGCGGCTCGGCCTGGACGACGGTCTGTCCGCCCTGCTCGCGCCGTCCTCCAGGTTCTCCGCCTGCCCCCCGAAGTCCTCGGCCCCTCCCCCGCTTTCGGCGTCGCGCGAGCGGCGGGAGGAGCAGGGCGGTGTCCCTCCGGCCGACGGCCCGTGGCCGCGCGGTGCGTGGCCGTCGGAGGAGCCGGAGAACGGCGGGTGAGCCCGGAGGGTGTCGTCCCCGGGCGGGTCAGAACAGCTTGCCCGGGTTGAGGATGCCCAGCGGATCGAACGTCTGCTTGACCGCGCGCTGCATCTCCAGCCCGACCGGGCCGATCTCGCGTGCCAGCCACTCCTTCTTGAGCACCCCGACGCCGTGCTCGCCGGTGATGGTGCCGCCGAGTTCCAGGCCGAGCGCCATGATCTCGTCGAAGGACTCACGGGCGCGCCGGCCCTCGTCGGGGTCCGCGGCGTCGAAGCAGACCGTGGGGTGGGTGTTGCCGTCGCCGGCGTGCGCGCAGACCCCGATGGTGAGGTCGTACTTCTCCGAGATGCGCTCGACACCGTCGAGCAGGTCGCCGAGGCGGGAGCGCGGCACGCACACGTCGTCGATCATCGTGGTGCCCTTGACCGTCTCCAGTGCGGTGAGCGACAGGCGCCTCGCCTGGAGCAGCATCTCCGACTCGGCGTGGTCCTCGGCCGGTACGACCTCGGTGGCGCCCGCGGCCTCGCAGAGCGCGCCGACCGCCGCGAGGTCGGCGGACGGGTCGGGGGTGTCGAAGGCGGCGAGGAGCAGCGCCTCGGTGGTCTCGGGCAGCCCCATGCCCGCCATGGCGTTGACGGCACGGACGGTCGTACGGTCCATCAGCTCCAGCAGCGACGGGACATGACCGCCCTCCATGATCCGGCAGACGGCGTCGCAGGCGGCGCGCGCCGAGCCGAACTCCGCGGCGAGGGCGAGCTGGGCGGGCGGTTTGGGTCTCAGGGCGAGGACCGCGCGGACGACGATGCCCAGGCTGCCCTCGGAGCCGACGAACAGGCGCGTGAGGTCGTATCCGGCGACGCCCTTGGCCGTGCGGCGGCCGGTGTGCATGAGGCGGCCGTCGGCGAGGACGACGTCGAGGCCGAGGACGTACTCGGCGGTGACCCCGTACTTCACGCAGCACAGGCCGCCCGATCCGGTGCCGATGTTGCCGCCGATGGTGCACATCTCCCAACTGGAGGGGTCCGGCGGGTAGTACAGGCCGTGGGCGTCGACGGCACGGGACAGGGCCGCGTTGATGACGCCGGGTTCGACGACGGCGATCCGGTCGACGGGGCTGATCTCCAGGATGCGGTCCATCTTGGTCAGGGACAGCACGATGCAGTCGTCGGAGGCGTTGGCGGCGCCGGACAGGCCGCTGCGGGCGCCCTGCGGGACGACCGGGACGCGCAGCGCGGTCGCGGTGCGCATCACGTGCTGGACCTCTTCGACGGTGCGCGGCAGGACGACGACCGCGGGGGTGCCGGCCTCGCAGAAGCTGGCCATGTCGTGGGCGTAGGACGCGGTGACGTCCGGGTCGGTGAGGACCGCGTCCTTCGGCAGGCCTTCGAGAAGACTTTCGATGAGTGTGCGGCTCATGATCACAGCGTCGCACTCGGGGCCATCGGTGTGAACCCATTCGCGACGCCGATCGCACAGCACGATGTGATCGTCATATTGCCGCACAGTGGGCACCATGAGGAGCGAACAGGAACAGCCCGTTCCGCCCGAGGCATGGCCGCCCCCGGCCCCGCCGCCGCGGCACGGGGGTCGCTCCCGCCGCGGCCGGCGCCTGCTCGGCGCCCTGGTCGCCGGGAGCGTGGTGCTGGGGGGCGCCTGGTGGCTGCTGCCGGGTCTGCGGAACGCCGTGGTGCGACCTGCGCCCGGGCCGGGTGTGCGCGGCGCGGTCGTACGGGCCGAGACGGCCGTCGCTGCCGGGCTGCCCGCCACACTGTCCGATCTGACGGCGCTGATCGGCGACCACGAGGCGTATCTGCGCAAGCACCCTGGCGACGTGAAGTCCTGGGCGGTGCTCGGGTCCGCCTACCTCCAGCAGGGGGTGCGCACCGCCGACCCGGCCTTCTACCCGAGGGCCGAGCGGGCGCTGCGCGCCTCGCTGGACGCACTGCCGGGCCGCAACCCCGACGCGCTGCTCGGCCTGGCCTCGCTCGCGGACGCCCGGGGAGACTTCTCCTCCGCGCGGGCCTTCGGCGAGCAGACGCTGAAGGTGGAACCGAAGCGCTGGCAGACGTATCCGGTGCTTATCGACGCGTACAGCCGTCTCGGGGACTACAAGGCGGCACAGGACGCCCTCGACAAGCTGATGAAGCTCAACACCGGCACTTCCGCCCTGACGACGGCGGCACGGGTGTACCGGGACCGGGCCTGGCGCGAGGACGCGGCGGCGCTGCTCGGCGACGCGGCGGCGCGCGCCGGCAGTCCCACCGAGCGGGCCGCGGCGCTCCAGCAGGCCGGGGACCTGGCGTGGGAGCGGGGCGAGCCCGGCGAGGCACTGGGGTGGTACGACGCGGCGCTGGCCGCCGATCCCGACCGGCAGTCCGCGCTCGCCGGGAAGGCACGGGCGCTGGCGGGTCTCGGCCGCACCGCGGAGGCCGTACGCGCCTACCAGGGCGCCCTGGCGAAGCAGCCGCGGCCCGAGTACGCCCTGGAACTCGGCGAGCTGTTCGAGGCCCAGGGCATGAGCGAGGCGGCCCAGGGGCAGTACGACGCGGTGCGTGCGCGGGTGAAGGAGGACGCGGCGTACGGCGTCGACGACCAGCTGGTGCTCGGGCGTCTGGAGGCCGACCACGGCGATCCCCGGGAGGCGGTGAGCATCCTGCGGGCCGAGGTCGAACAGGCGGGGAGCACCGAGGCGAACGACGCGCTGGGCTGGGCGCTGCACCAGGCCGGGGACGACGACGGGGCCCTGACGTACGCGCAGCTCGCGACCGCGAAGGGGACCGTGCGCAGCGCCCTCTTCACCTTCCACCTGGGCGAGATCGAACGCGCACTGGACGACGACGGCCCGGCGCGCCGGCATCTGACCGACGCCCTGCGCGTGAACCCGGCCTTCTCGCCACTCCTGGTCCCCCGGGCCAAGCAGGGACTGGCCGCACTCGGCGACCCTCCGCCGGGCGGTCCCACGGACATGGACGGCCCGGCGCAGCCGATGACCTCGCCCAGCCCGACGCCCAGCGCCTCGGCGGCGAGCGGCTGACCACACCCCGCGAGGGCGACGGCCGGGCCCGCTCGGGCCGCGCCGCGTCCCCGGTCCCGGCCGTGAGCGGCTGGCCTGGAACGGCTCGCGGCCCCACGGGTCAGGGTCCGTGGGGCCGCGAAGGGCGTGCGGTCGGCTCAGAGGTTGCCGCGCTTGGCCTGCTCCCGCTCGATCGCCTCGAAGAGGGCTTTGAAGTTGCCCTTGCCGAAGCCCATGGAACCATGCCGCTCGATGATCTCGAAGAAGACCGTCGGGCGGTCCTGGACCGGCTTGGTGAAGATCTGCAGGAGATAGCCGTCCTCGTCACGGTCGGCGAGGATCTTCAGCTCGCGCAGCGTCTCGACCGGGACACGGGTGTCGCCGACCCACTCGCCGAGGGTGTCGTAGTACGAGTCCGGCGTGTCCAGGAACTGCACGCCGCCGGCGCGCATGGTGCGCACCGTCTCGACGATGTCGTTCGTGGCGAGCGCGATGTGCTGGACGCCCGGGCCGCCGTAGAACTCCAGGTACTCGTCGATCTGGGACTTCTTCTTGGCGATGGCGGGCTCGTTGATCGGGAACTTCACCTTGAGGGTGCCGTCCGCGACGACCTTCGACATCAGCGCGCTGTACTCGGTCGCGATGTCGTCGCCCACGAACTCCTTCATGTTCGTGAAGCCCATGACCTTGTTGTAGAACCCGACCCACTCGTTCATCCGGCCCAGCTCGACATTGCCCACGCAGTGGTCGACGGCCTGGAAGGTGCGCTTGGCGGGCGGCGCGACCATCGGCTCGGCGGGGGCGAAGCCCGGCAGGTAGGGGCCGTCGTAGCCGGACCGCTCCACGAGGGTGTGCCGGGTCTCGCCGTAGGTGGCGATCGCGGCGAGGACGACGGTGCCGTGCTCGTCCTTGACCTCGTACGGCTCGGTGATGCCGCGGGCGCCGTGCTCGATGGCGTAGGCGTACGCGGTCCGCACGTCCGGAACCTCGATGGCGAGGTCGATCACGCCGTCGCCGTGCTCGGCGACATGGCGCTCGATGAAGCGGCCCCAGTCGGTCGAGGCCTTGACGACGGAGGTGAACACGAACCGCGCCGAGCCGTTCGTGAGCACGTAGGAGGCCGTCTCGCGGCTGCCGTTCTCGGGGCCCGCGTACGCCACGAGCTTCATGCCGAAGGCCGTCGAGTAGTAGTGGGCCGCCTGCTTGGCGTTGCCCACGGCGAAGACGACCGCGTCCATTCCCTTCACCGGGAAGGGATCGGCCTCGCGCGCGGTGGTGGGGGTGGGGTGGATGTTCGCAGAGGTAGCTGCCATGGCAGGAGGCTCCCGCCGATCCACAAGGTGCGCAATAGTTTGTCTTTTGACTGGGCAATCTGCCCAGTAGAGCGCGAGGATGAGGGTGCGGTCTGTACAGGATGACCACCCGGGAGGCCCCCATGGCGATCGATCATTTGGACGGCAGGCTGATCGTGCTGCTCGCACAGGAGCCCCGGATCGGGGTCCTGGAGGCCTCCCGGCGGCTCGGCGTGGCCCGCGGCACGGTCCAGGCACGGCTCGACCGGCTGCAGTCGAACGGGGTGATCCGCGGCTTCGGACCGCAGGTGGACCCGGCGGCCCTGGGCTATCCGGTCACGGCGTTCGCGACGCTCCAGATCCGGCAGGGCCAGGGCGCCGACGTACGGGAACACCTGGCGACGGTCCCCGAGGTGCTCGAACTGCACACCACGACCGGCACGGGCGACATGCTGTGCCGTCTGGTGGCGCGGTCCAACGCGGATCTCCAGCGGGTGATCGACCGGGTCGTGGGCTTCGACGGCATCGTGCGGGCCTCCACGGCGATCGTCATGGAGAACCCCGTGCCCCTGCGGGTCATCCCGCTGGTCGAGCAGGCTTCGGGGGACACGGGGAGCTGACGCCGGGGAAAGGTCCGGCCGGGGAAAGGTCCGGCCGCGGAAAGGTCCGGCCGCGGAAAGGTCCGGCCGCGGAAAGGCCCTGTCAGCAGCTGGGGACCTTTTCGCCCTTCTCCAGCGCGTGCAGGGAGTCGACGGCGCCCTTCAGCTCCGTGACCGGGATCAGCCGGAGCCCCTTGGGCAGCTGGGCCTTGGCGTCGGAGCACTCCGCCCGGGGCACGAGGAAGACCGTGGCGCCGTCGCGCCGGGCCGCCTGGGTCTTCAGCGCGACGCCTCCCACGGCGCCGACCTTCCCCTTCGGGTCGATGGTCCCGGTCCCGGCGATGACGCGGCCGCCCGTGAGGTCGCCGCCGCTCCCGTCACCGTCCAGCTTGTCGACGACCCCGAGCGAGAACAGCAGCCCGGCGCTCGGGCCGCCGACATCGGCGAGCTTCAGCGTGACCTTCACCTTGGAGGGGTCCTTGCCCAGATACGCGAGGGCCGCCTGCGCCGCGGCGTCCTGCGACTTCTTCATCTCGTCGAGGTTGTGCGCCTCGATCTGCTTGGTGCTGTTGCCCTGCGGATACACGGCGTCCCGCGGCATCACGGCACGGTCCGTGCGGAACCAGCCGTCGACGACGTCGCCCAGCCGGACATCGGCTTCGGGCCCCGTCGCCACGATGGTCGTCATCCGCAGCTGCCCGCGGGTCGGCCGCACCGGCGCACCGCTGACGGTGATCACCGGTTCGCCCTTGTTGTCTCCCAGCACGTTCGCCGTGCTACCCGGCTGCGCCACGGAGAACGGCAGCGGCGACAGCGCCACCACGGCGAGCAGCGCGACGACGGGTGCCGCACAGACGGCGAGGGCTTGGGGGCGCGTGAGGCGAGAGAGCACGAGTCCAATCTAACGGTCGGGGAGCTACCTGCCGTTACCCCCGTGACCACCACGGTTCCGGCCCGGGAAGCGCGCGACCGGACCCGCCGGCTCAGCGCAGCGCGTCCGCGACCTCGCGTGCCGCGTCCATCACCCGCGGCCCCACCCGTTCCGGTACGGAGTCGGAGAGCATCACCACGCCCACGCTGCCCTCGATCCCGGTCACCCCCACCAGCGGCGCCGCGGCTCCGCTCGCCCCCGCCTCCAGCTCCCCGTGCGTCAGGGTGTACCCGGGCTCGTCCAACCCGCCCTGCCGCGCCGCGAGGATCGCCTTGCCCGCGGCGCCCCGGTCGAGCGGATGCCGGAACCCGGCCCGGTAGGCCACGTGGTAGTCGGTCCAGGTCGGCTCGACCACCGCGACGGCCAGCGCCTCGCTCCCGTCGACCAGCGTCAGATGGGCCGTTGCCCCTATGTCCTCGGCCAGTGACCGCAGGGCCGGCAGCGCGGCCTCCCGTACCAGCGGATGCACCTGCCGTCCGAGGCGCAGCACGCCCAGCCCGACCCTGGCCCGCCCGCCGAGGTCCCGGCGGACGAGGGCGTGCTGCTCCAGCGTGGCGAGCAGTCGGTACACGACGGTGCGGTTCACGCCGAGCCTGGCGGACAGCTCGGTGACGGTCAGCCCGTGGTCGGTGTCGGCGAGCAGTTTGAGGACACGCAGTCCTCGGTCGAGCGTCTGGGAAGTCTCCGCGGTCACGACGCCCACTCCTTCGTGGTGAGGGTCGACGGCCTCCTCCGCGGCACATGCGTCACCGGATCCCGTCGGCAACGCGCGTCAGAGGCCGCCGGCGGGTAAGCGCCCCGGGGGCTTGGGCTCCCGGGTCGGAGGCACTTGGCACCGGCTGCGCTCCGCGGCGGCGCTGCCACGGGGCGTGTACGTAGCGGGAATGTAGCGACCCCGTCCGCCCACCGGAAGACTTCGTCCAGAATCCGGTCACCGACTCATGAATAACGCCCGATTCACCCTCATTTGCCCCCCGGGGATGACATCGGTCAGCGCATCCGCGTGGCCCATTCCTGGACCTTGGCGATCCGCTGCCGGATCTGACCCGCTGTGGCCTCCGCGCTCGGCGGGCCCCCGCACACGCGCCGCAGCTCCGTGTGGATCACGCCGTGCGGCTTGCCGCTCTGATGGACGTACGCGCCCACCATCGTGTTCAGCTGCTTGCGGAGTTCGAGCAGTTCCTTGTGCGAGACCACGGGCCGCCGCTCCGCGGGCAGCTCCAGCAGGTCGGCCTCGTCGTCGGGCTTCTTGCGGCTGTGCGCGATCTGCCGCGCCTGCCGCTTCTGCAGCAGCAGCTGCACCTGGTCGGGTTCGAGCAGCCCGGGAATGCCGAGGTAGTCCTGCTCCTCGTCGCTCCCCGGATGCGCCTGCATCCCGAACTCGGCGCCGTCGTAGAGCACACGGTCGAACACGGCGTCGGACTCGAGCGCCTCGAAGGGGAGCATGTCCTGCTCCCCCGTGTCCTCGTCCTGCTCCTTGTTCGCCTCGTCCATCTCCTTCTCGGACTCGGCGTACGGGTCCTCCTCGCCGTCCTTCTTCGGCTTGTCGAGGACGTGGTCCCGCTCGACCTCCATCTCGTTGGCGAAGCCGAGGAGGTCGGGAATGGTCGGCAGGAAGACGGAAGCGGTCTCACCGCGTCGCCGCGAGCGCACGAAGCGCCCCACGGCCTGGGCGAAGAACAGCGGCGTCGAGATCGTCGTGGCGTACACACCGACCGCGAGCCGCGGCACGTCGACACCCTCGGACACCATGCGGACGGCGACCATCCAGCGGTCGTCGTTGCTGCTGAACTCGTCGATCCTCTTCGACGCCCCGGTGTCGTCCGACAGCACGAGGGTCGCCCCGTCGCCGGTGATCTCGCGGATCAGCTTGGCGTAGGCGCGCGCCGAGTCCTGGTCCGAAGCGATCACCAGTCCTCCCGCGTCGGGGATGGCCTTGCGCACCTCGGTCAGCCGCTTGTCGGCCGCCCGCAGCACGTTCGGCATCCAGTCGCCGCGCGGGTCGAGCGCGGTGCGCCACGCCTGCGAGACCGCGTCCTTGGTCATCGGCTCGCCGAGCCGCGCCGCGATCTCGTCGCCGGCCTTCGTACGCCACCGCATGTTGCCGCTGTAGCTGAGGAAGATCACCGGCCGGACCACGCCGTCGCCGAGCGCGCTCCCGTATCCGTACGTGTAGTCGGCGGCCGAGCGCCGGATCCCGTCGTTGCCCTCCTCGTACAGGACGAAGGGGATCGGGTTGGTGTCGGACCGGAAGGGCGTACCGGTGAGCGCGAGCCGCCGGGTCGCCGGCTCGAACGCCTCCAGACAGGCCTCGCCCCAGGACTTCGAGTCACCGGCGTGATGGATCTCGTCGAGGATCACCAGGGTCTTGCGCTGCTCGACACGGTTGCGGTGCAGCATCGGCCGCACCCCGACGCCCGCGTACGTCACGGCGACGCCGTGGTACTCCCGACTCAACGGCCCCGCGCTGTACTCCGGGTCCAGCTTGATCCCGATCCGGGCCGCCGCCTCGGCCCACTGCTTCTTCAGATGCTCGGTCGGCGCGACCACCGTCACCTGCTGCACGACGTGGTGGTGCAGCAGCCACGACGCGAGGGTCAGCGCGAAGGTCGTCTTGCCGGCGCCCGGGGTGGCGACGGCGAGGAAGTCGCGCGGCTGCTCCTGGAGGTACTTCTCCATCGCCCCCTGCTGCCAGGCACGCAGCTTGTTCGCGGTACCCCAGGGGGCCCGCCCGGGAAAGGCGGGGGAAAGGTGGTGGGAGGAGGTGGCGGCGGTGGTAGTCACGGTCTCCGGTTCGGGGGGTTGATGCTTTCGGCTACGTATGACAACCGGGCCACCCTACCGGTGTGACCGCCGCCGCCCGGCCCGTACGCCACCGGCTCCGCCCTCTCTGCGAGATGCCTCACACGGCGTCGCCCGGAGCCCTCAGTCGCGCCGCCACCCACACCCCCGCCAGTGCCACCGCCGCCGACAGGGCGAACACCGCGGCGAAGGCCACCGGGTGGGCCCCGTGCGGCCCGGCGGCCGTGCCGGGCGCAGCGGCCGAGCCGCCGCCGAGGGCCGCGAAGGCGGCGCCGCCCGTGGCGAGCAGCACGATGTTGGAGAGGGCGTCGGAGATCTGGAGCGCCGCCGAGTTGGCTCCGGCCTCCTCGGGGGCGGAGAGTCCCAGCAGGAGCACGCTCGTCGAGGCGATCGTGATGCCCATGCCGAAACAGCCGAAGGCCCAGGCGACGCCGACGACCCACACCGGGACCGCCTCGCCCAGCACCGTGGCGGCGGCCACGACGGCGGCGACCACCAGCAACATCCCGCTGCGTACGAGCCGGTCGCGGTGGCGTTCCATACGCGGCCGCGACTGGACGTAGGAGCCGAGCGCCCAGGTCGCGCCGCCGACCGCCAGCGACAGCCCCGCCATCGTCGGCGACAGCCCCCGACGGGTCACCAGCATCAGCGGCACGAACGACTCCGCCGTGATGAACGCCCCCGCGGCGACCCCGCGCAGCAGCACCACCGACGGCAGCCCGCGGGCGGCCCGGAACGTGCCGCGCGGCAGCAGCCCCAGTGCCGCCGGCACGAGCAGCACGGTGCCCAGCGCGGCGGGCACCGCCGAGAGCGGACGGAGGTCCTGACCGGCGTACTGGAGGAGTCCGGCGCCCAGCGAGATGCCGAGCGCGAGCCGGATGCGCCGCGGGTCCCAGGGCGCGCCGCCGGCCGCGGCCGGGCCTCCCGCCGTCCGCCGTATCGCGGGCAGCGCGAGCGCCAGCGGGAACACCACCAGCGCCGGTATGCCGAGGAACACCCAGCGCCAGCCGAGGTGTTCGGTCGCCGCGCCCGATGCGAGGGGCCCCACCACGGACGGGACGACCCAACTCGCCGCGACCGCCGCCATGATCGCCGGCCGCAGCCGTTCCGGGTAGGCGCGGCCCATCACCACGTACAGCGCGACGATGACCAGCCCGCCGCCCAGCCCCTGGACGGCCCGCCCCAGGATGAACGGCCACATCGCCCCGGCCGTGCCGGAGAGCAGCAGCCCCGCGGCGAACCCGGCGATGCCGGCGGTGAGCGGCGCGAGCGGTCCGCGCCGGTCGGCCCACTGTCCGGCGAACACCATCCCGAACAGGCTCGTCGTGAAGTACCCGGAGAACGCGAACGCGTACAGCGGCAGACCGTCCAGCTCCCGTGCAGCGACCGGCATGGCGGTCCCGACCGCGGTGGCCTCGAAGGCGATCAGCAGGACGACGGAGACGATCCCGGCGCTCAGGGCGCGGTACGGGCGTCCCAGGATCCCGGAGCCGGAGGGGGCTGCGCTTCTGTCGGGGTCGCCGACCCCGGCGTCGCGGTGTTCCAAGGCGCTCATGGAGGTCAGGGTAAGAGGCAGAAGCCCCCTTCACCCCCTGCCGGAAGGCGGTGATCCCTGGTCCCTTGGTCGTAGGTCCCGGTGGCCCGGATGCGCCTGCCAGGGGCCGGGATGCGCCTGCCGGGGCCGCGGACGAGTGTGCTGCGCGGCAGCGGCTCCGGTCGGCCGGCCAACCGGCCGACCGGAGCGGGCGCATCACCTGCATCACGCCTCCACCACGCAACTGCAGGCCCCCACAACGGTGTTGTCAAAGTGACAACAATGGCCTGACTGCGTCGGACGGAGGCGGCCTGGGCAGCGCCCTGGCGCTCGCCGAGCTCGGCATGGAGGTCGATCCGCCCTGTCCCTGCTCCCCGGGCGCCTGGCCCGCGGCCGTCGCGGAGCGTCCGGGGGAGACCGGGCCCGCCCGACAGTCCGCACGGTGCTCCACGCGCAGGGCACCCGCGAGCCCGCTCGTGAACGCAACATGGCAGTCCCGTTGCAGCCCGCGCCGGCCGCTTGAGTCACCTCTCGGCCCGCGTCTACGGTCGAGGCATCGCTTCGGAAACCCCGCAGCGTCGGGCCTCCGGATCCCCGGAACCCCGACGCTCCGGACGTCCGATTCGGCCGTGTGCCCGAGTGGTTGAGGGGCTCGCCTGCAAAGCGGGTTACGCGGGTTCGAATCCCGCCACGGCCTCCTGCGCCTTGAGCAGGCAGAACGAAAGGGCGGCGCCCCAGAGGGGATGCCGCCCTTTCGCTCGTCCGTCTCAGTTCTCGTCCCAGTTGCACCGCGGCCTCCCCTGCCAAGGGTGCCGCCCGGTTCTCGGTCCGTCTCGTCTCCGTCTCGGTCGACGCCCTCGTCGCTGCCCGGTCGCGTGTTCGGTCGGCAGCGGGTTTCCCTGCCGGGCCTCCCCCGGGCCGGCTTCCAGGCTCGGACGTGAGCACCCCGGCAGGGCAGGACCACGCCCCCATCAAGGTCATCGCTCACACGTTCGGGCGCGACGCCGGCCGCCATCCGCCGGCAGAAGGCAGGTACACCGGTCCGTTCCCCCGGTCAGAGCCCCACTGGTCGCACCTTCGGTCGGCACGGCACAGGCTGAATGAAGCCTCTGCCCCGTCCACCGACCTTCACGGAGACACTGTGGCCACCAGCGACGACCGCTCCGCACCCCGCAGCACCGGGCGCACACGCAGGACCGTTCTCCCTGCGGCCGTGTCGGCCCCCGTCGCGGTGACCCTCATCGCCGGCGGGATCGCGGCAGGCGCCGTGGCATGCACCAGCACATCGAACACCGGCTCGGCCCAGTCCGCCGCGTCCTCGGCGGCCGCCTACGCCTCCCGGGTGGCAGCCTCCGTCGCAGCCCAGGCCTCCGGAATGCCGAGCCCGGGCGAGACCAGGGTCTTTGCCGACGCATCGGAACTCCAGTCCGCCGCGGCATCGCTCGCCACCTCACACCCTTCCTCGGTAGCCATCGCCTCCTCCCTACAGGCACGCGCATCGGAGTTCGAGGCCTCGGTCTCGGCACAGCTGGAAAGGTCCCGGGCGTCGGCGGAGAACCGGCTGAAGTCCGTCTCCGGTACCGGCAACGCCGCCGGGGACGTCTCGGTCAGAGGCCTGCCCAACGCCACTCCGCCCAGCACCCGCGCGGCACTGGTCACCATCACCAACAGGACCCAGGGCCCGGCCTCCTACGCGGTACAGGTCGACTTCACCGACAAGTCCGGGAAGACGGTCGACACCGCCTTCGTCACCGCCACCGATGTGGCCCCCGGCAAGCCGACCGTGGTCCTTGCCTTCAGCCACCACACGGACACCTCCCCGAAGCTCGCCAAGGCCGAGCGTTACTGAACCCCCCGCGTGGACGGGCCGCTGAACCCGCCCGCGTGGCAGACGACGTGGCGGACCTCGCGCGTCCCGACGTTGTGACCACAGACCGCCGGTGTCACAAGACCGGGCCGGCCTGGTCCTTGAAGACCTCCGGCCAGTACCTCCAGTGATCGTCGGGCGCGGCCGTGACACGGCAGGCCACCGGGTCGACCGCGTCGAGGACGTTCGTCATGGTCGCCGCCAACTGCTCGTACACCTGGGCCGTCACCTCGTACGGCTTGCCGACGGCTCTCTCCCGGTGCACGAGCCACAGGGTGAAGGCGAGGGTCGACAGGTCGGCGTTGAGCGGGAGGAGCGAGGCCTCCGGCAGGACCCAGGCGAAGACCGCACCGGTGGCACCGTCGACGACGAGATCGGTGTCCTCGGCGAGATGACCGAGACGTATGAGGCGATCGGCGCCGTCCGGGAGGCAGTCGACGTCCTCGCCGTCGTCACCGTCCTCCTCGTGGTACGCGACGAGCGTCGGCAGCGGCACGTCCGTGTCCAGCTGGAACATGGGGACGCCGTCCTCCGGCAGACCGGTCCGGGTCAGGAAGCGGCGGCTCGGCTCGTGCGTGAGGACGCCCGGCAGGTCGACGTCCTCGAAGCGGACGATCTCGCCGTCCCCGAACTCCCGGTCGAGCAGCCGCTCGGGTATCTCCAGCCGCAGCCCGGAGCCGGGCCCGGCGATCCGGGCCAGCGGGTGGACGACCGCGGCGATGCGCCAGTAGGCGGGAACGGCGCCGCCGGTCCCTTCCTCGAAGACGGCCAGCAGCTGCTCCTGTGCCTCGGCGACGGCCTTCGTGCCGAACCGCCCCGCAAGCGAGGCGAACTGTCCCCGGGTGTCCCGCAGTTCCTCCACGAGCGTCATGAACCGCACGAGACTTCCCACCGACGGCGCGAGGGGTGTCAGCTCCGTCATGTCCGGGCGGTCGTGCAGCACGAAAGTCGTGAAGACCTCGCCCGAGGCCCCGTCGAGCAGCACGGTCTGCGCGGTCTCCCCGGCGGCGGAGAGAAGGTCGCCCACAACCAGGAGATCCCCCAGCCCGCCAGGAAGCAGCTCCGGTACACCGACCGCATCCGCGAGCCGGTCCGGCCGCCCCGCCTTCCGCAGCGCCTCGAACCCGAACAGCGAACTCCCCGCCGGGAGCCCGGGTCCCGTCAGCCACCGCAACGTGCTCTCGTGCGTGATGCAAGGACGCAGCGCGCCCTCGTCCAAGACGATCGTCCCGGTCGTGCCCATCGTGCGCCCCCATCGCCCCGCGCCGGCCGTTACCCCGGCACCCGAAGTCCCGGCCACCCCGAGGCCGAGCTCCACTACTCAAGAACTCTAGGAGGCACCACTGACAATCCGGCCGAGCGCCCGCCGCCCGCCGGCATCGGACGCGTGGTCCGGTCCGGCCCCGTCACACGGTCATCCGCCTGAGCTGAAGTAGACGCCGCCCCGGACCACGACCACGGCGGCCAGCACGAACAGCAGGAGCACCGACAGCAGCTTCCCGGCACTGGGCCCGGGCTCGTAGGCACGGGGCGGCTGGGCGACCGGTCCGGCATCCTGCGAGGGAGCATCCGGCGGCGTGTCCGGCTGCGGGTCCGACGGTGCTTTCGGCGACGGCTCCACGGACATCGACGTTGTCCTCCCTCCTGCAGGGGCGCCGACCACGGCACGCCGACGCCCGGGCGAGCCCGGGCCGACCCCTCGGAGCGGCACCGGGCTCAGTACTCCCGGTCCAGGTCGGTGCCTCTGGGAGCGCGGAAGCAGCCGGAGACGACATTGACGAGAATCTTCGGCTCCGGCTCGTTCGGGTGGGTCGGCGTCGACACGATGAGCTCGATGTTTGCCGAGAATTGCTCGGTCTCCGAGTCCGCTGTGAGTTCGAGGGTCTTCGCCCTGCTGTTGTTGGGACCATATTCGACGATCTTCCAGCCATGCCGGGGAAGGCCTTCTCTGAGGCGCTGGAAGCCCCGTTTCAGCGTGTCCTCCGGAACGCTGTAGATCGACCAGGGATGCTGCATTCGGTAGAGGTGATCGGGGTCCTCCTCACAGACGGAGACACCTGCGCCTCCTCCCGCCACCTGCCCTTCCTTGATGTCGATCAAGTCGAAAATCTGGCTGGAGACGTGATTGGCCTTCGCCCTGGCGTCGTCGACGGCAAGGGTGGTGGGCTCGTAACCGAGAGCGTCCACGGTCCTGGTGCATCCTGTCGCGAGGAGGGACAGAGCGAGTGCGGAAGCGGCGAGCGAGGAGCGAAGCGATCCACGCCGCCGGAATGTGAGGCGGATCACTGGTCTTCCTTGACTTGATCGTACTGACCGTTGATCACGAAGGCCTGGTTTCTGAGGCTGAGGGAGCCCTTGTTCCAATAGCCGCTGTGCCCCCGCGTATCCACGTCCATCCGATGCGCCCCGAAAGCCTCGTCGGACGGGATCGTCGTGATGCCGCCGACCCCGTAGGGAATCCCGTGCCAGGTCTGCGCACCGATTTTGTGGCCGCCGAGGAATTCCCGGCCGATGTAGGGCACCGGGTCGGAGCGGGCGGCTTCGGACCAAACGTGGTCCCTGCCCACGTCGAGTTCGCTCGCGTCGCCGACCAGCATGCCGGGGCTTCCGGCGACCACCAGGTCGTCGGCGGCGAGTCGGTGTTCCTGGGCGGCGACACCGACCACCGTGGTCCCGTAGCTGTGGGCGATGACCGTCGTATGGCTGGAGCCTGCGCCGCCCTGGGCGGTCGCCAGGCCGTCGAGGAAGCCGTTGAGTGCGGGGGCACCCCGGTGGGCGTAGCTCGTCCGGGGTGAGTCGGTCAGGAGGTTCTGAGGGGCGTCGTAGCCGATCCAGCTGATGGTCGAGTGGGACCGTCCCGGGGCCTGGGCGTGGGCCTCTCGCCAGGTGTCCGTCATCCGGTTGATGGCGTTGCGGGCGTCGGACAGTCTCGCCCCCGTCCCCGGCACGTACACCGCCGTGTTGTGCGCCGTGTCGGGGTTGCCGTTGGCGATGATCGCGTGGCCGTCGCCCCTGGTGTCGAGGCCCAGCAGGTACACGGGCGGCAGGGGCGCCCTGCCGTTCTTCCCGGGCACGCCGCTCGCGTCGATCCGGGCCTGGATCGCGTCCATGCCCTCGAGCTGGGACCGCAGCCGTTCGCCGCCCGCGGCGCGCCACTGCCGCCAGGCCGGGTTGAGGACCGTCGAACGGGTGTCACCGGCCTCGACGTACCGGGGTGGCTCGGGCCCGAGCCGGTGGTACGCGTCCCGCACCTGCGCGTGTGTCTCCGCCAGGACCATCCGGTTGGTGGTGTCGCGGACGTCGGACGGGAGGCCGTCGAGTGCACCGATCACGGCCGGATGGAGCGTCGCGTATGCGTCGCGCTGCTCATCGCTCAGGCCGTCCCACCACTGCCTGTTGCGGGCCGCCGACTTGCCGCGCGGGATGTCGTTCCCGGCGACGAGCTCTCCCGTCCCCCTCCGGACGGCTTTCATGTCCCGGGCGGCGTCCACCAGCATGTCGTCGGTGACGTCGAGTCCCGTCGGGGCCTTCAGCCTGCGCAGCATCGCCGCATAGCGCGCATCGACTTCGTCTGCTTCGCGTACGGCATGGGCAATGCGTTCCGCGATGTCCTCGGCCTTGGCCCTGTTGGGGTTGCCACCGCCTTCGCCGGCGCCGGGCAGGAAGGGCGCGGGGGCTCCCGGGTTCGCCGTCCCTCCGCCCGCTCCGGGCGCGAGCGGCCCCTTGCCCGCCGCTCGGGGTGTGCCGTCATCCGGGACGGACGGATACGTCACCGAGCCGTCCGCGTTCACAGTGAAGGACAGGGCTGCGGCGTCTTCGAGGGCCTGCCGCAGCCTGCGGCACGGGCCTTCCAGGTCGGCGGCGAGCCCGTCCAGCGTCGTACGGACCAGACCGCACTGGCCGTGGACGTACTGGTAGTTGCGACTGAGCCGGTCCAACTCCCCGGCCGCCCTGGTGGCCGTGTCGCCCCTCTGGGTGGACCGGACGGGAATGGTCATCTCGTGGTCGACCCGGATGCGGGCGGCGTCGGCGCGGTGGCTGACCTTGCCCCAGCCGTCGGCGGCGTCCCGGTACTTCGACAGGTTCAGGTCCCGGAGTTGCTGCCAGGTGGGCACCCGCCTCACCCGGCCCAGGCGTGGCGGTCACCGATGCGCACGCGGTCGACGCGGGCTCCGACCCCGTGGTCGATCTCGCCGAAGTGCCTCCCGGTCCTGGCCAGGGAGCCGCGTAAGCGCTCGCACTCGTTGCGCACGGCGGTCAGCCGTGACTCCCAGCTGCTGAGGATCTCGCCCAGCGCGGCGGCGCACGCGACCCCGTCGGTGCCATCGGCCATGCCGGCGCCGGCCTCCTTGAGTTCGGTCAGGCCGCCGTGCATGGAGGTGCACAGTTCCCGGGCGACGCCCGACGCCCTCGTCCACGGCCCCTCACTGATGCGAAGGCCGACGGCACCCGTCCCGCCGCCGGAGGTCCCACCGCCGGGCCTGCCCGGCCCGACCGGGTGCCGGTTCAGCTGCGTCCGTGCGGAGTGCTGTACGGAGTGCTGCTGCGCGGCGGCGCTCTTGAACCGGTCCCACTCGTGCCACACCATGCGTGGTCCCCTCCCGTTTCTCGTCGTGCGCCATGGCGGACGCCGCCTGCGGCCTCGGGCCGCGGACGTCCGCATGGTGACGGTGCGTGATCGAGGGGTACCGTAGCGTTCCCCGGCTGTTGCTCCATTCGTGTCGTCAACCGGGGCCCCTGAGTATCCGTACTCAGTCATGCCTGGTGAGCAGGTGTTCCTTCCGGGGCCGCGACGATCAGGTGCGCTCTCCCGGGTGAGGGGGCGGGATCACGCCGATGCCCTCCGCTTTCGGACGCGGCACGACCGTCGCCCGCCTTGAACGCACGGTCGGGGCACGACGGGGAGTCCGCTCACAACCCGGCCGGCCGCGAGCCGGCCGGGTCCGGTCCTGAGTGCTGTCGGGCGGACTTGGGTTCCCGTCAGTGCCGGTTCTTGTCAACGACCGCCTGAACCTGTCTCCATCCGTACGTCGGTGCAACCGCGCTGCTTCGCCTCGTGGTCGGCGAAGGCTTTCAGCGCGGTTTCGGCGAAGTGGGCGGAGTACTTGCGGACGGGGAACGTATCGGTGTCGCGGTCGTAGAGGCGGTACAGCACGAACCGGGCGGGCTCCGCGGACTGGGGGCATCGGGCGGTGGCCCGGACGGCGCCCTTGTCCGTGGAACTCGATCCGTCAGTGGAGCTCGCCTGGAAGTCCTTGGCCATGGCGCCGTAATAGGCGTACAGGCCGTAGCCAGCCTTCTTGGCGGGCGTGAGGTAGTAGCAATTGACCTGCGGAGCACGGGAATCCGCGGGATACTCCATAACGTCCGGCACCCCGGCCGCCGCCGCCTGCCGAGCGAGTCCACGCACGGCGGAGCAGGACCCTTCCGCCCGCTGCACGGATTTGGTCGTACCAGTCCTGCCGCGGGACGGGACCGTCACATGCGCGAGTGTCCCGCCGGCACTCGCCTTGCACCCGTACTTCCCCGCCGCCTTCAGAGCGGTCTCCGCGGTCACCCGGCCCAGTCCGGTGACGACGGGGCCTTCCTTTGCCCCGTCGCGCGGCGGCGAGACGAGGTCTCCCTGCGCGACGAGCGCCTTGTTCTTCTGGTTTTGGCAGTCAAGCGCAACGATGATCTGAGCGTTGCCGTCGTTCCTGACGATGCCCGGCCAGCCGCCGCCCAGAGGTGCGGCCCGCCCCCTGAAGTCGTCGTCACTGCCCTCGTACCACACCTCGGCGTCGGAAGGGACCTCGCTGCTGCTCCAGCGCAAGCGCACCTCCAGGGCCCCGCCCCGGTCACCCGTGTCCGGCCTGTTGACCAGGCAGGACGTTATGTAGTCCGGCCCATCGTCGTCGCGCCTGGCACGCATGTGCGAGGAATGCAGGGCGGCCTGGAGTCCTCCCTGCGCCAAGGTGCCGTCACAGGCCTGGTCCAGCGAACGGCCGTCCCGCCACGATCCGTAGACCCCGGGGCCCGCGTACACCGCCACCACGATGCCGAGCGCAAGAACCACCGCTCCTGCATACCAGCCCGCACGACTCCATCGGTTCCTGGAACTGTTCCGCACGATACTCATCCTGTCGGGGGTCGCTGCAGGCGACTTCATCGGTCGGCTCGCAGCACGTCGAGCGCTCGGTCACGGCCGAAGTCGTAGTCGTGCTGACCGGTATGAACCCACTTGACCGCGTAGTCACTGTCGATACCGTGGCCGCGACTCTGCGCCCACGTCCTGACCATATGGCTCACGTCATGCTGACCTGCGTCGTAGGTCTTCGCGTTGTCCTCGGTCGCCTTGAGGTTCGCCTCGGAGACGTGCTCCTTGTTGGAGTCGTACGCCCAGACGTCGAGGCCCTTCGAAGCAAGGTCGCCGACCGGGCTGAGGTCGTCCCCCAGCGGCTTGAAGATCAGAGCCGTGCCCAGCGACGTACCGATGCCATGGTTGAAGTCGGCAGCCCACTGAGTCTTGTTGAACCGTTCATCGAAGATGATGTCGGCCCGCACCCCGTCG
Organism: Streptomyces sp. NPDC002004; assembly: GCF_053593975.1. Taxonomy (NCBI): domain Bacteria; kingdom Bacillati; phylum Actinomycetota; class Actinomycetes; order Kitasatosporales; family Streptomycetaceae; genus Streptomyces; species Streptomyces sp. NPDC002004. The sequence continues at coordinate 177,459 of NZ_JBSFDP010000008.1, forward strand.
TAAGCCCCCATGGCGCGCGAGCAGTCACTTATTCGATTCCCCACGGCCGTGTCCCCGGCATGTTCAGGAATGGCCGCCAGGACGTCATGGGCATGTTTCTGCTCGGCGCCGTAAAGGTGCCCGAAAGCCTCCGGATCGTCGGCGATACCCCGCATCACCTTGGTGAGGTACTCACGACCCACGGCAATGTGTCCGCCGTCCTTGTCGCTCCATTCGGACCCCGGACTGTCACGGTCGAAGTGCGATTGCGACTGCGCGAAGATCTCATGCGTGTCGGACGTGTACGACGTCATGATGTGCGCCATCGGCTTCACGAAATTCTTCGGCAGTTCCTGCGCCTTGTCCATGGTGTTCAGAGTGTCGATGGTGTGCTGCAGGATGCGGGCCTGAGGCACGGTGTGATGGGCGTCGGGATGGTACGTTCCGGGCTCCTGCCCGGTCGTGGCGGCCTCCAGGGCGGCAGCAAACCCCTTTCGGACGTCGCCGTCCTCACCCATGATCGGTGTACCCAGCGTGGTCCCGTCGGGCGACGTCGCGTAGCTCTTGATGACGTTGTCCCAGTCGCGGCCGTTGAGCAGGTACTCCAGATTCTTGTTGTGCGCCGGGTCCAGATACGCGGTGCTGGTCGCCGGATCGTGCGACATGATGCCGAGCACGCCGTCGAGCGGGTCGTCGGCGAACCAACTCCGGTCGTTTCCACGCACCTTGTCCCCGAAGGACGACCACAGGGGCTGGAGGTTGCCCTTCGAGGCGTAGGACCGCTCCGCGGCCTGGATGTCGTCCGCGGTGTCCATGAGGAATCGACCTGAATACCCGTGCCCCTGTTCCATCAGGGTCGCCAGGCTCTGGTATCCGCGGATCTTCCCGTCCGGTGTCGAGTTGAGTCCGTCGATCTTGAACTCCGCGGTCCCCGCCTTCGCCAGGTCCGCACGGAAGCTCTTGTAGAAGGAGGATTTCGGATCGCTCGTCGCTGTGGCCAGCGTCGTCGCGAGCCCCTTCTCGATATCGAGGTACCGGCCGTCGTGCTTCGTGTCGTCGTAGTGCGCCAGGCCTTCGAGCTCGTTGGAGAGCTTCAGCGTGCCCCGTGCGCCGAGCCCGTCCAGCAACGTCTGGCTGAAGGCCTTGTCGTGCGAGTTGTCGCGGAACAGTCGCTGGAGTTCCCGGTAGTCGTGCGCGGTCGCCTTCTTCGAGTCGATACGCATCGCGATGTCCTGAGCCTCTTCGGCCTCGTACTTCTCGATCGCATGCGGCCCGCCCTTGGCGGCACCGTTGAAGCCGTTGATGGTGCCGTCCGTGACGTCCGAGTCGATCACCACGGCCTTGAAAGCGACCTCAACACCCTTGTCGGCATCGCCCGCGTTCTTCACACACCGGTCAATGTGTTCCTGCCACGAGCCGACGCTCTTGCGCACGCTCTCCTGATAGTCGGGATCATGGTGGTAGGCGGTGCGTTCGGCTTCACTGAGCTTCTCGTAGTCGAGGCTGACGACGCCCTGGTCCGAGACCTTCATCCCGGCCTTGACGGCGTCCTCGCGAGCCGACTTGAGCTTGCTCCGGAGGTCGACGAACTGCGTGTGGGCGTCTCGCAGCAGTGAGGCGATCGCCTTGGCCTCGGTCTGCGCCTTCTGCAACTCGCCGAGCGTGATGTTGAAACGATTCTTCGCCGCGTTCGCGCCCAAGCCCGACCAGGAAGGGGTCTGGGGAAGGGCATGGACATCGGTCTTGTACCGAGTCTCCTGCGTGTGGAACTGTCCCGCCATGCCGTCCCAGCGTTCGGCGGCTGTCGTCAGAGTGGAGAGATCGGTCGTCATGATCTCGTGAAACGTCGGCACTGGTTCCCCGTTGATGTCGATGTACGCGGCGAAACGGCCCGTCGTCGGCGCCGGCTGAGCACCGACTCGGAACGGCCCTGCCCGGGCCCATGACCCCGTCAATCCGTTCAGCAGTTGTCGAGCGGCGATGAGGCACGCACCTTGAGACCCGTCTCTCCGTCGGTGCCCGTGAGGACCTTGTTGGTCCCGCACACCCCCGCGCGTTCCGATGCGAGCTGTGTCAGCAGGTTCTGGACCTGGTCACCCCAGGTCTTGTGCGCCTTCTTGATCGCCGCGGCTGTGAGCCATCCGTCGCCGTCCTTGGGGCCGAACGCCTTGACCGCGTCGTCCGTGTCGTCATCCGCCCAGCGGCCGGCCTTGCGGGTGCCCTCGATTCGGTCGTGGATGGCGTTGGCCGCGGTCTGCATCTCCGCCGGCGAAGAAGCCAGGTCGGGCTCCCAACCGCCGTTCGGGCCGCCCGAGCCGCCCGAGCCGCCCGAACCGCCCGGGTCGACCGGCAGTTGTTTGAGCTGCATCCGTGAGGAGTGGCCCTGGGCCGCAGTCGCCTTGAGCTGTTCCCATTCGTTCCACGCCATGTGTGTCCACTCCCTCGGGCGTCCGGCAGACACCGTCCGGAACGCCATAGGCCCGGCGTGCGACTGCCGAGCGGGTCCTGTCCTTCGTGCTTCGGGCTTCGGGTCCTTGGCCGCACCCACTGGGGCGCCGGCGCCCAACGTCCCGGCAGCCCCTCGTCCGGCCTGGGTTCGTACGCTCAGGCCGACGGCCCCGGACCGGGCGGGGTGCCGTAACCAGGAGGGGCCGGCGTGGAACTCGGGGGCTGCGGCGGGTGGCCGTACGCCTGATTCGGGTTGCCGAACTGGCTCGGCGCACAGGGCGGCATCGCGGGCTGTGATGCCTGGCTCCGGCGCCTTCGGTTGCGTACGAGGAGGGCCGCCGCCACGACTCCGAGGACTACGGCGGCGCCCGCGCCCAGGGCGATCCACAGGGTGGGGCTTGAGCCGCTGTCCTTGGACGCGGCGGCGGCTCCGTCGTCGCTCTGCGGCTTGGCGTCCTTGCCCTGGGAACCGGAAGCCGGGGCCGAGGGCGACGGGGACTTGGACGCTGCCGCAGCGAGGTCCGGGAGCGGGTACACGTCGGCGGGGCCGGGGTCGCCCGGGTTCTTCAGGGCGATCCGGGGGCGGACGATGCCGTAGCCGATGGCGTCGTTGCGCTTGGCCCCGTCCGTGGGCCCGCCGATCGTGTTGAGCATGACCCGGAGGACCTGGTTGTTGGTCCAGTTGGAGTGCTTGGACCAGATGAGGGCGGCGCTGGCGGAGGCGATTGCGGTGGCGTCGCTGGTGCCGTGGCTCTTGCAGAGGCCAGTCTTACCGCCGCATGCGTGGACCATTTCGTCGCCGGGGGCTGCCATGTCTACCTGTGGCCCGAATTCAGACTCTGCGGTCTTGTGGAGGTTCTTCCCGACGGCGGCGACACCGACAACGCCTGGGGTTGCAGCGGGATACATGACTTCGTTCCCCGCTTGCCCGTTGTTGCCGACCCCAGCGAAGATCAATGCATTCTTGTTCAATGCATACTTTACGGCCGCAGTCATACGCGGCGAGCCTTCCGACGTAGCCTGGGAGATGTTGATGACCTTGATGCCCGCGTCCGCTGCGTATCGGATTGCCTGCGAGACAGCTTTGTCGAACTCCTCATCAGACTCAAGCTGATTGGCTGCCTTCGTGGCATCGGGCAGTCGGATCGGAAAGATCTTCGCATCTGGCGCAACGCCGAAGGATCCCTTTCCGCCTCCATAAGCGCCGGTGCCAGCGATCAGGCCGGCCATGCCCGTCCCATGCCCCTGGTAATCCGTGTGCTGATCCCCGGGTGAGCCCTTCGCGTAATCCTTGCCGCGCAGAATTCGACCCTTCAAGTCAGGGTTACTCGGGTCGACTCCAGTATCGATCACAGCGACGGTGACGCCCTTACCGGTACTGGTTTCCCACATCTGCTCGGCCTTCATGGCATCGAGATACCACTGCTCCGAGCGAGTCGATTCAGCGTGGGCAGGTGCAACCGCGACACCCATCAGCAGGAGACCGAGGACTGCTGAGGTCCCAGTTCTGTGCCTGCGCCGGTTACTGCTGGTGTCCATGCGGTTCCCTCTCGCTCCCTTTGCGCGTGTCAGTCGACAACCGGCGGGACGTTACGACGCTCGCTCGGCCGCCAGGTCTCCTCGTCCTCCGTGAGGTAGTCCGGCCGCTCGCCTCGTTCGTCAGTGCGACGCGACGCAGATCTGGAGCCGTTGGGCAGAGGCCCGCCGCGGCCCGTCTGAGCTGATCCGGGCATGGGTTCGGACGAAGTGCCACCCGGCTGCTGCTCGCGAACGAGGCCGGAACCGCCCGAGCTGAAGGAGCGCGTACTGGAGCGGCCCTGTCGTTGCGGCCGCCCACCGACGATGCCTTCGTTCTCACCGGCGATCCGGCGTCCGGAGGCGGCACCACGCGGCCCTTCCGGCGTGGCACCGGGCCTGGCTCCCGCTGCACCCCGACCGACCGGTCCGCGCCCAGTCGGGGTTTCGCCGCCCATGACCGTCCCCCGGGGAATCCCCGTGGTAGGCCTGCCCGTCGCCTGCTGCGGGCGCCCACCAGCAACTCCGTTGTTGGTCGGGAGACGCCCAGGAAGCGATCCTGTTCGTCCAGCACCTGTGCCGCTCTGCCCCGGCATCAACGGGCCGCGCATGCCACCGGTTGAGCGACCTCCACCGCCAGTCACCGGCGGGTTGCCAGGCCGGGTCGCTCCCGTACCACCGATGGGTGATGTGCTGCGTTCGAAGGGTCCTCCGCCCCCACGGCGCCCGACGGTCGTCCCTCCTTCGCGGCCTTCGAATGTTCCGCCACCCCCGCGGCCAACGATCGGCGGGGTTCCGGTGACAGGAGGCATGCCGGTGGGGCCGGTCGGGCCAGTTGGGCTCGGGCCGTTCGGTACCGGGTCGCTGGGGTGAACAGGTACGTGATGCGCCTTGGGAAGTGTGTCTGCGGAGTCGATGTCCACATGTGTTGGACGGTCGCTGTTCGCCTCCACATGACGCTCCGGAAGGTTCACGCCAGAAGACCGGCCACCGCCCGGTACGTGCGGTGCCCCAGGGGCCGACGCGTGGGTCGCTGCGGCATGCCCCTGCGAAGAAGGAACAGAAGCACCGCCTGTAGTGCCTCGGCCAGACGTGGTCGGCCGAGTCCAAGCCTGAGCACCGTCAATAGACTTGCCACCGCTCCCCTCCGGCGAAATAGCCGACGGCGGCGGCGGAAACCTAGGCCTCTCCAGCCGGTCCATCTGCGTGGCCGAGAACGAATACGTTCCCGCCAGCTTCCGCATCTCCGCGGCGGCCTCCTGGCGGACCTTCTCCTTGTCCGCCGCGATGGCCGCCAGATTGCTCTCGGATTTGCTGGCGGCGATGTGCGCGTCCGGGTCGCCGTGGGCCGCCCTGGCCGCGTCCAGGTTGGCCTGGGCGCTCTTCCTGTCGCGGGGGACGGACGACTGGGCCGAGGCGATGGCGGCGGAGGCGTGGCCCAGCCACTTCGCGGAGCCCTCGCTGAAGTCGGCCAGTCGGAACGTGGCGTTGGCCAGGTCGCCGCCCCAGCTGCGGAACGCGTCGGCGCCCTTGCCCTTCCATGTCACGTACTGGGGGCGGACCTTGAGCTCCTCGGCGATCTTGCTGATTTCCGTGGCCGCCGCCTTGAGCTTGTCGGCGGCGGCCTGCACCACGCCGCTGTCCGCCTGGTCGAGCCACGCCAGCATCTGCTCGTGGCTCATGTTTTCGAAGGACGTGCTCCCGCCCTTGCCCTTGCCACCCATCAGAAGTCACCCATCAGATCTGTCCGCCCGAGTTGCCGCCGCCCGCGGGCGCCTGGCCGGACCGGCCGGACCGGTCCGTTCCCGTACCGGTGTCGTCACCGCTGCCGCCGCCCGTGCCGCTGCCGCCCTGTGCGGACGTGTGCTTGGCGTGGTCCGGGTCGTAGCTGCCGCCGTAGTGCTCGGTGGCTTCCGCCGAGATCGCCGCCATCCGGTCGCGAAGGTCGGTGTCGATCTTGTGATAGCCCTCGTGCGAGGCCATGACCGCGATGCCCATGCCCTCGATCGAGTCGGAGAGCAGCTTCGACAGGGTCTCGAGTTCGCTGATGACCGAGTGGTACGAGGCGAAGAGGCCCGATGCCTCGACCCACGCACCGTCTCCCCCGCCGAACTGGTGCCGCGACAGCGGCTCTTCACCCAGCTTCTTGGAGCCGGCCGCCGAACCCTTGAGGTCGCGGATCAGTTCGTCGACCCGTTGCTGGAACTTCTGGAACGACGAGAGCTCGGTGACCACGTCGGCCACGGCGTCCGTCGCCGATTCGAAGACGTCGAACGGCCACAATGGGCCCTCCGAACTCGACTCCGACGACGAACCGCCTTCGCTCGGCAGCACTTTGCCCTCCCCGTAGAGCCGATGCCAGTCAGTCAGAAAGCCTCACGCGCAACTCTAGCCATCGGTTCTGACAGTCTGCCCCGGGGCCCGTTGCAGGAGCAATCGAGATCACGCCACCGTGACTTGATGCGCACAAGGATGCGACACACGGCACGCCGGCTCGGACGGCGGGAGCACGGTCTGCCCGTGACCACCGCGGACGCGTGAGGACGGGCGGCCCGTGGCACCGCAGTCGACGGGTGGGCGGTCAGCCCGTGTTCAGCACGGACGGACGGACGGCGGTCAGCCCGTGACCACCGCTGCCTGCGGGCGGATCGGCAGGCGGTTCACCGGGCGGCCCGTCGCCGCGCGGACCGCGGAGGCCACGGCCGCCGGGGAGGCGACCACCGGTGCCGCGCTGACGGCCTTCGCGCCGAAGGGGGCGACCACGTCCCGCTCCTCGACCAGCTTCACGATGTGGATGTCGGGGGCGTCGAGCGAGGTGGGCAGGGCGTAGCCCGTCAGGTCCGGGTGGCGTACCAGGCCGCGCGGGGTGCGGAGGTTCTCGGTCAGGGCCGCGCCGACCCCCTGGGTGACGCCGCCTTCGATGCGGGCGGTGAGCTGGGTGGGGTTCAGGATGCGGCCGACGTCCTGGGCCACGGCCAGTTCGACGACGCGTACCGAGCCCAGCTCGATGTCGACGTCGACGACCGCGCGGATCGCGCAGAAGGCGAGGCCGACGAAGGCGTCGCCCTGGCCGTCGGCGTCCAGGGGCTCGGTCGGGTGCGGGCGGCACTGGGCGGTCGCCCACAGTTCCTTGCCGTCCAGCGCCTCGGTGACGGTGGTGGACAGCACACCGTCGTACGAAGTGATCTTGCCATCGGCGATCTGGAGGAGCTCGGTGGACATGCCGAACTTGTGGGCGAGGGGCTGGAGGAGCTGGGTCCTGACCATCTTCGCGGCGCGTTCGACCGCTCCGCCCGAGACCCAGGTGTGGCGGCCGCGGCAACCGGGGCCGGCCGGGGGCTGGTCGGTGTCCACGGCGGCGACGTGCACCTCGTCGATGCCGAGGGTCTCCTGGACGATCTGGCGGGCCAGGGTCGAGAAGCCCTGGCCGGTCTCCACGGCCGCGCACAGGACCGTCGCCACGCCGTCCTGGACCCGCACGGTGGCCGTGGACACCTCGTCGGTGCCCTCGGCGCCGAGCATGTGGACCATGCCGATGCCGTAGCCCACGCCGCGGCGCACCGCGCCCGGTTCGCCCGCGCCCTCGGGGCCGCCGGGGAGCAGCCACTCGTCCTCGGGGGTGTCCTTGGGGAGGGCGGGCAGCGGGAAGTCCCGTACGGCGGTGAGGAGTTCCGCCACGGGGGCGGGGCAGGTGACGGTCTGGCCGGTTGGCAGGACGTCGCCGGTGGCCAGGACGTTGCGCAGGCGCAGTTCCGCGGGGTCGATGCCGAGCTTCTTGGCGAGCTTGTCCATCTGCGCCTCGTATGCGGCGCAGACCTGCATGGCGCCCTCGCCGCGTACGTGTCCGGAGGGCGGGTTGTTGGTGCGGACCGCCCACCCCTCGATGAACGCGTTGGGGACGACGTAGGGGCCGCAGGCAAAGGAGACCGCGGCGGCCAGCGCGTCCGACGACGTGTCCGCGTAGGCGCCCGCGTCCAGCAGGACCTGGGCCTCGACCTTCACCAGGCGGCCCTCGGCGTCCGCGTGGTGGCGGTAGCGCAGCAGGGTCGGGTGGCGGTGGACGTGGCCCAGGAAGGACTCCTCGCGGGTGGCGGCCAGTTTGACCGGGCAGCCCGTCTTCAGGGCGAGGAGGCCGAGGGGAAGCTGGAAGCCCGGGTCCTCGCGGTCGGCGGTGGCCCCGGGGACGCCGGTGACGACGACCTTGACGCGGTCCTGGCCCAGTCCATAGACGGCGGCCGCCTTGTCGCGGTCGCCGTGCGGGTCGGTGGACGCGACGTACAGCTCGACGCCGCCGTCCGGGCGGGGCACCGCGAGTCCGGCCTCCGCGCCGATGGGCGCCGGGTCCTGGCGGCCGATGCGGTACAGGCCCTCCACGACGATGTCGCCGGCCGCTTCGGGGTCGCCGTGTCGCAGCGGGATGTGCCGGATCAGGTTGCCGTCGGGGTGGAGCGGTTCCGCCTCGAAGGCCTGCTCCGGGTCGGTGACCGGGTCGAGGACTTCGTACTCGACGATGACGGCTGCCGCGGCCATGCGTGCGGTGTCCGGGTGGTCGGCGGCCACGGCGGCGATGGGCTCGCCGTGGTGGCGGACCGCCTCGGAGGCGAACACGGGGCGGTCGGGGGTGCCCCGGCCGTAGGACGCCGTGCCGGGCACGTCCTCGTGGGTGACGACGGCGTGCACGCCGGGCATCTCGCGCGCGTGGGTGGTGTCGATGGAGACGATCCGCGCGCGGGCGTGCGGGGAGCGCACGATCGCGGCCCACAGCAGGCCTTCGGCCCACAGGTCGGATGCGTACGGGAACGTGCCCTCCGACTTGGCGCGGGCGTCCGTGGCGGGGAGCGACACCCCGAGGCCGTGCGGCAGCGGCTCGGGGCCCGGGGCGGGCACCGTACCGGTCACGGTGGCTGCCGCTGTTTCGCTGCTCACGCCTGGCCTCCGTCCTGGTCGTACGGCTGGTAGGGCTCGTAGGACCCGAAGTCCCCGTGGGACGGGTCATGGGCGCCCGGGTGCACGCCGCCCTGTCCGGGGCCGGCCTGGTGCGGGATACGGGCCTCTTCGGGGACGTCCCCGTCCGGGGCAGGGCCGGCGTGCGTCCCGCCGCCCGCGGCGGACGCCGCGCGCTCGGCCGCGACCTCCTGGACGGCCTTCAGGACTCCGCGGTAGCCGGAGCAGCGGCACAGGTTGCCGCACAGGGCCTGGCGGGTGTCCATGTCGGTCGGGGACGGGTTGCCCTCCAGGAGGTCGTGCACGGTCATCGCCATGCCCGGGACGCAGAAGCCGCACTGCACGGCGCCGCAGCGGGCCAGTGCCCGCTGGACGTCGGACGGCTGCCCGTCCGCGGCGAGGCCTTCGACGGTGCGCACCTCGCTGCCGGCCGCGGTCGCGGCGGGCACCAGGCAGGAGGCGACGAGCCGCCCGTCCACCTGGACGTTGCAGGCCCCGCACTCGCCCTGGGAGCAGCCGTCCTTGGCGCCGGCGAGGCCCAGCCGCTCGCGCAGGACGTAGAGCAGGGACTCGCCGATCCAGGCGTCCGTGACCGGCCGGTCGCCGCCGTTGACGCGGAGCACGTACGAGACGAGGGGTCGGTCGTCGTGGAGCGGAGGGCCGGCGGGGGCGTCGGCGGGGGCTGCGGCCTCCTGGGCGGGCGCTTCCCGGGGGTCCGTCCCGGACGCGGGCACAGCGCCTTCGGCTGCCGCGGGGGCCTCGTCCTCGGGTGCCGCGCCGGAGTGGCCGACCCCTTCCGGGGAGGCGTCCTCGGAGGTGTGCCCCTGGGGGTGGGAGTCGTCGGCGGCGGTCGCTTGGGGGTGGGCGTGGCCGGGGTCCTCGGACGCGGCCGACGGCGCGGGCGCCGGGTGGACCGGTTCCGGGGCCGTCCCCGCGGAGGCGGTGACCTCGGCGTCGGCGTCACCGGGCGCGGCGGCCGTCTCCTCCGCCACGTCCGCATGCTGCGGATGCCGGAGGTGTGCCTCCCGCGGCTCGGCCGACTGCGGCTCGGACGCGTGCGGCTCGGACGACCAGGGCTGTCCCGCCCCGGCCTCGGTGGCCCACGGCGCGGGGGCGCCACCCGGGAGGGTCGCCGGCGCGGTCGTCGTCCACTGCGAGGCCAGCGCGGACGTGGTGAACTCGCCGGACTCGTCCGGCAGATCCCCGTCGGCGACGGGGATGGACCACTGTCCGGTCATCTGGGCGGCGCCGGATTCGGCTCCCGCTGCGGTGTCGGCGGCCTCCGGGAAGGTCCACTGCCCGGTCGTCCCGGGGTCGTACGCGAAGGGGTCCCGCGCGGGCTGCCCGGCACCGGGCTGCGGCAGGGGCGTGCCGTGGGCGGGCGTGCCGTGCACCGGCGTGCCGTGGGCGGGGGTCCCGTGGAACGGCGTCCCGTGCGCGGGCGTGCCGGAGGCTGATTCCGGGTCGGGCAGCGCGTTCGGGTCCGGCCAGTGCACCGGCTGCGGCGCCTGCCCGGGGCCCGCCGGCGTCCCGGGCCGCCCAGGAGACCCGTCCGGTCCGGTCTCCGGCATGGCCCAGGAGCCCGTGGCCGCAGGGTCGGTGGCGGCGGCCGCTATCCGCGGCGGTACGTAGCCGTGGCCGGGCGCCGCGAGGGGGCTGCCCAGGAGGGCGTCGATGCCGCCCTCGGGCAGCTTCACGAAGGCGGTGGCACCGTCGTCGTACTCGCCCTGCGGGAGCGGCTCCCAGGAACCGTGCATGCCGTGCGGGCCGTGGGCGCCGTGCGGTGCGTCGGCGCCCGGTGCGCCACCGTCGGCCCCGCCGGTGCGGTTCTGCTCGTCGGTCACGACAGCGCCCTCCCCAGTGCTCGTCGGGCCAGTACGGCGACGGTCCGCCGCAGGTGCAGTACGGCGGGCGGCAGCTGCTGCGGCGTACCGTCCTCGGCCGGGGCGGGGTCGGGGACGCAGGCCGCTGCGACGTACTCGCCGAAGGCGTTCAGCGCCTCGGGCACCACCGTACGCCCGCCGTCCCAGTCGATGAGCGACGCGATCCACTGCTCGGCCTCCAGGGGCCGCAGCGGCATCGGCGCGACGGCGCCGACCGCGCACCTGACGCCGCGGCGTGCCGGGTCGAGCACCAGCGCGACGGACGCGACCGCGCGACCGGGCCCGGTGCGGCCCGTGGCCTTCAGGAAGATCTGGGGGGCGTGCAGCAGCGGTACCCGCACATGGCCGATGAGTTCGCCGCTGCGGAGCATGTCCATGCCGGCGAGCAGATGCGAGACGGGAATCTCGCGGCGGGCGCCGCCGGGTCCGGCGACGACGAGCGTGGCCTCCAGGGCGGCCAGCACGGGCAGCGCGTCACCCGTCGGGGCGGCGGACGCGATGTTGCCGCCGAGGGTGCCGGCGTTGCGGATCTGCGGGGGGCCCGCGGCGCGCGCCGCGGCCGCGAGGGCGGGGATCAGGGCGGCGAAGTCGGGGCGGCCCATGCGCGCGTGCGTCAGTCCGGCGCCGAGCAGGGCGTGTCCGTCCTGGTACTGCCAGCCGCGCGTCTCGCTGATGCGTCCGAGGCCGACGAGCGCGGTGGGCCGCAGCAGGCCCGAATTGACCGCGGCCATGAGATCCGTACCGCCCGCCACGGGTACGGCGGCGGGCATGGCGACCAGGGCCGCCACGGCCTCGTCGAGCGAGGCCGGCAGCGTCACGGACTGCGCCGCCTGCGGTGCGTGCGTGGTCAAACCGGCTGCCCCTTCCCGCGGTCCACCTGGTCCCACCTGTGCTGCCGTACGGTACGTGCCGACAGGGCGGACGTGGCAACTCTGGCACATCTTCGCAGGACCCCGACGCGGGGGTCCGCTAGGAGACATACGAGGTATTGCTCCCCCTCTGAGGGGATGGTCCGATTTCGCATGGCCTCACCGGTCGGCGTGTACGGCCACTCTTCGGTGACCCTTGCAGGGCTTCTCCGACGAGGTCCCACGGTCCCAGGACGGCGGCCCTCCGGCCCCCGCCGCGGGGCAGGCCTCACACGTTCGGGGGCGCCCCCTCGATCGGGCGTCCGAGCACCCCGGGGCGCCGCTGCCACGGCTTCGGGCCGGCCGGCGGGCGGTAGTCGACGCCGAGGGCGTCAAGTCGTGCGTAGTGCCGGGCCATACGGCGCTCGAAGCCGGCGTAGTCGCGTGCCGCGGGTACGGGAAGCCGGCTCCAGGCGACCTCGGCGAAGGCCGCGAGCCGGGGGAAGACCTGGTAGTCGACGCGCGCGTGGTTCTCCATCACCTCGGTCCACGCGTTGGCCTGGGTGCCGAGCACGCGCCGCGCCTCGCCGGGGGTGAGCTGCGGCGGCAGCGGCTCGAACCGGTACACGTCCTCCAGGGTGCGCACGTAGCCGATGGGCACCGGCTCGTCCCCGCCGCCGGCCTGCCGGTGGTCCAGGTAGACCTGCTGCTCCGGGCACATCACCACGTCGTGACCGGCCTTGGCGGCCGCGACGCCGCCGCGGTAGCCGCGCCACGACGACACGGCGGCGCCGGGCGCGAGGCCGCCCTCCAGGATCTCGTCCCAGCCGATGAGGCGTCTCCCGCGCGCGGAGAGCCAGGAGTCGAAGTGGCGGATGAACCACGACTGGAGCTCGTCCTCGTCGGCGAGGCCGAGTTCCCGGATCCGCCGCTGCGCGGCCGGCGACGCACGCCACTGGTCCTTGGGGCACTCGTCACCGCCGAGGTGCACGAACGTCGACGGGAACAGTGCCAGCACCTCCTCCAGGACTCCCTCGTAGAAGCGCAGGGTGGTGTCGGTGGGGGCGAGTACGTTGGCGGAGACGCCCCAGTCGTCCCAGACGGAGAGGGAGGCGGTGTCGACGACGTCGGTGTTGCCGAGTTCCGGGTAGGCGGCGATGGCGGCCTGCGAGTGGCCCGGGATGTCGATCTCGGGGACGACGGTGATGTGCCGGTCCGCGGCGTAGGCGACGATCTCGCGGATGTCGTCCTGCGTGTAGAAGCCGCCGTGCGGCTTGTCCTCCCACAGCGATGAGGCCCGGTGGCCGTAGCGGGTGCGGGAGCGCCAAGCACCGGTCCCGGTGAGCTCCGGGTGGCGCAGGATCTCGATGCGCCAGCCCTGATCGTCCGTCAGATGGAGGTGCAGGACGTTGAGTTTGTGCGCGGCCATCAGGTCGAGGTAGCGCAGCACGCCGCCCTTGGGCATGAAGTGCCGTGCCACGTCGAGCATGAGCCCGCGCCAGACGAACCGCGGGGCGTCCTCGAGGGTGCCGGCCGGGACGGTACGGGCCGCGTGCGGCCGTACCGGCGCGCGCCGGAAGGCGTCGGGGCCCAGGAGCTGACGCAGCGTCTGCGCGCCCCAGAAGACACCGGCGGGGCCGCCGCCGCGGATCTCCACGCGGTCCCCGTCGACACCGAGCCGGTACGCCTCGGGCTCCAGGTTCGCGTCGGTCCGCAGCGCGATGACGTCCCGGGCCTCACCCTCGCGCGCGGGACGCAGCGGCAGCCCGAGCGCCGCGCCGAGCGTGGCGCGCAGCCAGCGCTCCGTCCGCTCGGTGCCGGGCCCCGCGTCGAGCACGGTCGACTCGGTCGCTGCGAACCCGCCCGGTCGGGGCAGCACGGCTCCCGTGGGCGCCGGGATGAGATCCATGAAGGTCATGCCGTCCGACCGTACGCGCCACGGGACCGCGCCGCGCGGGTACGGCCCGGCACCACATCGGGCCGCCCGCCGGGCACCGGGCGCGGCCCGGCACCACCTCGCGTCACACGCCGGGAACCCGGCCACAGAGGTCGGTCGCGTGCCCCCGACGGCGTACCGCTGCGCCGGAGCGCGCCCCGGGGACCCCCACCCGGCCGCTCGGACGGTTACTTGTCCTTGCCGCCCTTGTCCTTGTCGCCGCCGGCGCCCATGGACTCGTAGATCTCCTTGCACATGGGGCACACCGGGTACTTCTTCGGGTCACGGCCCGGCACCCACACCTTGCCGCAGAGCGCGACGACGGGCGTGCCGTCGAGCGCGCTCGCCATGATCTTGTCCTTCTGGACGTAGTGGGCGAAGCGCTCGTGGTCGCCGTCACCGTGCGACGTCTGCGGCGTCGGCTCTACGAGGGTCCCCGTACCTGTACCGCGCTCGGGCTCAAGAGTGCTCATAACAGCCAAGGGTACTTAAGCGCCCGGGCTCCGGGTGTGCGGCCGGTCACCATCGCGCGGCAGACCGTCCGGGCAGGGGCGCGAGGAGCCGAACGGGTCAGTTCAGCGACGGGTCGTCCGGATACGTCGCGACCATGGCCAGTTCGTTCCGCTGGCGGCGCAGCACCTGCCGCCACAGGCTCTCCGGCGCGGGGGACGAGACGTCACCCGGTTCCGACTCGACCACGAACCACGCGCCCTCGACCAGTTCCTCCTCCAGCTGGCCGGGCCCCCATCCGGCGTAACCGGCGAAGATCCGCAGGGACCCGACGGCCGAGGCGAGCAGCTCCGGCGGGGCCTCCAGGTCAACCAGCCCGATCGCACCGTGCACGCGCCGCCAGCCCAGGGGCGCCGCGTCGCCGTCGGCCCCGCCGGGGATGACCGCGACACCGAGCGCCGAGTCGAGCGAGACGGGGCCGCCCTGGAACACGACGCCGGGCTCCCCGGCGAGATCCGCCCAGCCCTCGAGGATGTCGCCGACGTCGACCGGCGTGGGCCGGTTGAGGACGACACCGAGCGAGCCCTCCTCGTCGTGGTCGAGGAGGAGTACGACCGCGCGGTCGAAGTTCGGGTCCGCCAGGGCGGGCGTTGCCACGAGCAGCCGCCCTGTGAGCGAGGACACCTCGGTCATGGCAGACATGATCCCGCAGATCGGCCGTATACGGGGACTCAATGCCGGTACACGAGTGAGCGCGGCCGACAGGGGCGGGCCAGCGCCGGTACGCGGTGCGGACGCGCCCCGGAATCAGTGACCCCGCGTGTCCGTTTAGGCACATTTCGTATTGTAGCGAAGTCATGACGCACAAACCCCGCACTTGGGCTTACGGAACGGGGGTAGGCGGCCATTACGCTTGCCCTTCGACCCCTGCCCACTTCACCGGAACGCGAGATTCATGACCGTCACCGACGATGTACTCCTTGTCCACGGCGGAACCCCGCTGGAGGGCGAGATCCGTGTCCGCGGCGCGAAGAACCTCGTGCCCAAGGCCATGGTCGCGGCACTGCTCGGCAGTGGTCCGAGCCGACTGGGCAATGTCCCGGACATCCGTGACGTCCGCGTCGTGCGCGGCCTGCTCCAGCTGCACGGCGTGACGGTCCGCCCGGGCGAGGAGCCCGGCGAACTCGTGATGGATCCCACGCACGTGGAGAGCGCGAACGTCGCCGACATCGACGCGCACGCCGGTTCGTCCCGCATCCCGATCCTGTTCTGCGGCCCGCTGCTGCACCGCATCGGGCACGCCTTCATCCCGGGCCTGGGCGGCTGCGACATCGGCGGCCGGCCCATCGACTTCCACTTCGACGTGCTGCGGCAGTTCGGCGCGCGGATCGAGAAGCGTGCGGACGGCCAGTACCTGGAGGCCCCGCAGCGGCTGCGCGGTACGAAGATCCGCCTGCCGTACCCGTCGGTCGGCGCGACCGAGCAGGTGCTGCTGACGGCGGTGCTCGCGGAGGGCGTGACGGAGCTGTCCAACGCCGCCGTGGAGCCCGAGATCGAGGACCTCATCTGCGTACTGCAGAAGATGGGCGCGATCATCGCCATGGACACCGACCGGACCATCCGGATCACCGGTGTCGACAAGCTCGGCGGATACCGGCACCGCGCCCTCCCGGACCGCCTGGAGGCCGCGTCCTGGGCGTCCGCGGCGCTGGCGACCGAGGGCAACATCTATGTGCGCGGTGCCCAGCAGCGCTCGATGATGACCTTCCTGAACACCTACCGCAAGGTCGGCGGCGCCTTCGAGATCGACGACGAGGGCATCCGCTTCTGGCACCCGGGCGGCCAGCTGAAGTCGATCGCGCTGGAGACGGACGTGCACCCCGGTTTCCAGACCGACTGGCAGCAGCCGCTGGTCGTGGCCCTGACGCAGGCGACGGGCCTGTCCATCGTCCACGAGACGGTGTACGAGTCGCGGCTCGGGTTCACCTCCGCGCTGAACCAGATGGGTGCACACATCCAGCTCTACCGCGAGTGCCTGGGCAGCTCCGCCTGCCGCTTCGGGCAGCGCAACTTCCTTCACTCGGCGGTCGTTTCGGGCCCCACGAAGCTCCAGGGCGCCGATCTGGTCATCCCCGACCTGCGCGGCGGCTTCTCCTACCTGATCGCCGCGCTCGCGGCCCAGGGCACGTCCCGCGTCCACGGCATCGAGCTGATCAACCGCGGCTACGAGAACTTCATGGAGAAGCTCCAGGAGCTCGGCGCGAAGGTCGAGCTGCCGTCCGGCACGCCGGTGGCCTGACGGCTGCCTCCCGACGCCAAGCAGATGGGGCGGCCACCCGGAACCGGGTGGCCGCCCCATCGGCGTACCAGGGGCTTGTGAGCCCTTCGCACGAGGGTCGGCCCCGCGTACGAAGGTCAGCCCTGCGTACGCAGGCTCACTTGCCCTTCGCGGCTTCCTTGAGCTTGGAGCCCGCGGACACCTTCACGCTGTAGCCGGCCGGGATGTTGATCGGCTCGCCGGTCTGCGGGTTCCGCGCGGTACGAGCGGCACGGTGGGTGCGCTCGAAGGTGAGGAAGCCGGGGATGGTGACCTTCTCGTCGCCCTTGGCGACGATCTCGCCGACCGTCTCGGCGAACGCGGCCAGCACGGCGTCGGCGTCCTTGCGGGTCACCTCGGCGCGGTCGGCCAGCGCGGCCACCAGCTCACTGCGGTTCATGTTTGTACTCCCGTGTTCTTCTTGCCATTGAGGCGTGAGATCGAAGCCGATGCTGCCAGGGTCCTCGGTCGGTCCCCGGACCCGGGTCCGTAGCCAGACCCTCGCGCCCAGAGACGCATCCTGCCCCTACGTGCGGCGGGAACGCCAATCCGGCACCCCTGGGAGTCACACGAAAAGCGCCACTGCCTCGAAATGGTGACGCTCCGTCCGCTCCCGGCAGCGGACCGCAGGCCCGCGGGCCTCCTGCCGCCACCCTAAAGGGCGCATTCGGAGCCCGCATTCCGCGACGCGCCGAGCCGCCCCCGGCTAGGCCGTGGTGCCCGTCACAGCCGCCCCCGCAGCCTTGGCGGCGTTGCGGACGGCACCGGCGACGGCACCGGCGACCTTGTCGTTGAAGACGCTCGGGATGATGTAGTTCGGGTTCAGCTCGTCCTCGGTGACGACATCGGCGAGGGCGGTGGCGGCGGCCAGCATCATCTCGGTGTTGACCGTACGCGACTGGGCGTCGAGGAGACCGCGGAAGACACCCGGGAACACCAGAACGTTGTTGATCTGGTTGGGGAAGTCCGAGCGGCCGGTCGCCACAACTGCCGCCGTCTGGCGGGCGATTGCGGGGTCGACCTCCGGGTCCGGGTTCGCGAGCGCGAACACGATCGCGCCGTCGGCCATGGCCGCCACGTCCTCGCCGCCGAGCACGTTCGGCGCGGAGACGCCGATGAAGACGTCGGCGCCGTGCACCGCTTCCTTCAACGTGCCGGTGACGCCCTCGGGGTTGGTGTTGTCGGCGATCCAGCGCAGCGGCGAGTCCGCCGCGGCGTTCACCAGGTCCGCGCGGTCGGCGTGCACGACACCGTGGATGTCGGCGACGACGGCATGCTTGACGCCCGCGGCGAGGAGGAGCTTCAGGATGGCCGTACCGGCCGCGCCGGCGCCGGACATGACCACGCGCACGTCGCCGATGGCCTTGCCCACCACGCGCAGGGCGTTGGTGAGGGCGGCGAGCACCACGATGGCGGTGCCGTGCTGGTCGTCGTGGAAGACGGGGATGTCGAGGGCCTCGCGCAGCCGGGCCTCGATCTCGAAGCAGCGGGGCGCGGAGATGTCCTCGAGGTTGATGCCGGCGAAGCCCGGGGCGATCGCCTTGACGATCTCGACGATGGCGTCGGTGTCCTGGGTGTCCAGGCAGATCGGCCAGGCGTCAATGCCGGCGAAGCGCTTGAAGAGGGCCGCCTTGCCCTCCATGACGGGCAGCGCGGCCTTGGGGCCGATGTTGCCGAGGCCGAGGACGGCGGAGCCGTCCGTCACGACCGCAACGGAGTTGCGCTTGATGGTGAGACGCCGGGCGTCCTCGGGGTTCTCGGCGATCGCCATGCAGACGCGCGCCACACCCGGCGTGTAGACCATGGACAGGTCGTCACGGTTGCGGATGGGGTGCTTCGACGCCATCTCGATCTTGCCGCCGAGGTGCATGAGGAACGTACGGTCGGAGACCTTGCCCAGCGTGACGCCCTCGATGCCGCGCAGCTTCTCGACGATCTCCTCGGCGTGCGCGGTGGAGGTGGCCGCGATCGTGACGTCGATGCGGAGCTTCTCGTGACCGGAAGCAGTGACGTCGAGGCCGGTCACCGAGCCTCCGGAGGACTCCACGGCGGTGGTGAGCTGCGAGACCGCGGTTCCGCTCGCCGGCACCTCCAGCCGGACCGTCATCGAGTAGGAGACGCTGGGCGCCGTTGCCATGGCCGACTTCCTCTGCTTTCCCTTGTGTCGCGTGCGCGCGGCCCGCGGTGTCGCGGGCGGCGCCATCCGATGGTCGCACCTACCGTCGAGTACCTGGTAGCCGCCCCGGATTGCGAACGTTGTGTTCTCGCACCGTTCCGTCGTTTTCGGAAAACGACTTCCACCATACGAGAAGTGATGGGGCAAAAAAAGAGGTCCGCGTCAGCTGATGACGCGGACCTCTTCTACGTTCAGTGACACCGACCCGCCATGCTCGCCTCGCGGCAAGTGGTCGCTCGAAGCGACGAAGGTTGGGCCCGGGGGCTTGGATCGAGCCGGTGCCACGTCAAAGGTAACAAACGATCCTCATAAGGCAATTCCCGTCCGCGGAAGTCATCCTCCCGGGCGTCGGCCCGTCGGCCCCATGACCCGTGGCGAGCGGGTCACGGGCCCCGGCCCGTCAGTCCCGGAGCAGGTCCGGCACCCCGTCCGCGTCCGGCTCGTCCCGGTTCCCGGAGACGACGGTCAGCTGCTGCGTCGCACGGGTGAGTGCGACGTACAGCACACGCAGTCCGGCGGGCGACTCGTCGGCGATCTCGGCGGGCGAGACGACGACCGTCGCGTCGTACTCCAGTCCCTTCGCCTCCAGGCTGCCCAGCGCCACCACGCGCTCCCCCAGCCCCGCCAGCCAGCGCGCGGCCTCGTCGCGGCGGTTCATCGCGACGACCACGCCGACGGTGCCGTCGACCTCGCCGAGCAGGCGGGCCGCCTCGTCCCGGACGGTCGCGGCGAGTCCGCCGTCGTGGACGACCGCGTAGCGCGGCCGCAGACCCGTGGAACGGACCGCGGACGGGGACTCGGACCCGGGCATCGCAAGGGCCAGGACCTTCGCGGCCAGCTCGGCGATCTCGGCGGGGTTGCGGTAGTTCACGGTGAGCGTGAAGCGGCGGCGCGGGCGGGTGCCAAGGGCCTCGTCGCGCGCCGCGGCCGCCTCGTCCGGGTCGGACCAGGAGGACTGCGCGGGGTCACCGACGACGGTCCAGGTGGCGTGCCGGCCGCGGCGGCCGATCATGCGCCACTGCATGGGCGTGAGGTCCTGCGCCTCGTCGACGATGACGTGCGCGTACTCGGTGCGCTCCTGGGCCAGCCGCTCCGCACGCTCGCGCTGGGTCTCCTCGCGCACCGGCATCAGCTCCTCCAGGCCCGTGAGCTGGTCCAGCGGGTCCAGCTCACGCCGCTTGCGCGGCCTCGCCGGGGTGCCGAGCATCGCCTGGAGCTCGTCGAGGAGCGCCACGTCGTGCACGGAGAGCGCCTGCCGCTTGAGGGAGCGGGCCACGCGGCGGCACTCGCCCGGGTTCAGGACGCGGCGGGACCAGCGGGCCAGACGCTTCTCGTCCGCCATCGCGGCGAGCACGCCGCGCGGGGTGAGCTCGGGCCACCACGCGTCCAGGAAGGCGAGGAAGCCGTCCTCCGACGTGACGTCCTCGTCGAAGGACGAGCGCAGCTCGGCGGCGAGCTCCGGATCGGTGTGCCGGGTCGCCGACCCGGACTGCTCCCAGAGGGCGTCGAGGAGGAGCTTGCGGGCCCGCGGGCGCAGCAGATTGACCGGAGCGGTGCCGCCGAGCACGGCGCCGCGGATGCGGCTGAGCTGGTCGGCCTCCAGTTCGAGACGCCGTCCGAAGGCGACGACGCGCAGGCGCGCCGGGGTGCCGCCGTTGCCCGATGTCTCCAGGGCGCCCCGTGCCGCCTTGCGCAGCACCTTCAGCATGCGCGACGAGCCCTTGACCCGGGCCACCGCCGGCGAGTCGTACACCGACGCCTCCGCACCGTCGACGAGCGAGCCCACCGCACGGATGGCGACCTGGCCCTCCTCGCCCAGGGAGGGCAGGACGCCCTCCGTGTAGGCGACCAGGAGCGGGGTCGGGGAGACGATCAGGATGCCGCCCGCATAGCGGCGGCGGTCCTGGTAGAGCAGGTACGCGGCGCGGTGCAGCGCGACGGCGGTCTTGCCGGTGCCGGGGCCGCCCTCGACGTAGGTCACCGAGGCGGCGGGCGCGCGGATGACGAGGTCCTGCTCGGCCTGGATGGACGCGACGATGTCCCGCATGGTGTGGCTGCGGGCCTGGCCGAGGGCCGCCATCAGGGCGCCGTCGCCGACGGACGGCAGCTTCTCGCCGTCCAGGTAGGCGGTCAGCTCGGGGCGCATCAGGTCGTCCTCGACGCCGAGGACCCTGCGCCCCTTGGAACGGATGACCCGGCGGCGTACGACCCGGCCGGGGTCGACGGGCGTCGAGCGGTAGAAGGGCGCCGCGGCCGGTGCCCGCCAGTCGATCACCAGCGGTGCGTAGTCGGAGTCCAGGACGCCGATGCGGCCGATGTGCAGGGTCTCGGCGATGTCGGCGGTGTTGTCCTCGCGGACCGCACCCTCCGCGGGCTCCACCGCGGTGTACGCGCCGTCCGGGCCCTTCTTGCCGTCCTTGCCGGGCAGCAGGTCGATCCGGCCGAAGAGGAAGTCCTCGAACTCGTTGTTGAGCCGGTTGAGGTGGACACCGGCGCGGAAGACCTGCGCGTCGCGCTCCGCGAGCGCGCCGGGCGTGCCGACCTGGCCGCGCTTGGCCGCGTCGTCCATCAGGAACTCCGCCTCGTGGATCTTCTCCTCGAGGCGGCGGTACACCTGGTCGAGGTGCTCCTGTTCGATGTGGATCTCCCGGTCGCGGACCGAGTCGTCGCGAACCGGATCAAGAGCGGCGTGCGCGGCTTGCTGTGCGGCCACCGGGCCCCCTTCTGACGTGCTGGGCAGCCGTCCACCGTACGCGAAGGGGGGCCCGGGAGGCTACGCGTCCGCTCGCGGCCCGCTCGGATGCCGGGGTGTCCACCGGGGTGGGGGCCGGAACGTGTGCCGGTACGTGCTCGTGCGTGCACGCCGAGATACGCGCCGGCGTGCGCGCCGGTACGCCGCCGTGAACGCCGGCACGGGCGTCGCCGTGCGCACGCGCGGAGACGCCGACGCATGTGCCCGGACATGCATCGGTGTGCGGACGCGCGTGCGCGACGGCCTAGGCGCCGACCTCCACGAGCTGCTTGCCGTCCAGGGTGCGCACCTCGAAGTGGTCGATCTGGTTCTGCTCGAAGGCCGCTCCGCCGTGCACGTAGAGCGGGTGCTTGGCGTCCTTGTGGGGGCTGTTCTCGATGCCGTAGCCCCACTTCGGAACGGCCCAGGTGGTCACGGTCTCGCGTTCACCGTTCTTGCCGACCGCGATCAGGGAGCACTTCAGCGGACCCGTGACGTTCTTCAGCTCCAGAACGGCGTGGGTGCCCCACATCTTCTTCTCCATGCCCACGGTGGCGGTGACCTTGGTGGTGGGGTCGGTGGCGCTCACCTTGGTGGTCATGTGGTGGAAGAACGCGTCCTCGGCGGGGCTGGTCGGGTGCGGGTCCGCCAGGGTGTTGGCGTCCGACGCGTCTCCGCCGGAGACGGCCATCACGGTCAGCGGGCCACCGACGATCAGCGCGGCCGCGGCCGCCACCAGGTACATCCCGCGCCGGCGCTTCTTGGCGCGCTGCACGGCGACCTCGTCGATGAGCCGGTCGCCCAGTCGCGGACTGGGCTTGGCGGCGAGCTGCGCCCCGATCTCCGGTGTGCCGCCCAGGGTGCCCGGGCCGCCGGGAAGGTCGGCGAGCGCGGCGAGCATCGGCTCCATGCCGGACAGCTCCTCCAGCTGCCGCTGGCACCATGTGCAGCCTGCGAGATGTGCCTCGAAAGCGGTCGCGTCGGCGTCGTCGAGGATGCCGAGCGCATACGCCCCGACGTCCTCGTGCACGCCCTGCGGCTCGTTGTAGGACCCATACATGGTCATGCGGTCACCCCCCGCTCCTCCAGCGCCAGCTTCATCGAGCGCAGCGCGTAGAACACCCGGGAGCGCACGGTGCCACTGGGTATGCCGAGCGTCTCGGCCGCCTCATTGACGGTACGCCCTTTGAAGTAGGTCTCGACCAGAACCTCCCGGTGCGCCGGGGTCAGGTCGTCGAGCGCATCCGAGAGTGTCATCAACCACAACGCCTTGTCGATCTCGTCCTCCGCGGGGATGACCTCCAGCGGCGACGGATCGACCTCCTGCGGCCGGGCCTGCCGGCTGCGGTGGCCGTCGATGACGATCCTGCGTGCGACCGTCACCAGCCAGGGGCGTACCGAACCGGTCGCTCGGTTGAGCTGACCGGCATTCTTCCAGGCACGGATGAGCGTCTCCTGCACGACGTCCTCGGCGCGCTGCCGGTCGCCGGCGACCAGCCGGAGGACATAGGCGAGCAGAGGACCCGCGTGCTCCTGGTAGAGGGTGCGCATGAGGTCCTCGTCAGGTCCACCGGATGTCGGCGGCGACATGCGATGTCGTGCCCTCGGCGGGCGTTCATCGGCCACGACGAAATCCTTGCGCACGCCTGCCTCCGCTGTCCCCCATTCGGCTGGGCTTTCCAGCCGGTCGCTTGACACTCCATACGTGCAAAGTGAGGGAAGTGTTCAACGCCCGCCGGAAGTATTCGACACCGGGGGGCGTTACCGCGGGTTCGGCGGTGCGGGCTGCGCGCTTATGCGGCTTCGGTGCGGGTTTCTGCGAGGGCGTCAGGCGCGGGTCAGGGCCGCGCGGCGGCGATGGCGGGCGACGCGCTCACGGTTGCCGCACCCTTCGCTGGAGCACCAGCGGCGGCGCCTCCCCCGCGAGGTGTCGAGGTAGATCAACGGGCAGTTGTCCCCTTCGCACTGGCGCAGTGCCGCACGGGCGGCCGGGTCGGTGAGCAGATCGACCGCGTCGCGGGCGACGACGGCGAGCAGGGCCGTACAGCCCGGGTCGGTGTCCAGCGCCCGGGCGAGACTGCCGTCCGGGGCGCGCACCGCGCGGGGCGCGGGCGGGGCTTCACGGGCGAGGGTGTTGACGCGTTCCAGGGCGGCGCCGGCGGGATGCCCGTGGAGCTCCCCGCGCACCAATTGTGTGATGTGTCCGCGGAGTTCGAGGAACGCCGAGAGCCAGTGGTGGTCGGCCTCGGGCAGGGGGGTGCCGGCCGGGACGATGCCGGCGGCCGCGCACCAGGCGCGCAGCCGGGCCGGTGAGTCGAGCCGGTCGTCGGGGTGGGCCGTCGCCACCAGGTCCAGGCAGATCCGGCCGGAGTCGAACCGCAACGCGTGTCACCGCCTTGTGGGGGGATGCCGGTGAGTTCTGGGTACGTGCCGTGGTCGTACGTGCCTCGGGTACGGGTGCGCGGGGTGCCGTACCCCCTACAGTGCCCGTCCCGGGGCGCGGCCGGAAGTCCCGGTACCGGCCGGGTCGGCCTGCGGCACGTTTTCCCCACCCCGTCCCTTCCCGAACCAGGGGCTCCGCCCCCCTGGCACCCCGGCCCCTCGGCTGACGGGGACGGGGAAAGGCCTCAGGCCCCCGCGTACTTGGCGTCCGCCGCCGCCGGGTCCAGGGCCAGGCGGTAGCCCCGCTTGACGACCGTCTGGATCAGCCGGGGGGCACCGAGGGCGGAGCGCAGCCGGGCCATCGCCGTCTCGACTGCGTGCTCGTCCCGCCCGGCCCCGGGCAGCGCCCGGAGGAGGTCGGCGCGCGCCACGACCCACCCGGGCCGCCGTGACAGGGCCCGGAGCAGCGACATCCCGGCGGGCGGCACGGGCCGCAGCACGTCGTCGACGAGCACGGCGTGCCCCCGGATCTCCACGCGATGCCCCGCGATGGGCAAGGCCCGTGCCCGCCCGGGGAGTTCCCGGCAGAGCACCTGGACGAGCGGTCCGAGCCGGAACCGTTCGGGCTGCACGGTGTCGACGCCGTACGCCTGGAGCGGCAGCGCGGTCACCGGGCCGACGCACGCGGGCAGCACGTCGTGGTGGAGCGCGGCCAGCAGATCATCCAGCTGACCGCGGGCTTCGGCGCGGCGCAGCAGGGACGCGGCGGCGGGTGCACTGGTGAATGCCAGCGCGTCCAGGCCGCGCGAGACCGTGGCGTCGAGCAGGCGGTCGACGGGCCCGAGGTCCTCCGGCGGCATCCACCGGTACACCGGCACGCCGACGAGTTCGGCGCCCGCGGCCCGCAGCGCCTCGACGAAACCGGGCAGCGGCTCCCCGTGCAGCTGGACGGCGATCCGGCGTCCCTCGACGCCCTCGTCGAGCAGCCGGTCGAGGACCTCGGCCATCGACTCGGACGACGGCGACCACTCCTCGGTGAGCCCGGCCGCCCGGACGGCGCCCTTCACCTTGGGCCCGCGGGCGAGGAGCCGGACACCGCGCAGCCGGGTGAGCAGTCCGTCACCGAGGCCCCAGCCGTCGGCCGCCTCGATCCATCCGCGGAACCCGATCGCGGTGGTGGCGACGACGACGTCCGGCGCGTGGTCGATGAGGTCCTTGGTCGCCGCGAGGAGTTCGCCGTCGTCGGAGAGCGGCACGATGCGCAGCGCGGGCGCGTGCTGCACCGCCGCGCCGCGCCGCTGGAGCAGCGCCCCGAGTTCGTCGGCGCGCCGGGCCGCGGTCACGCCGATGGTGAACCCGGAGAGCGGACCGTGTGCCGCCTCGTGCTGTGCGTCGTCGTCCATGGCTCTCGTCCCGCTCAGGTGATGGTTCGGCCGGCTCGTCAGGAAGGAGAAGGGGAGTGAAGGGGGGATGGGGGGAGAAGCGGATGGGGTGGAAAAGGCAGTGGACCGAGCCTGTCAACGGTGCATGACAGGCTCGGTTCACCCGGATGTCAGCGGTGTTACGTCAGACGTTGGCGTAACCGAGCCGTGGCTGTTCCGCCTCGGCACCGGAGGCGTCGTCCGGTGCGGCGGAGGCCGCGGGCCGTCGAAGGTATACGGCCCAGGTCACCGCGGAGCACACCGCGTAGCAGGCCAGGAAGGCGACGAACGCTCCCGTGCCCGTGCCGACGGTGAGGAAGGACTGGCGGAAGGCGAGGTTGATGCCGAGCCCGCCGAGTGCACCGACCGCACCGATCAGCCCCATCGCGGCGCCGGAGAGCCGCCGTCCGTAGGCCGCGGCCTCCTCCCCGCTCAGGCCCTGCGCGTGCGCCTTGGCCTGGAAGATCGCGGGGATCATCTTGTACGTGGATCCGTTGCCGATGCCCGAGAGGACGAACAGGACGACGAAGGCGCCGGTGAACAGCGCCAGCGACTTCTCCATGGAGGCGGCCACGACGACCGCGGTCGCGACCGCCATGGCGGCGAAGACGGCGAGCGTGATGCGCGCGCCGCCGAACCGGTCGGCGAACCGTCCCCCGACGGGCCGTACGAGGGAGCCGAGCAGCGGGCCGATGAAGGTGATCGACGCGGCCTGGAGCGGCGTACGCCCGAACTGCGTCTGCAGCACGAGACCGAAGGCGAAGCTGTAGCCGATGAAGGAGCCGAACGTACCGATGTACAGCAGCGCCATGATCCAGGTGTGCGGATCGCGTACGGCCTCCTTCGCCGCCCCCGTGTCATTGCGCACCGACGCGATGTTGTCCATGAACAGCAGCGCGCAGACGGCCGACACCACGACGAGCGGGATGTAGATCCCGAGCAGCAGCCGCGGCCCGCCCGCCGCTCCGATGACGGCGAGTCCGGCGAGCTGCACGACGGGGACGCCGATGTTGCCGCCGCCCGCGTTCAGCCCCAGCGCCCAGCCCTTCCTGCGCAGCGGGAAGAAGGAGTTGATGTTGGTCATGGAGGAGGCGAAGTTGCCGCCGCCGACGCCGGTGAGCAGCGCGCACAGCATGAACGTCCCGTAGGAGGTGCCCGGCTTCATCACGACGAAGGCGGCGACGGTCGGGAGCAGCAGGAGGGCCGCGGCGAACACCGTCCAGTTGCGGCCGCCGAAGCGGGCCACTGCGAAGGTGTACGGGACCCGGACGCAGGCGCCGACGAGGGTCGCCATCGACACGAGGAAGAACTTTCCGGCCGGGTCGATGCCGTACTCGGGGCCCATGAACAGGACGAGTACGGACCACAGGCTCCAGACGGAGAACCCGATGTGCTCGGAGAGGACCGAGACGACCAGATTGCGCCGTGCGGTGCGCTCCCCCGTCTCCTTCCAGAACCGTTCGTCCTCCGGGTCCCACTGCTCGATCCAGCGGCCCCCCTTGCGTTCTGCTGTGGTGGTCGGGGCTGTCATGTCGGGCCTCCACGTCTGCACGGATGTCGGCGATGAAGCCCGAAGGTAGGGACGGCTGGTTTCGCCCCTGTGCCACCGGGTGACCGGCACGGAACGTTGCTCTCACTCGGCGGAGGGGCGGGCGGTGAGGCGGCGCCGGGCCGGGGCCCTCGCGGCCGGATATTCCGTTGCGCGTCCGCGTTCCCCGTGGCAGCGTCGGCCGCGCTGCACAGCACCCGTCGAGGTACGCGCCCGCGTACCCGGAACCTCAAGGGAATGAAGCCCATGATCCCGGCGTCCCACAGCGGCCGCCGTCGGCACTGACCGGTTCTCCGTCCCCCTTCGGGACACCGGAAACCGCATCACGAGTGCCAGGCCCTTCACCTCACGGCGGCCCGACGTTGCCTTCCGCACGCCATCTACGTGAGGTCACATCACCGTGGACAACAACGTCCAGAGCTTTGCCGTCACCAACCTCCGCCGCCGCCCCGTCGTCGTCGAGACGGGGTGCTTCGTCGCGGGGTTCGACCCCGGCACCACCAGCCCGTTCGTCAACTACGCCACGCCCCTGCCCGGTGCCGCGCCGACCGACCGGGAGGTCGCGGCGCTGATCGCGGCGTTCCGGGAGCGCGGTCTCACGCCGCGGCTCGAGTTCGCGCCGAACACCGCGCCCGCGACCGACGTCGCACTGCGCGCCGCGGGGTTCACCGTCGAGGCGGTGCACGAGTACCTGGTCTGCACCCCGGCCACGCTGACGGTGCCGGGGACCG
The DNA here is from genome assembly GCF_053593975.1 of Streptomyces sp. NPDC002004. Taxonomy (NCBI): domain Bacteria; kingdom Bacillati; phylum Actinomycetota; class Actinomycetes; order Kitasatosporales; family Streptomycetaceae; genus Streptomyces; species Streptomyces sp. NPDC002004. The sequence goes on from NZ_JBSFDP010000008.1 coordinate 204,769, forward strand.
GCTGCGCCACCGGCCCGGGCGCGCACCCGTCCGCCGCGCCCCGTGTCGAGGCGCCTTCGTCGGACGAGGACTACGCATCGGTCGACGCCGCCCTGTCCGAGGCGTTCGACGACGCGTTCGCCCCGTCGCCGGAGGGCGCGGCCCGGCTGCGCCGCACCGAGGACGGCGGCGGTGCGGTCCGTTTCGTCCGGGCTCCCGACGGCAGCTGCGCCGGCGGGGCGACCTGCTCCGCGCCGGCCGTGGGCACCGCGGAACTGGCGGGCGTGGGCACGCGCCCCGCCTTCCGGGGCCGCGGCATCGCGGCGGCGGTCACGGCCGCGCTGACCGGGGTCATGTTCGAGCGGGGCGCGGCGTCGGTGTGGCTGGAGTACTCGGGCGAGGGCTCCCGCCGTGTGTACGAGCGCATCGGGTACCGGCCCCGGGGCACCCGCCTGTACATGTCCCTCGGAGCCTGAGCGCACGGCGGCGGACCGGAGCGGTGACGGCGGGTGCGGTGCGGGCGCCGGGGCACGGCGTCCTCACCATCGGCGGGGACCGGGGAACGCATCGCGGGCCGGCACCCCGCGCCCCGGCCCGCTAAGCCGCCGCCGCTCTCCCCCGCCGTCTGCGCGTACCGCCGCGCGCCGCCCCGGTGGGCGTCGTACCGCGTTCGGTGGCCTCGGGCGCGGCGCTGCCGGAGGGCGCGGGTGCCCTGCTGCCGCGGGGCACGGGCGTGCTGCCCGTGCTGCCGGTGGCGGCGGTGCCGGGGGTGGCGCCACGGGCCTCCGGCGGCTTCGCGGAGCCGGAGGGCAGCGGCGAGGTCTCGACCCTGCCTGCCGGTGGGTCGCCCTGCGGGCCCGGCATGGGCAGCCAGGGTGCGGTCGCGTTGCCGGACAGCAGGGTCACGGCGATGACCACGCGTACACCGCGCAGGCCAGACCGAGGAGCATGCCGGCCGTACGGAAGCGGCGGCCGCGGCGGCCCGTCTCGTCGACGAACACCGGCGTGTCCGGGGCCTCCCGGGCGTCCGGCCGGGCGGTCGGGTCGTCCAGTCGGCGCCCGGCACCGTCGATCCGGATCGTCACGTCGTTCGGGTCATGGGAATGACCTGGTCGGGCGTCTTCTCGCCAAGGATCCACGCGCACGCACTTCCCCCCACGGGAATGAACCGAGGTGCGCACACGACCCCGGGCATGCGCCGTCCGGGCCGGGCCCCCACCTGACCCCAGCGCCCCCCTTCCACCATTTGGCACCCGGAGGGGGAATGCAGCGCAGTTGGTTGACTGTCGGACTTATTCCTCGGTAACGGTCATCATGACGAGTGCATCGGCGGCTGGAATCCATCCGTCCGCGGGCCGTTCGAGCCATCCTTCCTCCGCCGCAAGGGCGTTGGCCGCGGCCCTGAGGGCATCCACACCTGGGTGCTTCAGCCCCTTGCGCCACACCAGGGACACGGGCGACAGCGGAACCGGGTCGACGAGAGGCCGCATCACCGTGTCCGGCATCGGCGGGAAGTCCACCACGGCGAGGACGGGGTTCCGGTTCTTGGCCATGATCCTCCGGAACTCCTCCTTGCCCACGGCGAGCGGCATGGGCGGCGCCACGTCGATCCCCCGGCCCTCGAACAGCAGCCCGGCCAGTTCGGTCCACTCACGGGTACGGGGGTTTCCCGCGCCCGCGTACACCGACTCCCCGGCGAGCTCGGCTAGCGGCACCGCGTCGAGGTCCGCCAGCCGGTGGTCCGCGGGCAGCACGATCGCCATCGGCTCGTAGCGCACCGGCTGCTGGGCCAGCTGCGCCCGCACCGCCGGGTCCAGACCCGCGTACCGCCCGAAGGACGCGTCGAGCCGCCCCGCGAGCAGCTCACCGGCGGCGCCGGTGAGCCCGCTCTCGAAGCGCGCCATCAACTCGCATTCGGGCGCGAGGTCACGGGCGCGCGCGAGGACCCGCTCGAAGGCCAGGCCGGGGCTGTTCACATCGACCAGCAGCGGCCGGGCGCCGCCGCCGTACGGAAGGGCCGCCAGCAGCTCGTCCTGCGCCTGGAGGACCCGTCGCGCGTACGGCAGCAGCCGCTCGCCGTCGGCGGTCACCGCGACCTGACGGGTGCTGCGCACGAACAGTTCGGCGCCCAGTTCCCGCTCCAGCCGGCGGACGTCCCGGCTCAACGCCTGCTGCGCCACGTACAGCCGCTGCGCGGCCCGGGTGAAGTGCAGCTCGTCGGCGACGGTCACGAAGGCGCGCAGCAGCCGGGGGTCGAGATCGCGCGAGCGGGCGCGGGGCACGGTGTACGGGCCGGAGGGGGCTGCGTACGAACCGGACGGGGCTGGGTGCGGACTGGAGGGGGCGTCTTCCGGCGGCATCCGCCGAACTTACAACGCGGGCGCGTGAATCGGCACCGAGAAGGTGTTGGACCGCGGGGACCGCCGCGGGCGACGGTTGGTCCATGCCGTCATCCACGCTCGCGGTCCGTCCGCGCACCAACCCCTACCTGCGCCTCTTCGCCGTCCCCGGCGCGCTCGCCTTCACCGCCGGGAATCTGATCGCGCGCGTGCCCTCGGGGATGTTCAGCGTGAGCGCCGTCTTCATGATCGCCGGATCGCGGGGGTCGTACGCACTGGCCGGGGCCGTCACCGCGACGGGGCTCGCCGCGACCGCGGTCGTCGGGCCGTGGACGGCGCGGATGGTCGACCGGTACGGCCAGGCCCGTGCGGCCGTGCCCGCGACGGTGCTCGCCGCGCTCGGCTCGCTCGCGCTGGTGCTGTGCGTGCGGTACGGGGCCCCGGACTGGGCCCTGTTCGTCTCGTACGCGGCGACCGCGACCACGCCCAACACCGGCGGCATGTCCCGCGCGCGGTGGGCGCATCTGCTGGAGGGCGACGCGGCGGCCCTGCACACCGCGAACTCCTTCGAACAGTCCGTCGACGAGCTCTGTTTCATGCTGGGCCCGGTGCTCGCGGCCTTCCTGTGCGGCTCGTTGTTCCCCGAGGCGGGCACCCTCACCGGTGCCGCGCTGCTGGTGACCGGCGTCCTGGTGTTCTCCGCCCAGCGGTCGACCCAGCCGCCGCCCCGGGCGCTTACGAAGGCGCCGTCGCCCCTCCGCGCGCGCGGGATACCCGCCCTGCTGACCGCGTTCCTCGCGACGGGTGCGGTGTTCGGCTCCCTGGAGGTCGTCACGATCGCCTTCGCGGACGGACAGGGACACCGCTCGGCGGCGGGTGCGATCCTCGCGTTGCAGGCCGCCGGGTCGTGCGCGGCCGGCCTGCTGTTCGGGGCGCTACGTCCCTCGGGTCCCGCCGAACGCCGCTTCCCGCTCTGTGTGGCCGCGATGGCCGCCCTGATGTGCCTGCCCCTGCTCGCGGCCGGCGCCCTCGGATCGCTGACCGCGCTGGCAGGAGCGCTGCTCATCGCCGGGATGGCGACCGCGCCGACCATGGTCACCGGCATGACCCTGGTGCAGCGCCGTACCCCCGAGGGGCGGCTCAACGAGGGCATGACCCTCGTGGTGACCGGCCTCCTCGGGGGCATCGCCTGCGGCGCTGCGAGCGGCGGCTGGGTGGTGGAGCACCTCGGCTCGGCCGTGGGCTACACGGTTCCCGTCGCCGCCGCCGGATGTGCGCTGCTGGTCGCCCTGCCGGGCCTCAGCACCGCGCGGGCTTGAGCCACGAGCACTCCAGGTCGCTGCGGCGCTGGGCGACCCGTGCCGTGCCGGGCCTGACGAGGACGGCGTGCTGCACGTCGGACGCGGCCAGCGTCTCCACGACGGCGTCCTCCAGGCTCTTGACCGAGTCGGCCAGGAACCCGTTGAGGACGATGCTGTAGACGAGCCGGCGGCCACCCGCGTCGGTGACGTACCCCGACAGTGCGGAGACGCCCGTCAACGACCCCGTCTTGCCGCGCGCGTTGTGCGCCGCCCGCGTGCCGCACATCCGGGTCCGCAGCGTCCCGCCGACCATGCGGTCCGGGTCGCAGGCCACCGGGAGTGCCCGGTACCAGTCGGCGAACCAGGGTTCGGACTGCACCTTGAGGAGAAGCCGGACGAACTGCCGGGCGGGGATGCTGTTCACGCGGGACAGCCCCGAGCCGTCGACCTGCCGGAGCGCGCCGGTGTCGACGCCGGCGCCCTTCAGATAGCGTCCGATGCCGGCGAGGCCCGCGTCCCAGGTCCCCTTTCCGGCCGTCGCGTATCCGATGGCCTTCGTCAGCGACTCGGCGTGCATGTTGTTGGACAGCTCCAGGAACGGCACGAGGAGGTCCTTCAGCTGCATCGAGCCGTGCGTGGCGAGCGTCCGCGCTCCGGTGGGCGTGGCCCGGCCCAGTTGGGTGCCGCCGTCGACCTGCACTCCGTGCGCGGCGAGTGCGTCCCGGAAGACGGCCGCCGCATAGCCGGTGGGCTCCCAGACGGTGACCCACTCCTTGGCGGTTGCTCCGCCGACGGGCAGCGTGCCGCCGACGGTGATCGTGTTGGTGCCGTGCGCACGCCCGACGGTGAGGCCGGCGGGCTTGCCCTTGGCTACGGTGGTGGCACGGACGTCGAGGCGGACGTAGTGGTTGGGCGGGGTGACCGTGACGTGGGGCTTGGCGCCGACGGCGGTGCCGGGGGTCGCCTGGACGATGACGGTGCCCGTGTCGTAGTCGGTGTCGGGGGCGACGCTCAGCGCGGAGATCTGCGCCTCGTAGTAGGCGGATTCGTCGTCCGCGCCCCACGACCAGCCCAGCCGCTGGTCGTCGAACCGGGTGTCGTCGGCGACCAGCCGTCCGGTGACCCGCCGCACCCCGGAGTCCGCGACGGCGCGTGCCAGCTTGTCGTAGTCGCCTGCGAGCAGCGTCGGATCGCCCGTGCCGCGCAGGTAGAGATCTCCGTCGAGGTCGGAGCCGTGCCGCTCGCCGGTGTGCAGCACATCGGTGGTGAAGCGGTGACCGGGACCGAGGACGGCCATGGCGGCCGCCGATGTGAGCAGTTTGGTGTTCGAGGCGGGCATCAGCCGTCCGTCGGCCTGATGCTGATAGACGAGGCCGCCGGTACGGGCGTCGGCGACCATCACGCTCGCGGCTCCGCCGGCCATACGCGCGTCGCCGAGCAGGGTGTCGATCGCCTCCGGCAGTCCGCTGCGGTCGTCGGCCGCTCCGGCCGGGGTCCCGAGGCCGGCACCGACCACGGCCAGAGCGACGACGGCGGTCAGGATCCAGTGACGCCCACGAAGGGCGCGGCTCACGCGTCTAGTCATGCCACAGGAGCATCGCGCACGTGGGCCGTCCGGCAAGGGCGCCTCGCCGACCCGCCCCGCCGCCCACTCGCCCTCCCGGACCCACCCCGACCCAGCCACCCCGACGGCACCGCGAACTCCCCGGCCCACTGGGGACACGGGGGGGCGTGGTTGGCGACGCCCGGACACGGGGGCGCGGGTGGCGAAGCCCCCGCACGCGCGGCGCAGCCGCGCAGAAACGACGAAGGCGACGCGTGCCCGCGCAGTTCGCGGGCACACCCTCCGCCTCACCGACCGCCGGCAGCCACACCCACGGCCCCCTGATCTCTCCGGCCCACCCCGGACACGGGGGCGCGGGTGGCGAAGCCCCCGCACGCGCGGCGCAGCCGCGCAGAAACGACGAAGGCGACGTGCGCCCGCGCAGTTCGCGGGCACACGTCGCCTGTCGTCTTGTGGAGATGGCGGGAATCGAACCCGCGTCCAACGGTGCGGAATCAGGGCTTCTCCGTGTGCAGTCCGCTGTGCTTTTCTCAGCCCCGGAGATCACGCGGACAAGTCTCCGACGGGCTCAGCCACTGTTTGATTTCCTCCTACACCCCGTGACCGGGTTTAGGAGTTTAGTCCCCTAGCTGATGCCAGGATCCGGGTCGGGAACAGCCCCGGGCTGACACTTCGCAAGTCGCTACTTAGGCAGCGAGGGCGAAGGAATCGCGCTTGGTGTTGGCGATTATTGGTTTCGGCGCGTGGTTTACGAGATCATTGCCGCTTCCTCGACACGCTTCCCCTGCTTCGACAGCCGCTGTCGAAACCGATCATCCCCATGTGGTGTTTTCAAAGCACGCACCCTCTGTGAGGTGCGATGCCATCGTACGTGACCAACACGGGACGATGCCAGCTCATTCCCCGGCCGGGTGAGCCCCGGCCGCCCGCGGCACCCTAGGCGCGCTGACGCCGCCGCGCCGCGGAGATCGCCCGGTCCGTCTCCCGGCGGTCCTGCTGCTCGCGCAGGGTCTGCCGCTTGTCGTACTCCTTCTTGCCCTTCGCCAGGGCGATCTCGACCTTGGCGCGGCCGTCCTTGAAGTAGAGGGCGAGCGGCACGATCGTGTGCCCGGTCTCCTGGGACTTGGACACGAGCTTGTCGATCTCCACCCGGTGCAGCAGCAGCTTCCGCTTGCGCCGGGCGCTGTGGTTGGTCCAGGTGCCCTGGCTGTACTCGGGCACGTGCACGTTGTGCAGCCACGCCTCTCCGTCGTCGAGCTGCACGAACCCGTCCACGAGCGAGGCACGCCCCTGGCGCAGCGACTTCACCTCGGTGCCGGTGAGCACCAGCCCGGCCTCGTAGGTGTCGAGGATGTGGTAGTCGTGCCGCGCCTTCTTGTTCTGCGCGATCAGCTTGCGCCCTTTTTCCTTAGCCATAGTGCGGCCATTTTCGCACCACGGGGGGCCCTTCGAGCCACTGCATTACGGAGTCTGCACAGCGGGTCACGACGCGGTCCTACGCGTGGTCCCCCAGACCGCCCAGCACCCGCTCGGCGCGCCGCTCGGCCCCCTGGTCGACCTCCAGGTCGGGCGTGATGCCCCGGCCGTCGACGCTGTGGCCGGACGGGGTGCGGTAGTGGCCGACGGTGAGCTCGGCCACCGACCCGTCGGGGAGGCGGCTCGGCATCTGGACGGAGCCCTTGCCGAAGGTCCTGGTGCCCACGACGACCGCGCGGCCGCGGTCCTGGAGGGCGCCGGTGAGCAGCTCGGCCGCGCTCATCGTGCCGCCGTCGACGAGCGCGACCACGGGTCTGCGGGTCTCGCCGCCCGGCCGGGCGTGCAGGGCGCGCTGCTCCCCGTGCACGTCGTACGTCGCCACCAGGCCGCCGTCGAGGAAGACGGACGCCGCGTCGGTGGCCTCGGTGACCAGGCCTCCGGAGTTGCCCCGCAGGTCGAGCAGGATGCCGTCGCCGGGCGGCGCCTCGTGCACGGCGGACCGCACCCGCTCGCCGGTGCCCTTGGTGAAGGCGGCGATCTTGATCAGGACGGCGTCGCCGATCCGGCGCACGCTCACCGGGTCGGTCGTCAGGGTGGCCCTGCGCAGGGTCTCGGTCCAGGTGCGCCCGGCGCGCTGGAGGCCGAGGACGACACGGGTCCCGGCCACGGACGGGGCGGCGCCGTCCCGGTCGCCGTCGCCGCGCAGCAGGGCGACGGCCTCGGTGACGGGGCGGCCGTCGACGCGCTCGCCGTCGACGGAGCGCAGCCGGTCGCCGGGGCGGATCCCGGCCCGGTCGGCCGGCCCGCCGGACTGCACGCGGGTCACCTCGATACGGCCGTCGGCGCTGCGCCTGGCCCACAGGCCGACGCCCGTGTACTCGCCGTCGAGCGCCCGCTCGAACTCCTCGTACTGACCCTCGGAGTAGACCGCGCCCCAGCGGTCGCCGCTGCGGCTGACGGCTCGTTGGGCCGCCTCCGTGGGGGACTTGCCGTCGGCCATGGCCTGGGCGGCGGCGTCGGCCACCGCCTGCTGGCGAGCGGCCGCCGACAGGCTCGCCGAACCCGCGCGCGGGGAGGGGACCTTCCGGCCGTGACCGGGGGTCCCGTCGAAGGAGCCGACCGCGAACCCGCTGGCCAGGACGCCCGCGAAGACCAATGTCAGGGCCGCCCCACGGCGAATGCGGCGGGGTGCGGGAAACAGGTCGGGACCCGACATGCCGGTGAGTCTAGGACAACGCAGGGCGCCGCAGGGTTGGTTGAACCCCGCGGCGCCCAGGTCACATCCCACACCGTCACACCCGTGAGTGACGCATCACACTCTCAGGTACTTGCGCAACGCGAAGAACGCGGCAAGCGCAGGCATCAGCAGTCCGATCGCCAGGACCAGCGGCAACTTGGTGATCACGGCGTCCCAGCCGATGAAGTTGATCAGCGGGATCCGCTCCGCGAGCCACTGGTCGACCAGGAAGTACTTGCCGCCCACGATCAGGACCACGGAGACGCACGCGCCGATCAGACCGGCGATCGCGGCCTCCATGATGAAGGGCGCCTGGATGTAGAAGCTGGACGCGCCGACGAGGCGCATGATGCCGGTCTCCCTGCGCCGGCTGAACGCCGAGACACGCACGGTGTTGACGATCAGCAGCATCGCCACGACCAGCATCAGGCCCATCACGCCGAGTGCCGCGTAGTTCATTCCGCTGAGCAGGTTGAAGAGGTTCTGCAGCACGTTGCGCTGGTCCTCGACCGACTGCACGCCCGCCCGCCCGGAGAACGCGGTCTTGATCACCTCGTACTTCTGCGGGTCCTTGAGCTTGACCCGGTACGACTCCTGCATCTGGTCCGGCGTGAGCGAGGAGGCCAGCGGGGAGTCCTTGAACTGCTCCTTGTACCGCTTGTACGCCTGGTCCGCCGACTCGTAGAACACGTCCTGCACCACGGGCAGGTTCTTCAGGTCCCGCTTGATCTGGTCCTTCTGCTCCGCCGTGACGGCGCCCTTGGCACAGTGCGAGTCGTTCTCCGCATCGGCCTTGTTGCACAGGAAGATCGAGACCTGGACCTTGTCGTACCAGTAGCCCTTCATCGAGCTCACCTGGTCCCGCATGAGCAGGGAGCCGCCGAACAGGGCGAGCGACAGGGCCACCGAGATGATGACGGCGAAGGTCATCGTCAGATTGCGACGGAGACCGACCCCGATCTCCGACAGAACGAACTGGGCGCGCATCGCGTGCTTTCAGCCTTTCGGTACGTACGTCGCTTCAGTGCTGGTAGCCGTACACGCCGCGCGCCTGGTCGCGGACGAGTCGGCCCTGCTCCAGCTCGATGACGCGCTTGCGCATCTGGTCCACGATGTTCTGGTCGTGGGTCGCCATGACGACGGTGGTGCCGGTCCGGTTGATCCGGTCCAGCAGCTTCATGATGCCGACGGAGGTCTGCGGGTCGAGATTTCCGGTCGGCTCGTCGGCGATCAGCAGCTTGGGCCGGTTGACGAAGGCCCGGGCGATGGCGACGCGCTGCTGCTCACCACCGGACAGCTCACCCGGCATCCGGTCCTCCTTGCCGCCGAGCCCGACCAGGTCGAGCACCTGCGGCACGGACTTGCGGGTCTCGCCACGCGACTTGCCGATCACTTCCTGCGCGAAGGCGACGTTCTCGCCGACGGTCTTGTTCGGCAGCAGCCGGAAGTCCTGGAAGACGGTTCCCAGCTGGCGGCGCATGTGCGGCACCTTCCAGTTGGACAGCCGTGCGAGGTCCTTGCCCAGGACGTGCACCTGGCCGTGGCTGGCCCGCTCCTCGCGCAGGAGCAGCCGCAGGAACGTGGACTTTCCGGAGCCGGAGGAACCCACGAGGAAGACGAACTCGCCGCGCTCCACCTCGAGGGAGACGTCCCTCAGAGCAGGGCGGGTCTGCTTGGGGTAGACCTTGGAGACATTGTCGAATCGGATCACGGATGCACCACGGTTGTCCGGGGGTAGGTGAGCGTGACCATACGCGAAGCCGGTACGACAGTGCAGTCGACGGCCGTAGTTGTGCACCGGTTGCGCGATTTGTCACGTAACGGAACGTGCCGAATACGCCGGGACCGGGCAGGATACGGCGGGCCGCGCCGAAATCCCCGGAAGCTGGCACAGTGGTAGGGGGAACGGTTGCGTTTCCCTGAGCGTTGTGCGGAGAGAACGCTATGCGGCAGGCTCCGCCGCGCGGGAGGAGGACGGCGCATGACCTATGACCGACTGGTGTGCGCGAACTGCGCGGCGCCCGTGAACGAGGGCCGCTGCCCCGTCTGCAGGGCCAGCCGCCAGCGGCTGCAGCAGGAGGGCTTCTTCGCCGGTGTGAACCCGATGACGCTGATCGCGCTGCTCGCGGTGCTGATCGCCGCGCTGGCCCTGCTGGCCCACCAGACCGCCTAGCCCGCCCCGGGCGGCCACGGCGCACTCAGAGGCGCGTACGCCCCCCTGGAGGGCAGGCCGAGGCCCCTCGACCGGGACCCACGCCCCGAGACCGTGGCTCTCCCTCCCCCGACAAGCGAAGAAGGGCCCGGAGCAGACGCTCCGGGCCCTTCCCGTGTCACTGGCGCCTCACACTGTGTGACCGGATGTGACGCGATCCGGGTCAGACGGCGGTGCGGCCGCCGCCCACGAGGCGCGGCAGCATCCGGAAGCCGATGCCGCCGGCGATCATCGTCGCGGCGCCGATCAGCAGGAAGGTGGTCTGAGCGGCACCCGTCTCGGCCAGCTCACCGTTGGCCTTGCCCTGCTCGGCAGGCTTGGAGCCGGTGTCCGTCAGGGCCTCCTTGCCGTGGCCCTGCTCGACCGGCTGCGAGCCGCCGTCGGGGTCGGTGTTGCCGTTGCCGTTGCCGTTGCCCCCACCGTTGCCGTGACCGTGGCCGCCGCCGTTGCCGCCGTGGCCGGGGCTCGTGGGCTGCTCGGTCGGCTGCGAGGTGGGGTCCTCGGTCGGCTGGGTCGGGTCCTCGGTGGGCTCCGTCGGCTCCTCGGTGGGCTGCGTCGGCTCATCCGTCGGAGTCGTCGGCTCGTCGCTGGGCTCGCCCGGGTCCGTCGGGATCTCGGTCGGGTCGGCGGTCGGCGTCCCGGTCGGACCGTCCGGCCCGTCGACATCGACACCGATGCCGGACTTGTCGGCATGGGCGCCGACGCCCAGACCGCCCACGCCTACGTTGATCTCGAGAGCCGAGGCGGCGCCCGCGGCGGTCAGCGACGCACCGGCCGCGATCACCGCACCTGCGGCTATGCGCGCCACGCGCATCCGCATCTTCTTGGTCATAGACCTGCTACCCCCAGTAGCTGAAATCGTCAGTGGAGCAGCACACGGGGGCTTCGGCCGCCGAGGGCGGAGCATTCAGGCCCGCCCCCGCAGTTCGCACGCGCCCCAGACATGCGCATGCCGAACGCTAGCCTTCCCAGATTTCACAGCAACGTCAAGGACGTTGCGCACGCGATGCCCGGATTGCGGGAGTTGGGCCGCCGCCTCACACGCGACTGTGACACAAACCCCACAAACGAAAGGCAACTGCCGCCCTTGGGGCGACAGTTGCCTTGTCGACAAAGCGTCCGACTACTTCTCCTGCTGCTTGCGCCAGCGAATGCCGGCCTCGAGGAAGCCGTCGATCTCACCGTCGAGGACACCCTGCGGGTTGCCGACCTCGTGCTCGGTGCGCAGGTCCTTGACCATCTGGTACGGGTGCAGGACGTACGAACGCATCTGGTTGCCCCAGGAGTTGCCGCCGTCGCCCTTGAGCGCGTCCATCTTGGCCTGCTCCTCCTGGCGCCGCCGCTCGAGCAGCTTCGCCTGGAGCACGTTCATGGCCGTCGCCTTGTTCTGGATCTGCGACCGCTCGTTCTGGCAGGACACCACGATCCCCGTCGGGATGTGCGTGATCCGCACGGCGGAGTCGGTCGTGTTGACGCCCTGGCCGCCGGGACCGGAGGACCGGTAGACGTCGATCCGCAGCTCGGACTCGTCGATGTCGACGTGGTCGCTCTGCTCGACGACGGGAAGCACCTCGACACCGGCGAAGGAGGTCTGCCGGCGTCCCTGGTTGTCGAAGGGCGAGATGCGCACCAGGCGGTGCGTGCCCTGCTCCACCGAGAGCGTGCCGTAGGCGTACGGGACCTGCACGGCGAAGGTGGTGGACTTGATGCCGGCTTCCTCGGCGTACGAGGTCTCGTACACCTCGGTCTTGTACCCGTGCCGCTCGGCCCAGCGCAGGTACATCCGCTGGAGCTGCTCCGCGAAGTCGGCGGCGTCGACACCGCCGGCCTCGGCCCGGATGTTCACGAGGGCCTCGCGGGAGTCGTACTCGCCCGACAGCAGCGTCCGGACCTCCATCTCGTCGAGGGCCTTGCGGACCTCGGTGAGCTCCGCCTCCGCCTCGGCGCGGGTGTCCGGGTCGTCCTCAGCCTCGGCGAGCTCGAACAGCACGCCCAGGTCGTCGATCCGGCCGCGGAGGTTCTCCGCCTTGCGGACCTCGGCCTGGAGGTGGGAAAGCTTGCTGGTGATCTTCTGTGCCGCTTCGGGGTCGTCCCACAGGGACGGTGCGGCCGCCTGCTCCTCGAGCACGGCGATATCTGCCCTCAACGTGTCGAGGTCCAGGACGGCCTCGATCGACTCCATGGTCGAGGAGAGGGACTTCAGCTCTTCGGATACATCGACGACTGCCACGCCTCCAGCGTAACGGCAACGCTCGCCGACAAACCCCCACGAGGGTCCCTCCCGCTCCCGGGCCCCCTCCGGGGCCCCGTCCCGGGGGTCCTCCGTGTGGGGGCGCTGTCCGCTTCGTCGTGGGGCGGGGTCGCGCCGGGACCTCCGTCCTCGGACCTGCGCGCCTCCGTAGCCCGTCGGGCTCCCGGCGTCTACGCGCCGGCCACTGCGGGCGGAGGTCCCGCCACGCCCCCTCCAGCCGGATGACGGCTCTCCCTCGTGGCGGATACGCACCATCGCCGGCACGGCGAGCGGCCGGTGGCGCAGCAGCTGTGGACGGTCGCTCCGTAGAGCGGTGGTGCTGGGCACGGGCCACCTACCGCTGTGGGCATGCGTTCCGCCTGGGGCGGAACGGGTGGGCACGGCCCCCGGTGCGGGTGCCTGGAACGCGAGGGGTGCTGTGGGAGACCTCGGGTACCGGAGGGTGAGGGGAGCGGTGGGCGCGGCCCCCCGCCCCACGGCGAAGCGGACCGCGCCCCACGCGGACCCGTGGTGAACCGCGCGGTGCCGGCCCGGCGCTACGGCGGAAGCGGCACCCGAAGCGGCACCGGCACCCCGTGCTACGGGGTCGCGTGGTGGGTCGGCGGGGTTCGGTCGTCGGTCGATGTGGCGGCCCAGGCGCCGATGCCCACGGCGGCCGCCACGGCCAGGGCCGCCGCGCCGAGGGCCACGCGACGGCGGCGGGTGGCGGACCGGTGGCGGGCGGAGCCGGGCCGGGGCGCCCCGCTGGCGCGCGGCGCACGGGCGGTGCCCCGCGCGCCTCCGGCGAGCTCGTCCGGCGCGGGAACCCGCATGCTCGTGTGCGTGTCCCGGTTCGAGTCGGGGCTCGCCCCACGGACCAGCGGCACGGCCCCGCGCACGGGCCGCCCCGCCCTGGGGTCGATCGGCGACGGAGCGGCGCCGCCCTGCGGCGCGGTCCCGGCCTCGCCGTCCGGCCCGTCCTCCGGATCCGGCTCGTCCACGTCCAGCGGCGGCATCCCGGCCAGCACCGGCAGCTGCTCCCGCAGCCGCGCCGCGAGCTCCGACGCCCGCAGCCGCGAGGCCGGTGCCTTCGCCAGGCACTGCACGAGGAGCTGCCACAGCTCCTCGGGGATGCCCGGCAGCGGTACCACGGTCTCCGTGACATGGCGGCGCAGCACGGCGCCGGGGTGCCCGCCGCCGAACGGCGTGAACCCCGCCAGCAGCTCGTAGAGCACCGTGGCGAGCGCATAGATGTCTACGGCGGCCCGCGGCGGCAGCCCCTCGACGATCTCGGGGGCGAGGTAGTCCGGCGTGCCGATGATCTTCGTGGCGCGGGTGCGGCGCGGCGAGTCGATGAGTTTGGCCACACCGAAGTCGGTGAGCAGCGCGGGATGGGCCCCGCCCGGCCCGAGGGGCCCCTGCATGTCCAGCAGGACGTTCTCCGGCTTGACGTCCCGGTGCACCACACCTGCGGCATGCGCCGCGGCGAGCCCGTCCGCCACGTCGGCGACGATCGCGACCGCGGCCTCGGGTGCGAGCCGCCGCTCCCGGTCGAGCCGCGTCCGCAGGTCCGTACCGCGGACGAGGTCCATGACGAGCGCGAGGTCGTTGCCGTCGACGACGAGGTCCCGCACCGCGACGACGTGCGGGTGGTCGAGACCGAGCAGCGCGGTGCGCTCCTGGACGAAGCGCCCGACGAGCTCCTGGTCGGCGGCGAGGTCCTCGCGCAGCAGCTTGATGGCGACCGGACCCTCGGGCCCCTCGCCCAGCCACACCGTGCCGGCGCTGCCCCGCCCCAGGATCTGATGAGCGGTGTACCGGCTGCCGATCTTCCGTGCCAAGGCTGCTCCTACAGACGCGTGTTGCGCTAAAACTACGCGCCCGGGGAGCCAACCTTCTCACCAGGAAGGGAATTCACCCCGCGGATGTCGACAAATCCCCAGAGTCGTGGGCCGGGGCGGGACGCCGGCCCACGCCCGTGACTAGTTGTTCTTCGACCCGAGGTTCCCGATCGCCGAGCTCAGCTTGTCGAACCATTCCGACAGCTGTGCCCAGTACCCCTTCGTGGTGCCGATCCAGTGCTGAAGCGGGCTCAGCTCCCAGACGAGCCACCCCGCGACGAAGAGGATGACGATCGTGAAGAGGCACCCCTTGAGACATCCCAGGCCGGGGATCTTCATCGGGTTGGCGCTGCGCTGCCGGGGCTCGCGCGGGGCACGGGCGGGGGGCTGCTGACGCGGCGGCGGCTGCGGCGGCGCGTACCCCTGCTGGCGGCCCTGCGGCGCCGGGGCGTACCGCTGGGGCTGCTGCCGCGGGGCGTACTGCTGCGGCTGCTGCTGCTGGGGCGGGTACCCCTGGGGCTGCCGGGGCTGCTGCTGCGGGCGCGCGACCTGCCGCTGGGGGCGGCGGCGCAGCGGGTCCTCGCCGGGGTCCAGGTACTGCTGCACCTGGGTCTGCTCGTTGCGGTCACGGGCGGCGCGCAGCTGGTTCTGCCAGGGGTGCGGTTCCTCGCCCTGCTGCCCGCCGGGCCGGTGCTGGGGCACCGGCGGCATGACCGCGGTCGGGTCCGCCGCGCCCCCGCGGGGCAGGACGGACGTGGGGTCGGCATCGCCGCCGGTGTGCGGGAGGAAGCTGGTGGCGGCGTTCGGGTCGTACGCGCCCGCGCCGCCGGAGCCGGTCGGCAGCACCTGGGTGGGGTCGGCGGCGCCCGGGTCGGCCGGGACGGACGCGGGAGCGGGGTCCGGGGCGAGCAGCACGCCGACGCCCTCGGCGGCCGCGATCTGCGCGGCGTTCGCGTGCACGCCGACGCCCTCGGCGACGGTGCGCAGCCCGCGCGCGAGGTTCTCGGCGCTGGGGCGCTCGTCGGGGTTCTTGCGCAGGCAGCGCTCGATCACCGTCCACAGGGGCTCGGGGACGGTGGAGGGCCGGCGCGGCTCGGCGCTCAGGTGCTGGTGCAGCACTTCGAGTGCTGAGCTGCCGGAGAACGGCGGGCGGCCGGTGACCAGCTCGTACAGCATGATCCCGGCGCCGTAGATGTCGACGGCGGAGGTCTGCGGGCGGCCCTCGGCGGACTCCGGGGCGACGTAGGCGGGTGTGCCGACGAACTCGTGGGTGCGGGTCAGGCCCGGCGAGTCGGCGAGGCGCGCGATGCCGAAGTCGGTGAGCATCGGGTGCATGCCGTCGCCGTCCTGCTTCAGCAGGACGTTCGCGGGCTTGAGGTCGCGGTGGACGACGCCGTCGGCGTGGCTGGCGGCGAGCGCGTCGGCGACCTGCGCGGTGAGCAGGGCGGCGGCGACCGGGCTGAGCGGCCCGTTCTCGCGCAGGTAGCGGTGCAGATCGGGGCCGTCGACCAGGTCCATGACGAGCGCCAGCAGATCGCCCTCGACGACGAGGTCGCGCACCCGGACGATGTTCGGGTGCGTCAGGCGCAGCAGCACGGAGCGCTCGCGCAGGAAGCGCATGACCACGTCCGCGTCGTTGGCCAGCTCCTCCTTGAGGACCTTGATGGCCACGGTCTCGCCGGGCTGGCCCTGCACGGCCGCCTCGGCGCCTGCCGCCTCCCGCTGGCGGGCTCGCCAGACGGTGCCCGTGGCGCCGCGTCCGAGCGGCTCCTCGAGCAGGTATTTGCTGCCTACCGGCCGCACGTCATGCGCTCCCTGCTTGCTGTGACTGGTCCTGGCTTCACTTGCTGTGCCCGGTCTTCCGATGTTCCGACCCACTGTAGTGCCGCACTCCGTGGCACCGGCCGGACCGGCCGCGCGCGTCCGCTCCCGGGCGCACGCCGTTGTTCCGGGGAAGACGTTCGACGGGAGTGGTTGGTTGCCGCGAGCGATCCCAAAGGGAAGACGGCGTTCCTGTGCAGGCACTTTTGCGGGCAGAGCCGACCAATCAAGATCATTTATTGGTGACCGCCGGGCGTGATGTCCGCGGCAGGTGCGAGGATGCCTCCAGTACTGGCCGACGTGCCCGTGTGCGGTGGGGGGAATCACAGCGCAGCCCCCCGTGGCGGGCGCCCGCGCAGAAGGGACCGCTGACGGCGATGCAGATCCGGCTGACCGTCGTAGACCCGCAGGGGACGCGCACCGAATCGCAGGGCCGCGCGGCGGCGCGCGACGTGCTCGTCACGGCGCCCGCCGGCACCCCGCTCGCCGCGGTGGCCTCCGGTCTCGCGGCGGCGGGCGAGCGGGGCGAGGGCCCGGTCGTGCTCTATGCGGGTCCGGAGCGGCTGGACGCGCAGCGCCGCGTGCTCGGCGAGCCGCCGCTGACCGACGGAGCGGTGCTGACGCTCGGCGGTCCCGCCGACCCCGGCCCCGACCTGGCAGGCGCGGCGGCCCAGCTGCACGTGGTGGCAGGCCCCGACGCCGGCGGTGTCCATCTGCTGCACGGCGGCCGGATCGACGTGGGCCGCTCCGCCGACGCGGACGTGCCCCTGGACGACCCGGACGTCTCGCGGCTGCACTGCGCGGTGACGGTCACCGCGGACGGCGGCGTCACGGTCAGCGACCTGGGGTCCACGAACGGCACGACGATCGACGGCGCGCCCGTCACGGACCGCCCCGTCCCCCTCGCGCCGGGCGCCCTCCTGCGCATCGGCGAGTCGGCACTGAGCCTGACCGCACCGGACCCGTCGCCCGCCGCCCTGCCGACGGCGCCCGACGGGGAGGGGCACGTCCGGGTGCGGGCCGCCGGGCCGCCGCAGGAGCCGGCCGGCGGGCGGCCCGCGGACCCGGAGGCGATAGGCAGCGCGGGCCCCGCTCCCCAGCCCGTCACCGTGCAGCCGACGGGAACGGCGGAGCGGCCGGGCCCGCCCGCCGGGAACGGCGCCGGTGACGGCACCGCAGCAGCGGCCGGGGGCGTACCGGGCCCCCGGCGGGCCGCCCCGCACGGGCCGTCCGGGGAACACCCCGGAGGCAGCAGCCCGGCGGGCACCCCGACCGGGGCGCGTCCCGCGGCGGTGGCGGAGACCCACCATGCGTACGGGTCGGCCGGATGGGGCGCCGCGGGCGCGTCCGGCGAAGGGCCGGAGCCCGGCCAGGGGCAGGCGCGGAGCCACGAGGCGGACGCACGGTCCGCGGCCGACGAGCCGTTCGTCCCCCGGCAGGGCGGCGTCCCGACCGCCGAGGGGACTCGCGTGGGCACACCGCTGCGGGGGACGACCGTGCCCCGCGGCGTCCGCAGACGCGGCGGGCTCACGGCCTGGGCACGCCGGCTCGCCGGCGGCCGCGACCAGGCAGGCCGGGACCCCGGCGACGGGTACGAGGACGAGACGGCCGCTCCCGTGCCTGCCGCCCGGCGGCGGGCACCGGAGGTCTGGCCGGACCCGGCGGCGCTGCTGCTGACGGCGCTCGGCCCCGGGCCCCGTCTCTGGGAGCGCGTCCCGGGCCATCCGGAGGCGCTCGCGGTCCGGCTCGGCACCGCGGACCGGCCCGCCCCGGACGGCTCCGGGCTGCTGCCCGCGGTGCCCGTCACGGTCGGGCTGCGCGAGGCGGGCGCGCTGGGCCTCGCGGGCCCGCGGACCCGGCTCACCGGGCTCGCCCGGTCCGTGGTCACACAGCTGGCGGCGCTGCACGCGCCGGACACCCTGGAAATCGTGCTGATCAGCACGGACCGTTCCCGGCCCGTGCAGGAGCGCACCGCCGAGTGGTCGTGGCTCGGCTGGCTGCCCCATCTGCGCCCCGCCCACGGCCAGGACTGCCGCCTCCTCCTCGCCTACGACCGCGAGCAGGCCGTGGCCCGCACCGACGAACTCCTGCGCCGGCTGGACGACCGCCTCGCCGAGGCCCCCGCGGGCGACGGCGGCGCGGCTCCCGGGGCCGCGGGGCACACGGTCGTCGTCGTGGACGGCGACCCCGGCTCCGCGGACCTGCGGGACGCTGTGGCGCGGCTCTGCACCGAGGGACCGCTCGCCGGCATCCACGCGGTGTGCCTGGCGGAGACTGCGGCCGCCTCACCGGCCTCGCCGGTGGCGGACACGTACGAGGCGGCGTGCGCGGTGTCCCCCGCGTTCCGGGCCTGCGGGGCCGTCGGACTGCTGAGCGGAGACGTGGCGACCGCGCTGCGGGTGCTGCGGACGGCGCGGGGCAGTATCGCGGGACACGGCACCGTGGCCACGGTGGACGCGGTGTCGGCGGCATGGGCCGAGCGGTTCGCACGGGCGCTCGCGCCGCTGCGCACGGAGGGCGGCCCGGGCGAGCGGCAGGCGCGCGTGTCGGCGCCGCTGCCCCAGGCGGCGCGGCTGCTCGACGAGTTGGGGCTGGCACGGGCCACCCCGGCGTCCCTGATGGCGCGGTGGGCCGCGGCGGCCGACGACCTGGACGCCCTGGGCGGCCGGGCCTGGGCGGTGCTCGGCGCCGGGCCGCGCGGACCGGTCTGCGTGGACCTCGCGGCCGAGGGGCCCCATCTCCTCGTCGAGGGTCCGGCGGGCAGCGGGCGGACGGAGCTGCTGCGGTCGGTCGCCGCGTCGCTCGCCGCGGCCGAGCGGCCGGACCGGCTGGGGATCGTCCTCATCGACGGCAAGGACAGCGCGGGCGGCGGTACGACCCCGGCCACCGGCTCCGAGCGCGGCGAAGGACTGCGGCTCTGTACGGATCTGCCGCACGTCACCACATATCTCACCGCCAACGACCCGGTACGGATGCGGGAGTTCGCCCAGTCGCTGACGGGCGAGCTGAAGCGGCGCGCCGAACTGCTCGGGCGGCTCGGCTTCGCCGAGTGGCACGCCCAGCGGGAGGTCCCCGGTGCCGTCACCCGGCGCATCAAGGGGGCCGCACAGCTCCGCGGCGGCGACCTCGACACACCGACCAGTTCCACTCTGCGCCTGCGCCCGCCGGCGGACCGGGCCCGCCCGGAGCCCGGCCCGCCGCTGCCGCGGCTGGTCGTGGTGGTCGACGACGTCGACGCGCTGCTCGCCCCGCCGCTCGGATCCCCCGGGCGCCCTGCGGCCGGCTCGGTCGTCCGCGCACTGGAGGCCGTCGCGCGCGACGGGGAGCGGCTCGGGGTGCACCTCGTGGCGGCGGGCACGGGGCGCGCGGGACGTATGGAGGACGCGGAACTCGTACGGCACATGGCGCTGCGGGCCGAGCTGGACGCCGTGAACCCGGGGCCGGAGGAGCCAGGGCCCGGGCGCGGGCGGGTGCGGGGAGCCAGGGACGGCCGGGCGACGACCTTCCAGGCGGGCCGGGTGACCGGGCGGATCCCGAGGACCGCCACCCTGCGGCCCACCGTCGTGGCGATCGAATGGGAGCGGATGGGGGATCCGCCGGCGCGCCGGTCCGTACGGGAGTTGGGGAACGGCCCCACCGACCTGGCCCTGCTGGCCAGCGCGTTGGAGCGGGCCGCACGCTCCGTGTCCGTCGCCCCGGTGCCCTCGCTGCTCTAGGGGGTGTTCTGCCCCGGCAGGCCCAGCCGGGGCGACATCACGACCCCGTCACGATCGGATCGCCGGGCTGGGAGGCGCCCTTGCCGCTCCCGGATGGGCGGCGTAGACCAGATCGCACGGGACAGCGCTCGTAACTCGCGTTGGCGCGCGGGAGAAGAGAACGGGGCAGTGATGCGCAGCACTCTTCGTCGGCGAAGCACAACCCTCAATCGGCGGCACGGACGAACCGCCGCCCGGGCCGCGGCAGCGGTCGTCGTGGGCGCGCTCGCGCTCTCGTTGGGCGCGTGCGACAGCGGCGGCGGTGGCGGGAAGAAGGACAACGGGGGCGGCACGGCGGCTCCGCAGGGAAGTGTGAAGCTGCCCCGGCTCGACGGGGCGAAGCTCGAGGTCTCCGCCGTGTGGACGGGACCCGAGCAGGACAACTTCAAGAAGGTGCTGGCGGAGTTCGAGAAGCGCACGGGCGCCCGGGTGACGTTCGTCCCGGCGCAGGACCCGATCATCAACTTCCTCGGTTCGAAGATCGCGGGCGGTGAGCCGCCGGACGTGGCGATGCTGCCGCAGGTCGGAGCGATCAAGCAGGCCGTGGACAAGAAGTGGGCCAAGCCCGTGGGCAAGGACGCGACGGCCCAGTTGCAGAAGAACTACGCACGGGGCTGGCAGGACCTCGGGAAGGTCGGCGGCAAGCAGTACGGCGTGTGGTTCAAGGCGGCCAACAAGTCCCTCGTCTGGTACAACTCCAAGGTCTTCGAGAATGCCGGCGCGACGGCCCCGAAGACCTGGAAGGACTTCCTGGCCACCGCGCAGAAGATCTACGACTCCGGTGTCACGCCGGTCTCCGTGGCGGGCGCCGACGGCTGGACGCTCACCGACTGGTTCGAGAACATCTACCTCTCGCAGGCCGGGCCGGAGAAGTACGACCAGCTCGCCCAGCACAGGATCAAGTGGACGGATCCGTCCGTGAAGGACGCCCTCACCACGCTGGGTCAGCTCTTCGGCAAGAAGGAGTACCTGGCGGGCGGTCAGAGCGGCGCGCTCCAGACGGAGTTCCCGCGCTCGGTGGAGCAGACCTTCACCGGCGGCGACCAGCCGAAGGCGGGCATGGTCTTCGAGGGCGACTTCGCCGCGATCAACATCGCGCAGACCAAGGCGAAGATCGGTACGGACGCGAAGGTGTACCCGTTCCCGCCCGTCGGCGCCCAGGCGCCCGCCGTCACGGGCGGCGAGGCCGCCGTCCTGCTGAAGGACTCCAAGGCAGGGCAGGCACTGCTGACGTTCCTGGCCTCGCCGGACTCGGCGACGATCTGGGCGAAGCAGGGCGGCTACGTCTCGCCGAACAAGAGCGTGGACCTGGCGGCGTATCCGGACGCCGTGCAGCGCGCCATCGCCAAGGGCGTGATCGACGCGGGCGACGGCTTCCGCTTCGACATGTCGGACCAGGCCCCGCAGTCGTTCGGCGGGACGCCCGGCAAGGGCGAATGGCAGGACCTCCAGGAGTTCCTGAAGAACCCCAAGGACGTCGCGGGGACGCAGGCCAAACTGGAGGCCGACGCGGCCAAGGCGTACAAGGGCTGACCGGCGATGACGTCGGCAAGCGCGGGAGGCGCCGCCGTCACCGGCAGGGCGCCCGGCGCCCCTGACGCACGGCGCAGGAGTGTGACGGGCACCCGCAGGACGGTCGCGGTGCTGTTTCTGCTGCCGGCCCTGGTGCTGCTCGGCGCGCTCGTGGTCTACCCGATCGGGTACTCGCTGGTCCGCAGCTTTCTGAACCAGCCCGGCGACGGGTTCGTGGGGTTCGACAACTACCGGGCGCTGTTCACGGACGACGGCATCCTCACCGCCGTCGAGAACAACGCGATCTGGGTCGTCGTCGCGCCCACCGTCGCGACCGCACTCGGTCTGGTCTTCGCGGTCCTCACCGAACGGGTGCGCTGGGGCACGGCGTTCAAGCTGGTCATCTTCATGCCCATGGCGATCTCGATGCTGGCGGCCGGGATCATCTTCCGTCTGGTGTACGAGCAGGATCCGCACCGCGGGGTGGCCAACGCGGTGTGGGTGGGCGTCCATGACACGTTCGCCGAGTCCTCGGCGTTCCCGCATGCGCACCCCGGCCCGCGGTCGCCGCTGGAGGCGGCGGGCGGCGGCGCGTTCATCACCGCGGACCCGGTGCGGGCCGGGCGGCCGGTCGCACTGCCGCTGCTCGGCGTGCCGCCCGAGCAGATGCCGGGCGGCGCCGGGCGGGCGAAGGCGGCGCACGCCGAGCCGGGAAAGGTCACCGGCACGACGTGGCAGGACTTCACACGCGGCAAGGGCGTCGGCACCCGGGGCGGCGTCGACGCGTCCGAGCTGGGCTACCCCGGCATGCGGATCGAGGCGGTCAAGGGCGGCCGGGTGGTGGAGTCCACGCGGGCCGCCGCCGACGGCACGTTCACGCTGTCCTCGAAGGCCGACGGGGCGCGGCTGCGGCTGCCCGCCTCGAACTTCCGCGAACCGTACAACGGCATCGACTGGCTGGGCCCGACCCTGGTCACCCCGGCCATCATCGGCTCCTACATCTGGATGTGGGCGGGCTTCGCGATGGTGCTGATCGCGGCCGGTCTCGCGGGCGTGCCGCGTGAGCTGCTGGAGGCGGCCCGGGTGGACGGCGCCACCGAGTGGCAGGTGTTCCGGCGGGTCACGGTGCCGCTGCTGGCACCCGTCCTCGCGGTGGTCCTCGTCACCCTGATGATCAACGTCCTGAAGGTGTTCGACCTGGTGTTCATCATCGCGCCCGGCTCGTCGCAGGCCGACGCCAACGTCCTGGCGCTCCAGCTGTACCGGTCGGCCTTCTCGGACGACCAGCCGGGCATCGCCAGCGCCATCGCGGTGCTTCTGCTGCTGCTGGTCATCCCGGTGATGCTCTTCAACGTACGGCGGCTGCGGCGGGAGGTGCGGCGATGAGCGCGCAGGAGGTGAGCGCGCCGGGCGTGACCGCCCCCCGCCCGGCCCCCGAAGGAGGCGGGCGCCCCTCGCCCGCCTCCCGTCTGGCGGGCGCCGTCAGCGGCGGGCTGCTGCGCGTGTTCCTGGTCGTCGTGGGGCTGTTCTGGCTGGTGCCGACGATCGGGCTGCTGCTGTCCTCGCTGCGGACGCCCGCGGACCTGAGCTCCAGTGGCTGGTGGACGGTGTTCTCGGAACCGTCCCGGATCACCTTCGACAGCTACCGGAAGCTGCTGGAGAACTCCACGATCACGGACTCGCTGCTCAACACCGTCCTGATCACCGTCCCGGCGACGATCCTCGTCGTGGTCGTCGGCTCCCTCGCCGGATACGCGTTCGCCTGGATGGAGTTCCCGGGCAGGGACTGGTGGTTCCTGTTCGTGGTCGGGCTGCTGGTGGTGCCCGTGCAGGTGGCGCTGCTGCCGATCGCCGAACTCTTCGGCAGGATCGGGATCTTCGGCTCCGTCGTCGGTGTGGTCCTCTTCCATGTGGGGTTCGGTCTGCCGTTCGCCGTCTTCCTTCTGCGGAACTTCTTCGCGGAGATCCCCCGTGAGCTGCTGGAGGCGGCCCGTCTGGACGGGGCCGGTGAACTGCGCCTGTTCTTCCGGGTCGTGATGCCGCTCGGCGGGCCGGCGATCGCCTCGCTCGCCATCTTCCAGTTCCTGTGGGTGTGGAACGACATGCTGGTCGCGCTGATCTTCGCCGACTCGGGGAGCCAGCCGATCACGGTCGCCCTCCAGACGCAGGTACGACAGTTCGGCAACAACATCGACGTCCTGGCGCCCGGCGCGTTCATCTCGATGGTGATCCCGCTGGCCGTGTTCTTCGCCTTCCAGCGGCAGTTCGTCTCCGGGGTGATGGCGGGCGCGGTCAAGTAACCGGGACCGCGGTACGGAGGCACGGGGCGGCCCGGATCCGGGCCGCCCGCTCCGTCTCCCGCCGCTGCCCCGGCCCTTCCGGTCCCCCGTCTGCCACGCCGCACGTGACCCGGTCGTCGCTTCGGCCGTTCTCGGGCCGTCCGCCCCTGCCGATGGTGCCGAATGGAAACGCCGTGCCCCGGTTCCGTGTGATGGTCCGCACCGACGCGGCGCCGGCACGTCTGGTGCGGCTCGGCTGCCGTCTGCTGTACCTGACGCTGCTGGCGGCGCTCCGGCTGCAACGGTGGGCGGTGCGCCGCGCCGTTGCGCTGGTGCGGCGCGCCCGCACAGCGGTGCTGCGGCTGCTGCTCGGTGCCCGGCTCGGGCTCCAGCGCCGGGTCCGCCCGCGGTCGGCCCTGCGCCGGTGCCGCCCGTGGCCCCGCCCACCCGGCGTACGAGCGGCCCTCCTTGCGCGCGGCGCTCCCGGAGCGGCTCGTCGCCGTGCCGGATCATCCGAACGTGGAGCCGCCGCGCCCACACTGCCGCGGCAGCAGCCCATGGAGCAGCCGGTACGTTCCGCGTAACCGGCCGCCGTCGCCGCAGCCCGCGCGGGCGCGCCCGCCGGTCCGGAGGGGACGGTCAGGACTCGCCGAGGAACACCGCCCGTACGACGCGTTCGGCGGCGCCCCCGTCGTCGTAGGGGCAGAAGCGCGCACGGAACGCGCTCTGCAGCCGCCGGGTCGCGAAGCTGTCCCAGCTGCCGTCGCGGAACAGTTCGACGAGCTCCTCCTCGCAGGTGGCGACGGCGCCCGGGGTTTCGCCGGGCCGGCCGGAGAGCAGGTCGAAGTAGGTGCCGCGGGCGAGCCGGTAGGCCTGCCAGTCGGGGGCGTAGGTGACGATGGGCCGGTCCAGACAGGCGTAGTCGAACATCAGGGACGAGTAGTCCGTGACGAGCGCGTCCGCGGCGATGCACAGGTCCTCCACGGCGGGGTGCGCGGTGACGTCGACGATCTGCGGGTGGGCGGCGAGGCCCGCTTCGGCGCCGTAGAAGTAGTGGGCGCGGACGAGGAGGACGTACGACGGGCCGAGGGCCCGCACGAACCGGTCCAGTTCGAGCCGGGGCAGAAAGCCGCGCTGGTAGTCGCGGTGGGTGGGCGCGTACAGCAGGACGGTGCGGTCGTCGGCCAGACCCAGGGCGGAGCGGGCGCGGGCGCGGTCCTCCGGGCCCGCGGTGGCGAGGACGTCGTTGCGGGGGTAGCCCACCTCCAGCGGGCGGTAGGCGGCCGACGGGTAGACGCGCTCCCAGACCTCCGTCGAGTGCGGGTTCGACGAGAGGCTGAAGTCCCACTGGTCGGTGTGGTCGAGCACCTTCTGGAAGCTGATGCCGTGCGTACCGGCCGGGTAGCGGCGCTGGTCCATGCCCATCATCTTCAGCGGCGTCCCGTGGTGGGTCTGGAGGTAGACCTGGCCGGGGCGCTTGGTGAAGCCGCCGGGGAAGCTGGAGTTGTTGATCAGATAAGTGGCGCGGGCCATGGTCTCCCAGTAGCGCCGGGAACCCTCGATGACGTACTCGACACCGTCGGGCACCCGGTCGGCGTGACGGCTGCTGACCACCCACACACCCCGGATGTGCGGGGCGAGTTCGCGGGCCCGGGCGTGGATGGCGGCCGGATTGCAGGACACGCCGCGGTTCCAGTACGCGCCGTAGACGGCGAGCCGCGGGTCGAGCGGGCGGCGCAGATCGGAGCGGTAGGCGAGGCCCATCACGCGCCGCCGCAGCTTCTTCTTCTGCCGCGTCAGCTGCCCGGCGATCCGGCGGCGCCGGTCGGCCGCGGTGCGCAGCGCCTCGTGGGCGGCGTAGGAGCCGAAGGCGCGGCCGCCGCCGGGGGTGTGGGCGCGGTGCAGCCGGGAGGCGGCGCGGAAGAAGTCGCGGCGGTCGGCGGGGCGGATGCGGCCCGGGTCGTCCAGGACCTCGAGCAGCCGGCGCTCCATGAGCGGCAGGATGCGGGCCCGTTCGGCGGGGTCCGGGGTCGCGGCCAGCAGTTCGGCGTACCGGTCGACGACGGCGAAGTGGTGGCGGCCCGGGACCGTCGAGACGCTGCCGGCGCGCCGTCTGCGCCAGCGCACGCAGGCCCGGTCCAGGGTGGCGAGGCGGTCGCCCGCGAGCAGCACGGCACGGTGCACGGGCACGATGTCCTCGTACGGGGCGTGGTCGGCGAACCGCAGTCCGTGCCCGGTCCAGAACTCCCGTCGCACCAGCCGGTTCCAGGCGGCCGGGGTGAGCGCGAGCGGATCGTCGGTGAGGTCGTCGGGGCCGGGCCGCACGGTCTCCCACCAGTCGACGGTCTCGTGGCCGAACAGCAGCACGTCCGGCCCGGACGCCGCGTCGAGGGCGTCCGTGAGGGCGGCGAGCGCGCCGGGCAGCAGGGTGTCGTCGCCGTCGAGGAAGAGCAGATGGTCGCCGCGGGCGCGCTCGGCACCGGTGTTGCGGGCCGCTCCGGCGCCCGCGTGACGGTCGTGGCGGACGAGCTCGACCCGGGGGTCGTGCTCCGCGCACTCCGCGGCGATCCGCGCGCCCGCGTCGGGCGACGCGTCGTCGACGACGATCAGTTCGACGTCCGTGAACGACTGACCGAGGACCGAATCGAGGCAGGCGCGCAGATGCCCCTGCACTTTGAAGGCGGGGACGACAACGGAGAAACGGGACATAACACCTGACGGTAGTCATGGGTGTTCGCCCTGTCGAAGACCTTGCCTCACTCATCCAGGTGATGAGGTGCAAGGAGCGCGTCCAGGACGGGAAAAGGGCAACAATGCCACACTTGCCGCATTCGACGCATTCTTCAACAATCCCCCGCCTCAGCGTCGTCGTCCCCGTCTACAACGTCGAGGACTATCTGCCGGAGTGCCTGGAGTCGATCGCCGGGCAGAGCCTGTCCGCGTTCGAGGCCGTACTCGTCGACGACGGCTCCACCGACGGCAGCGCGCACATCGCCCGGGAGTTCGCGGCCCGCGACCCCCGCTTCCGCTACGTACGCCAGGACAACGCGGGCCTGAGCGCGGCCCGCAACACCGGGGTGCGCGAGGCGTCCCCCGGCACGGAGTTCCTGGCCTTCGCGGACAGCGACGACATCGTGCCGCACGACGCGTACGAGCGGATGGTGCGCAGCCTGGAGCGCACCGGCTCGGACTTCGCGACCGGCAATGTGTGGCGGCTCGGCGAGCACGGGCGCCAGCAGGCCTGGCAGTACAAGTGGCTGACCTCCGGCCGCGAACGCACCCACATCACCCGCGACCTCCGTCTGCTCGCCGACCGGGTCGCCTGGAACAAGGTGTTCCGGCGGGAGTTCTGGGACCGGCACCGCCTGTCCTTCCCCGAGGGGCGCCTCTACGAGGACACCCCCGTCATGATCCCCGCGCACTTCCTGGCGGAGACGGTCGACGTGCTGCGGGACCACGTCTACTACTGGCGTGTCCGCGAGGGCTCCATCACCAGGCGGCGCACCGATGTGAAGGGCGTGCGCGACCGCATCGCGGCCTGCGACCACGTCAGCCGGTTCCTCGCGGTGCACGCGCCCGAGCACAAGGCGACGTACGACGCCTCCTGTCTGCGCGACGACTTCGTGTACTTCCTCGAGGGCCTGCCGATGGGCGGCCCCGAGTACCGCGGCGCGTTCCTCGACGACAGCGCCGCCTTCCTGCGCCGCGCCGACCCGTCCGTGGTGCGGGACCTGCCGGTCGGACTGCGCGTCAAGTGGCAGCTGGTGCGCGACCGGCGCCTGCCGGAACTGATCGAACTGCTGTCGGCCGAACGCCGGCACGGAACGGCGTTCCGGGTGCGCGGCGCGGTCCGGCGCACCGCCGAGTTCCCGCGCGCCTCGGGCGGGACCATCGCGGTGCCGGACGGCGTGGCGCGGCTCGGGCGGGACGAGCTGCCCGTCGTCGCCCGGGTCCGTGAGACGGCGTGGGACGCCGACGGGACACTGCGGATCAGCGGATACGCCTACGTACGCAACCTGGAGGCGACCAGGCCCTCGCACTCGGTCAAGGCGGGCGTCCTGAAGGCCACGGACAGCCGCACCCGGATGCGCAGGGTGCCGACCCGCACCGTCCTCGATCCGGCGGCCACCGAGAACTCCCGGCAGCTGCTGCACTGTTACGACCTGTCCGGCTTCGAGATGACCGTCCGCCCCGAGCTGCTGAAGGTCAAGGGCCGCTGGCAGCCGGGAGACTGGATGCTCGGCGTGGTCGTCGCGGGCCACGGCACGGTACGCCGTGCCGCCGTGCGATCGCTCGACGGCGCCGCCGCCCAGTCCTGTGTGCGCGAGCTCGGCGACGGGATGCGCCTGGTCGTCGCCTTCAGCAAGGGCCGCCTCGCCCTGAAGGTCGTGGCGTACGCAGCCCGGGCCGACGCCCACCGGCGCGACGGTGACGACGTCGTGGTCGCGGGCCGGCTGCACGGCATCGCGCCCCGTGCGCTGCGGCTGAAGCACAAGCACTCCGGCACGTCCTTCGACTGCCCGGTGACGGTCTCCGGCGACCGCTTCGAGGCCCGGCTGCCGCTGCGCGACCTGGAGGGTGTGGCGCCGGCGCCGCACCGGGAGCCCAAGGAGGTGGAGCCGCCGCACGGCGACCGCTGGCAGGTCAACCTCGTCCTGCCCGACGGCGGCCTCCGCTCGGTCGCGGCGACCCTCGACCTGCCGCCCGGCCGGTACGCGACGCGCGCCGGCCGCGATCTGTGCGCGGTCTCCAACGACAAGGGCCAGCTGGTCGTGGAACTGACCCGCCGCCCGCTCGCCGACACGCTGTCCTGGTCCGACGACGGCACGCTGACCGTGGCGGGCACCCTGGCGGACGGCGGCTGGGGCGAGGCGGAGCTCGTGCTGCGGCACAGCGGCCTCGGGGAGGAGGTGTCGGTCCCGGTGGAGCGGTCGCCGGGGCGGTTCACGGCGACGGTCGCACCCGGCGGCGGGGTGCTCGGCGAGGGGCGGTGGTACGCGTTCCTGCGGGATGTGCGGGAGCCGGACCCTGCGGACGGGGGCGCCGGGGACACGGGTGTCGCGGGCGTCGGCGAGGACGGGGTGCCGGTGGGGGTGCTCGCCTCCGTGGGGGCGCGGCTTCCGGGGCACCGCGTGTGCGGGGGGCGGGAGTTCACCGTGGACCGCCGGTTCGGCGACCGGCTGCTCGTGGAGGCCGGTCCGGTACGGGCGCGCGGCGAGCGCGGCGCCTACCGGCAGCACCGGCTGCGTACCGTCCGCTACCCGCTGCGGCGCAAGGAGCCCCTGCGGGACGCGGTCCTTTACATCGGCTCCGTCGACGAGGACGCCCCGCGCGCCGTGCACGCCGAGCTGGTGCGGCGCGGCACGGACGTGGAGCACCTGTGGGTGACCCGGGACCAGCGCACCGAGGTGCCGGGCGCCGCGGCGGGCGTGGAGGAGGGTTCGGCGGACTGGTACGACGCGCTGGCGCGGTGCCGCCGCATCGTGACGTCCGGTCATCTGCCGGACTGGTTCGACAAACGCCCCGGCCAGACCGTCGTACAGACCTGGCACGGCACCCCGCTCAAGCGCGTCGGACTGGACCTCACGGATTCCCTGTACGCGGACCACGCGCACCTCGACGCGCTGCCCGCACTGTCCCGCCAGTGGGACGTGCTGGTCTCCCCCGCCCGGTTCGCGACCCCGCTGCTGGCCCGCGCGCTCGCCTTCGACGGCGAGGTGCTGGAGGCCGGTTCGCCGCGCAGCGACCTCCTGCTCGCCGACGACCGCGGGAAGACGGCCGAACAGGTCCGCAGACAGCTCGGCATCGAGCCGGGCGTCCGCGTCGTGCTGTACGCGCCGACGTACCGCGACCACCTCGCGTGCGGGGCGGGCGGCCCGGCGACCGGGTCCTTCGGGGGCGCGTACGCGGGCGGCGCACACGCCGGGTCCCGCTTCCGCCACGAACCCGCCTTCGACTTCCGGGCCGCGGAACGGGCCCTCGGCCGTGACCACGTCCTGCTGGCCCGGACCCACCCGCTGACGGCGGGCCGGCTGCCGGGCGCCCGGGCCCCGTTCGTCCGCGATGTGTCGCGCCATCCGCGCGTCGCCGAACTCCTCCTGGTGGCCGACGTCCTGATCACGGACTACTCGTCCCTCATGTTCGACTTCGCGCACACGGGCCGTCCGATGCTGTTCCACACCTACGACCTGGAGCACTACCGGGACACGGTCCGCGGTTTCTACGTCGACTTCGAGGCGGTCGCCCCGGGACCGCTGCTGGCGTCCACGGCCGAGGTGACCGAGGCCCTGCGCGAGCTGCCGTCGATCGAGGAGCGGCACGCTGACGCGTACGCGGCGTTCCGGGAGACGTACTGCGACCTGGACGACGGCCGGGCCGCCGAGCGGGTCGTGGAGCGTCTGCTGCGATGACGTCCACGACGGCGTCCACCCCGACGCACGCCGGCCGGGCGCCGGCGGCCGGCGGCGCGACGGCGCTGCACGGCCGCCGGCTGCGGCCGAGCCCCTTCCTGGTCCTCGGTGCCCTGTTCTGGCTGGGGATGTCCCTCGCCTACTGGCGGGTCCCGATGTGCTGCGACTTCGGCCAGCACGCGGCCGTCGTCGAACGCCTCGAGGCCGACCTCCTCCATCCCCGCCATCCCATGGCGGACCTGCCGGGTGCGGGCAGCCCGTACTACTCGCCGTACGCGGTGGCCCAGGGGATGGCCGCGCGGCTGACGGGTCTGCCGGGCTGGGAGGTGGTGAAGCTGAGCGGCCCGCTGAACCTGCTGGTGCTGCTCACCGGACTGGCTCGGTTCGTCAGGACGCTGACGCCGCGTCCGTGGGCCCCCGTGCTCGCCCTGGCCTTCATGACCGTGCTCTGGGGCACCCACATGGCCTGGTGGAGCGGCTATCTGGGCCTGATGTCGATGACGGGGAACCTCGCCTATCCGTCGACCTTCGCGATCGGGCTGACGTTCTGGGCGTGGGCGTGGGCCGGCCGTCGTGCGCGCGGCGCGGGCGACGGGCGCAGGGCCCTGTGGTCGTACGGGGGCCTGGGGGTGCTGTGCGGGACCGTCCTGCTGGTGCATCCGATCACGTCGGTGGGCACGGTCATCGGCGTGACGGCCTTCGCGCTGGGCACGCTCCGCGGGTACCGGCTGCCCCCGGGGTGGGCGGTCACCGGGGCGGCCGCCGCCCTGACGGCGGGGCTGTGGCCCTACTTCGACGTCTTCGCCCTCGTCGGCGACCCCAGCGTGGACGCGATCCACGCCCAGCTCTACACGGACCTTCCCCAGCGCTTCTGGCTGGCCCTGCCGGGCCTGCCGCCGCTGTGGCTCAGGCTCCGGCGCGACCACCGCGACCCGCTCGCGCTGATGTTCGGCCTCGAGGTGGCCGTGGTCGCGTACGGCTGGTGCACCGGCCATTACACGTACGGCCGCATCCTGGGCCTCACCCTGGTCCCCCTCCAGTTCGCCCTGGCGATCGCCGTCGCGGCCCCCCGCCCGTGGGCATGGCCCCGCCGCGCCCTGGCCGCGACGGCGGCGGGCGCGGCGGTCCTCGGCTTCTTCGGCATCCAGGCGGGCGCTGTGGTCCCCAGATCCCTGGACCCCGTCGGCTTCGACCAGCCGCCGCGCTGGCCGACCTACGAGTGGGCGGCCCAGCACATCGGCCCCGGCGAGGTCGTCCTCACCGACGGGTACCGCTCCACCCGTTCACTCCCGGCCTACGGCCCGAACCTCGTGGCCCCCGCCTGGCCGGACCCGGCGCTCGACGAGACGGTGCGCACGCGCCGCCTGAGCGAGGTGCACGCCTATCTCGACCCGTCGTCGACGCGGGCACGACGGACGGAGATCGCCCGCCGCTACCACGTGCGGTGGCTGCTGCTCTCCCCCGACCAGCACGTGCCGCCGGAGGCCGTGGTGGTCGACTGGAGCCGCCACACCGGTGAAGTACTGGCCCGCGTCGACCCGTTCGGGGCGTGAGAGGGCCGGGGCCCTGCGTGGCCGGGCCGCGTCGGGGCCCACGGGCCCGGGAGAGGGGCCGCGGTGGCTGGGGGCCCGGCTGGGTGGGTGGGGCCTTGGGCCTGGACCGTCGGCCGGGCCGGGGCTGCGGGCCGGGGCTGTGCGCCACGCGTCACGGCCCACGGGGTCCGGGCCGCGGGGCCACGGGTCGGGGGCCGCACGGACCCCACGGGCCCCACGGGCCGCGAACTCCGGGGCCGCGGAAGAGATGACGGTCCGGCCGGGCCGTCGGCTGGGGGGCCTGACGGTCTGCGTCGGCCTGGGCGCCGGGTCGGCCCGGGCGGACCGGGCCGACCGCTCGACCCGGGCGGACCGGGCCGACCGGGCCGACCGGGCGGCACAGTCGCCCCACCCACGCCACCCACGCCACTCGCGCCACTCGCGCTGTCCGACGACCGGGCCTGCTCGGTTCGACCGACGCGGCAGGCTCGGCAGGCTCAGCCGACTGGGTCGGCCTCCTCGTCCTGCTCCGGCAGCTCGGCCTGCGCGAGGTGCTCCGCCTACTCGACGACGAGCTCGACCGGGATGTTGCCGCGCGTGGCGCGGGAGTAGGGGCAGACCTCGTGGGCCTGCTTGACCAGCCGCTCGCCGGTCTCGCCCGCGAGGGACTCCGGCAGCTCCACGCGCAGCGTCACGGCGAGCCCGAAGCCCTCACCGTCCTTGCCGATGCCGACCTCGGCGGTGACGGACGCCTCGCCGGTGTCCACCTTGGCCTGGCGGCCCACGAGACCGAGCGCGCTGGCGAAGCACGCGGCGTAGCCGGCGGCGAAGAGCTGCTCCGGGTTGGTGCCCTGGCCGTTGCCACCGAGCGCCGGCGGCATGGCCAGCGGCAGGTCGATCTGCCGGTCGGAGCTGACGGCCCGGCCCTCGCGGCCGTTGGCGGTGGCGACAGCGGTGTACAGCGCGTCCATGGAGCACATCCCTCACACGTCGGTCCCGGCGGCCTCGGTCGGCCGCCGCTTCACGTCCACCAGTAGAGCACGCAATTCAATTGCGCACAACTCAATTGCTCGCCATCGCCACCGGTTACCCTGGAGCCATGGCGACATCACCCTCTGCCGAGACCCCTGCCGGAACCGCCGCCGAGCCCCCGGCCGACACATCCGGGTCCTGGTTCCCCGACGAGCCCGGCGGCGCCACCGTGTCCGAGGAGGACTTCCTCCGCCTCGACCGGCAGATCTGCTTCTCCCTGCACGCGGCCGCGCGCGCCTTCAACGGCGTCTACCGGGTCCTGCTCAAGGACCTGGAGCTCACCTATCCGCAGTACCTGGTGATGCTGGTGCTCTGGGAGCACGGCGAGCTGCCCGTGAAGAAGCTCGGCGAGCACCTCCGGCTCGACTCCGGCACGCTGTCGCCGCTGCTGAAGCGACTGGAAGGGGCGGGGCTCGTACGGCGCGAGCGCAGCGCGAGCGACGAGCGGTCGGTACGGGTTCTGCTCACCGAGTCCGGTACGGCACTGCGGGAGCGGGCGCGACAGGTGCCGCGGCGGATCGGCGCGTCCACGGGCTTCGACCTGGCGGAGATCCGCGATCTGCGCACCCGGCTCGACCGCCTCACCCTGGCGCTGGACGCGGCGGCCCTGGACCTCCCCCCGAACTGCGGCCCGACCGACGACTAGCACGACCACGCCTCGGCGCCCGCTCCGCGACCGCCGATCACCACATCCGCCGCATTACCCCACGGGAACCCGGACCGGGAACCGCACAGAAACCCGGACCGGCAACCCGACCAGGAACCCGGCTTGGAGCCGAGCGGTCACTGCCCGGCGGGCGGCGCCTCCTGCTGCGGGGCGCCCAGTTGCGGCGCGCCCTGCTGCGGAGCGCCCTGCTGAGGCGCACCCTGCTCCGGAACCCCGGGCACCCCCGGCATCCCCGGCACCGCGCCCTGCGGACCCGGCACCTGCGGGGCCTGCGGCGCGTACCCTCCGGCCTGCTCGCCTCCCTGGTACCGGCTGCCCGGCGGCACGTACGGCCCGCTCCCGGAGTCGGACAACGCGCCCCCGTATCCGCCGGCGGGCGGCGGCTGCACACCGGACCCGCCCGCGGGCGCCCCACCGGCACCCACTCCCGCCCCGTCCTGCGGCGACCACTCCGCGCCCGGCGCACCGTCGATCGGCGGTACCTGCATCCCGGGTCCGTCGACCGGCGGCTGCACTCCGCCCGGCCCCACGGGCAGCCCCTCGTCGCCGTAGAGCCCCGGCCGTTGCCACGGCCGCCGTACGTACAGGGCGAGGGTGACCCCGCTCTGCCGGATCTGCTTGAGCTGGACGAACTCCTGGCCGATCGCGGCGAGTTTGGCGCGCTCCGTCTTGTCGGTGGGCGACCAGTTGCGGTCGCTCGCCCAGCGTTCCGAGAGCACCCATACCCGGTTCAACTTGATGAGACGGCCGCGCAGTTCGTCCGCGCCGACCTCACGGCCGTACAGGGTGTCGGAGTTGGCGGCGCTCTTGGCGAGCGCGACGTCGTAGGTGCCGCGGAAGCTGTCGGGGTAGACCAGCTCGGTACGGCGTCCGATGGAGGGCAGGAACAGCACGGCATCGCCGGGCCGCACCTCGCGGGCGGCGACACGCGCCACGGCCCCGAGGTCGTCCGGGCGGCTCGCCGCTGTGCGGTCGGCCTGGTGCACCGGCAGCTGCCACCAGAAGCCGAGGCCGGCCAGGCCGATCCCGAACAGTGCGGTGACGGCCCGCCGCGGCATCCGGGCCAGGGACCGCAGCCGGCCGAGCGAGAGGACCACGCGTTCGGCGCCCCCGGCCACCAGCAGCGGCGCACCCGACAGGGCGAACAGCACGTACCGCAGGTCGTACAGCGGCCGGTAGTAGTCCGACACCGCGAACAGCACGAGCGGCGGGAGCACCATCAGCGGCAGCGCCACGGTGTTCAGTGAGAGCCGGCGCGCGCGCTCGAGCGGGGCGCGCAGCGCCACCGAGACGAGCACCAGCTGGAGGAACAGCACGACCCGGCTGG
This sequence comes from Streptomyces sp. NPDC002004, assembly GCF_053593975.1. Lineage (NCBI taxonomy): Bacteria > Bacillati > Actinomycetota > Actinomycetes > Kitasatosporales > Streptomycetaceae > Streptomyces > Streptomyces sp. NPDC002004. Next base: position 239,283 of record NZ_JBSFDP010000008.1, read on the forward strand.
GCCCGGCGAAGGCGCGCACGAGCAGGTCGGCCTCCCGCGCGCCCGGCGCCGTCAGCCACTCCAGCTGAGCGATCTGGGTGTGCGAGACGTACGCGAAGGGGACCAGCACCAGCGCCGCCGCGCCCAGCGCGCAGACGAAGCCCCGCCACACCGCGCGCGGCACCCGCGAGACGACCAGCGTCGCCGCGTGGGCGAACAGGACGAGGACCGCCATGGCGTGCAGCACCGTGGTGACGGCGACGACGGCCGCGTAGGCGTACCAGTCGAGCACGCGGGGTCGGGGGCGGTTCACGGCACGGACCAGCAGGAGCGTGGAGAGCGCGGCCCCGGCGGCGACGAGGGCGTAGGAGCGGCCCTCCTGCGCGTAGTAGCCGGTCAGCGGGGTCGCCGCATAGAGCAGGCCCGCCCACAGGCCGACCCGGGGGCGGGCTAGCCGGGTGCCGATGGCGGCGACGGCCGCGGCCGTGGCGGTCGCGGCGGCCACCGACGGCAGCCGCAGCATGATCTCGCCGGGATGGACGGACAGGAGGAGGTGCATGAGGAGGTAGTAGAGGGCGTGCACCATGTCGACGTGGTGCAGCAGCCGCCACATCTCGGGCAGGCTGCGCTGCGCGACCTCGAAGGTGACGCCTTCGTCGCGCCACATCGAGCCGCGGTCCAGGCCCCACAGGCCGAGGCCGAGCATGACGAGCGCGGGAACGAACACGGCCCAGACCGCGGCGCTCGTGCACGGGGCGGGAACCCACTGTGCGACGAGGCCGGCCAGGCGCCGCGCCGTGCGCTTCGCCGACAGCCGGTACGGGCCACGGGAGGAGCCTCGGGGCGTACGAGTGCCCGGCCACCGGCCGATGCCCGGCCGGGGACGGACCGACGTGCCCGGCGCCTTGCTGGGTGCGGATGCCTTGACCACCATGTGACCGATTTTGTGCTATTACCTCACGTTGATCGGGCATTGACGGTGTTTCAGCGCGTACGCGGCTTACGCTCCCCCCTGATGACGTACGCAGCCCTCACCTCGCTCCAGCCCACCCCCGAGCCGGGCTCCCTGCCCACCCCCGAGAACCCCGCCGGACGACGAAGACGCCTGGTCGCACTGGCCGTCGGCTGGATCACGACCCGCGCCGCCATGCTCTGGCTGCTGGCCCGGGACGGCCGCGACCCGGTCGGAATCGGGGGTGTCGCGGGCGAGGTGCACGTCCTCTACTTCCACTGGTACGGAGTACTGGCCCGTGGCGCCTTTCCGGCCGACGACCCGAGTTGGCAGTACCCGCCGGGTGCGGGTCCGGTGCTGTTGTCGCCGGCGGTGCTGCCGTGGCTGACGTACTTCCAGGCGTTCGTCGCACTCACCCTCGCCACGGATGCCCTGGTGACGCTGGCGCTCACCCGCGCGGGGCTGCGGCCGGAGCGGGGCCTGGCCGGGGCGGCCCTGTGGACGGCGGGCCTGCCGCTGCTGCTGCACACCCCGCTCGCCCGGTACGACGTCCAGGTCACCGCCCTCGCGGTGTTCGCCCTGCTGGCGCTCGCGCACTCCCCGCGCGCGGGCGGCATGTTCGCCGCGCTCGGCACGCTGATGAAGGTGTGGCCCGCGCTGACCCTGCTCGGCACGCCGCGCGGACGTACCTCCCGTGACGCATGGGCCGCCGGGGCGGTGTCGGCGGGCGCGCTGCTCCTGGTGCTGACGGCGGCCTTCCGCAATCCGCTGTCGTTCCTCACCGAACAGGGCGGGCGCGGGGTGCAGATCGAGTCGCTGGGCGGCACGGCCCTGTCGCTGGCGAAGCGCGCCGGCTGGCCGGGACAGGTGACGTTCCGGTACGGGGCGATGGAGTTCACCGGTCCGTACGTCTCGTGGGTAGCCGCCGTGTCCGTGCTGCTGACGCTCGCCGCCTTGGGCCTGCTGCTGGTGTGGCGGCTGCGCGCGGTGCGCTGGACCGAGGCGACGCCGTACGACGCGGCGCTCGCCGCCGTGCTGCTGTTCACGGTCACCAGCCGGGTGATCAGCCCCCAGTACATGGTGTGGCTGATCGGCCTCTGCGCGGTCTGCCTCACCTCACGGCAGACGACCCAGCGGCCGGTCGCCGCGCTGGTCACGGTCGCGACGGCGGTCAGCACCCTCGCGTATCCGTGCTTCTACCACGAGGTGACGCAGTCCACCCTGCCCGGCGTGCTGCTGATGCTCGTGCGCAACGGGCTGCTGGCCACGGCCGCGGCGCTGTCGTTCCGACGGCTGTGGACGGCGAGCCGCGCGGGCACGGTGGCGGCCGCGGAATCATCGACGCTCACCAACAGAACACTCTCCACATACAGGACAATCGAGACGAACGACTAGCTCGCCTCGGGCTCACCGACGGCAGCAGCGCCAGCGGCTCGACGGCAGCGGCGCCGTCGCGCCGAGCGGACTACGACAGGAGGACTCGATCCGTGGACCGTCCGCACCCCCCTCAGGCACAGGTCGCCGTCGTCGTGATCGGCTACAACGACGCCGCGCACGTCGCCGACGCGGTGCGCTCCGCGCTGGCGCAGGGACCCGTCGTGCGCGAGGTGATCGCCGTCGACGACGGGTCGACGGACGACAGCGCCCGGGTGCTGGAGCGGCTCGCCTCCGAGGACCCGACGCGGCGCCTGAAGGTGGTGCGCCGCGCCCGCAACAGCGGCGGCTGCGGCACCCCCCGCAACGACGGCGTCGACGCCGCCACGGCGCCCTGTGTGATGTTCCTCGACAGCGACGACGTACTGGCGGTCGGCGCCGTGGAGGCACTGCTCGACGCCCTGGTCGCCCACGACGCCGACGTGGTGTCCGGCCTCTGTCTGCGCCGCGAGCTGCCGGAGCGCCGCGACGTCCCGTGGCAGCCGGACCTGTACACGCAGCCGGCGTTCGTGGAGCACCCGGACCGGCTCCCCCGGCTCGTCCACGACACGCTCTGCGTCAACAAGCTGTACCGCACCGCCTTCCTGCGCGAGCACGCGATCCGCTTCCCCGACGGCCGCTTCCGCTACGAGGACTTCGTCTTCACCGCGCGCGTCCTCGCCGCCGCGCCGCGCCTCGCGCTGATCCCCGACCCCGTGTACGTGTGGCAGGTGCGGCGCGACGCCGCACAGCCCTCCATCTCCCTGGACCGGGGCGACGGCGCGAACTGGCAGGCCCGCATCGAGGCCCACCGGCTGGCCGTCGAGACCCTCCGGGACGCCGGCGAGAAACGGCTCGTACGCGCCGCACGCGCCAAGTTCGTCGACCACGAGCTGCGGATGTACGCCCGTGAGCTGGAGCTGCGCGATCCGGCGTACCGCCGTGAGTGGTGGACCGCCACGCGTGCCTACCTGTCGGCCTTCGACACCGCCGACATCGATCTGGCGCCCGCCCCCGGGCGGGTCGTCGCCCGCGTCGTCCTCGCCTCCGAGCAGCCGCGCGACCTGCCCCGCCTCAAGGAGGTCGCCGCCCGCCCCTCCCGCCTGCGCCCCCCGCACCCCCGCGACCGCGACGCGGTCCCCGTCTGGTCGGCCGACCTGCCCGACGTCCTCCTGGAGCACCTCCTCGTACGCCCCATGCGGCTGCTCCCCCTGGCCGTGGACGCGGAGCTGCGCCCCCGCCGCCCCGGCGCGGCCCTGCTGAGCCTCCGCCTCCACGAGCTGTACGGCCGTGTGGCGGCCACGGGCGGCCCCAGCACGGTGGACATCACCTTCGTGGACCGCCACGACGGCCGCGCGGGGCTGCGCCGCACCGCATCCCTGCGGGCGGAGCCGGGGGCAGGGGCCGCCGGAGGGGAACCCGCCCAGGACACGAGCGCAGACACGGGCCCGGACGTGCACCCGGCCGCGAACGCAGGAAAACGCAGGGACGTGCACCCGGACACGAGCACAGGCACGCGCAGGAACGGGCACCCGGCCGCGGACGCGGGAACGCACAGGGCCGTGCACCCAGACGCGGCGACCTGGGTCACCGACGCCCTGGTGGACCTGTCGGCGCTGACCGCCGGCACCTGGGACGTCCGGCTGCGCCTGCACTTCGCCGACGGCACGACCCGCGACACCACCCCCCACGCCACCACCGCCCCCGACCTGCTCCGCCGGACGGCGATCCCCAGCCGCCGCCACGGCGTCCTCCTCGTGCACCCGTATGCGACCCACTCCGGTTCCCTGGCGGTGCGGGTCGCCCCCGGCCTCGGCGGAGTGGTGGCGGTGGTGCGACGCCGGGCGGGACGCGCGATGGGACGTTTGTTTCACTGATACGACGATTACGCCCCCTCTGGCATGCTCGACCTCCGGCACTGTGTCCCCGGAGCCGGGCCCCGGCCCGGGAGACACGCGATGACGAACGACACGACGACAGGACGGGTGAGCGAGCGATGACCTGGCTGATCACTGGAGGCGCCGGCTACATCGGGGCGCACGTCGTCCACGCGATGACAGCGGCGGGCGAGAAGGCCGTGGTCTACGACGACCTGTCCACCGGCATCGTCGAGCGCGTCCCCGAGGGCGTCCCCATGGTGGAGGGCTCGACGCTCGACGCGGAGCTCCTGCGCCGCACCCTGAAGGAGCACGACATCAGCGGCGTCGTCCACCTCGCCGCGAAGAAGCAGGTGGGCGAGTCGGTGGAGCAGCCGCTGCGCTACTACCACGAGAACGTCGAGGGCCTGCGGATCCTGCTGGAGCAGACGACGGCGGCCGGCGTGGGCTCCTTCCTCTTCTCCTCCTCGGCGGCCGTGTACGGCATGCCGGACGTGGACCTGGTCACCGAGGACACGCCCTGCGCGCCGATGAGCCCGTACGGCGAGACGAAGCTGGCCGGCGAGTGGCTGGCACGGGCCGCGGGCCGGGCGCACGGACTGTCCACGGCGTCGCTGCGCTACTTCAACGTGGCGGGCGCGGCGGCGCCCGAGCTGGCCGACACCGGGGTCTTCAACCTCGTCCCGATGGTGTTCGAGAAGCTGACGCAGGGCGCGGCGCCGCAGATCTTCGGCGACGACTACGCGACGCCGGACGGCACCTGCGTGCGCGACTACATCCACGTGGTCGACCTGGCGGAGGCCCATGTGGCGGTCGCCCGGCGCCTCGCGGCCGCCCCCGGCACCGACCTCACGGTCAACATCGGCCGCGGCGAGGGCGTCTCCGTACGGGAGATGATCGACCTGATCAACGAGGTCACCGGCTACGACGTGGCTCCCGAGGTGACCCCGCGCCGCCCCGGCGACCCGGCCCGCGTGGTCGCCTCCGCCGACCGCATCGCCACGGAACTGGGCTGGAAGGCCCGGCACGACGTCCGCGACATGATCACCTCGGCCTGGGAGGGCTGGACCCGCCGCCACCCGGAGGCCCGCCGCAAGGGCTGACACCACGCCCGGGCGCCCGCCGTCCTGGGGTGGCCCGGCGCCCCGGCCGGGTGCTGCGGGACCGGGGTCCGGGCAGGGCCCGCCGCCGTCGCGGGCGACAGGTTGCCGCTTCCGGTGTGGAGCGGGCGCTCCCGTCCAGATGGTGAGGAGTCGGTCGTGTGAACCGTGAGGAGCGGGCCCTCGGCGCCGTCGTCGGGTCGGCCGTGGGGGACGCGCTGGGCGCGCCGTTCGAGTTCGGCCCCGAGGGGGCGTTCTCCGAACGGTTCGGTGGGGGCGGCGACGAGATGTGCGGGGGCGGCGGCTGGGAGCCGGGCGAGGCCACGGACGACACGCAGATGGCGGTTCTGGTCGCCGAGTCGCTGCTGGAGTGCGGAGGACTCGAACCGGCCGACGTCTTCGGGCGGTTCCAGCGGTGGGCCGCGGCCGAACCCAAGGACATCGGGCTGCAGACCGAGGACGTACTCACCAACGGCATGCCGTGGGACCTCGCCGCCGCCATCCACTTCCAGGTCAGTCTGCGGGCCGCGGGCAACGGGGCACTGATGCGGGCCGCGACCTCGGCCGTGTACTTCGCGCGGGCCGGTCGTGACTCCTCCATGGACGCGGCCCGCCGCATCTCCGCCCTCACCCACGGCGACGCGGCCGCCTGGGAGGGCACGGCGATCCTTCACGAACTGGTCCGCGTGGCGCTCGACGGCTCCGATCCGCTCGCGGCGATCCCCGACACGCTCGGCTGCGTGCGCCCCGACCACCGCGGGCGGTACGCGACCGTCCTCGCGCCGGACTGGCACCCGGACCTGGCCACGGAGTTCAACGGCGCAGTGTGGCCCTGCCTCGGATCCGCCGTGTGGGCGGTACGGACGACGAGGTCGTACGAGGACGCCGTGCGCGCCGCGATCGACCTGGGCGGCGACACCGACACCGTCGCCGCGGTCACCGGGACACTCGCGGGCGCCCTGTACGGGTACGACGCGGTTCCGGCCCGCTGGACCGCACCGCTGCACGTGCCGCTGCCGGGGTTCGACGGCCGGGTGCTGCGGCTGCCGGAGCTGATCGCGCTCGCCGGGCGGCTGGCCGCGCACTGAGCGCGTGGGCCACGCCGGGGCACGCGATCGCCGGGCACGCGATCGCTGGGACGGAAGGGCCGGGCGTCCGTGGAGACGCCCGCCCCTTCCGCATCGGCCGGTCGGCTCGGTCGGCAGCCGACCGGGGCCGCTGTGCCGCCACCTGCGGCAATCAACCCCCGGCCGGGGCTGCCGGCTTGGCCGGGTCCGCAGGCTTCGCGGGGTCCGCAGGCTTCGCCGGATCCGCAGGCTTCGCCGGATCCGCAGGCTTCGCCGGATCCGCAGGCTTCGCCGGATCCGCAGGCTTCGCCGGATCCGCAGGCTTGGCCGGGTCCGCGGGCTTCCCGGGATCGGCCGGCTTCTTCGCGGGATCCACCTTGCAGAAGACCTCGCCCTTGTAGAAGTGGCAGCCCGGCATGTTCTTGATGTCCTTGGGCTTGCCCTTGTTCTTCTTGCTCTTCTTCTTTTCCTTTCCGTCATGGTCGCCCTTGTCGTGATGGTCGTGAGTCACGGCCGTCTTCGCGACGGCGCCGGTATGCGGCGCCGATGCGAATGCCGTGGCAGGAAGCATCGCGCCGCCGGCGGCCAGGCCGGTGGCGACGGTGAGCATCACGAGACGCCGGCTGAAGGGCTTCGTGTGGGACATGGGGATCTCCTTCTGGGAATGGTCGATGAGAATTTCCGGACGCCATCGACGAAGTCGTGGGCGATGTCGGCAGCGGGACTTCCGTCTCGCGAACCGCGCCGCCGGGACTTCCCGGAGGGGCGCCGGTGCGTCGGCCGCTCTCTGCGACCGCCTGCCTCAAGTAGGCCCCAGCCGGAGCCACACGTCACCGCACGGAGTTTCGGGGCTTGACACGGGGACGACGGCCGCCTTCCCCAGCCCGCCGCAGCGCGCACCGGCCACGGCGCCACCCGGATCCCGTGGCCGCGGAACGGACGCAGACGGTTTCGGCGCCCGCCCTTAGCACGCGCACCCGGATTCTCCGAGTCACGAATTGCCGGGACGCCACGCGGCCTTCCGGGCTCGGTAACTTGAACCGGGATCGAGGACGGCCATGCCGCCGGAAATCCCCTGGAAAGAAGACACCCCATGCGCCACATCCACCAACGCATCACCACCCCGGGCCCCCTGTACGTGACCCTGGTCGCGACATTCCTCGCCTGCAGTGCGGCCCTCAGTTCGGTCTCCGCCTACCGGGCGACGACGACCACGTACACGCTCGTGATCTCCGGCGAGGCGTTCGTCCAGATCGCCGCCCTCGCGGCGGCCACGTACAAGCTCACCGGCCTCATCGCGCGCGGACGGCGCGTGAGCCCGTCACCCCTGCCCCAGAAGGAGAGACATCCATGAGCCCCGTGGCCTCCCGGCCGGCCCGCTCGCGGGGCGAGCCCGGCCGCCCCGGAAGAGAAAGCCCCCTGTGCACGCGGATGGCGTGCACAGGGGGCTTTTCCGTGCGGCTTCGCGCCGCGGACAACGCATCCGCCCCTGCGGCGTGTCCTACAGCGCCTTGAGCGCCGCCGCCGTGGCCGACGCCAGCGCCGGGACGTACGTCTTCGGGGGCTTCGTGCGCATGACGACCGAGCGCCAGTACAGGGGCCCCGAGATCAGGTCGAGGGCCAGGTCCTCGTCCACGTCCTGCCGGATCTCGCCGCGGGCCACGGCCGCGCGGACGATGCCGCTGGCGATGCCGTGCTGGCCCTCGCGCAGCGCCTTCTGGAGGGCCTGCTCGATCTCCGGGTTGCGGGCGGCCTCGGCGAGCAGGTCCGGCATGATCTGCGTGGCCACGGGATGGCGCAGGGCACGCGAGGCGACCTCGTAGAGGAGACCGAGGTCCGTCTCCAGGGAGCCCGTGTCGGGCATGGGAAGCCCCTGCACGGCGACCGCCGACACCAGGTCCAGGACCAGGTGCAGCTTGGAGCGCCAGCGCCGGTAGACCGCCGTCTTGCCGACGCCCGCACGGCGCGCGATGCCCTCGATCGACATACGGCCGTACCCGACGGCGGCCAGCTCCTCGAAGACGGCCGCCCGAATAGCCTCGGTCACATCCTCCCGGAGCACGGCGGCCCCGGCGGGGGTCCTGCGCCGCGGTCGCGCGTCGTCGTTCACGTTGGTCGCCATACCGTCAGCATAGAGCGTTACGACGATACGGTTGCGTTCCGACGTCGTTTCCCCCTACGCTCACGTTGCGACGAAACGGGTCCGTCCCGACGTAGAAAAGGGACGGAGAGCGGAGACGCGGCCCCCGCCGTCGCCACCGAGCCCTCCCTAGCGGAAAGCCACGGATGTGAGTCAGGCCCTCGACGCGCCGTCCCGCACGGCGCCCCTCGCGCCCCCCGCCCCCACCGAAGACCTCGCGGTGCTCGCCGCCCGGCACGGCCTCACGGTCAGCGGGGCCCGGCCCTCGCTGCCCGCCTACGTCCGGCAGCTGTGGCAGCGCCGTCACTTCATCACGGCGTTCGCGACCGCCAAGCTGACCTCCCAGTACAGCCAGGCGAAGCTCGGCCAGGTCTGGCAGATCATGACGCCGCTGCTCAACGCGGCCGTCTACTACTTCATCTTCGGCATCCTGATGAACACCAAGCGCGGTGTTCCGGACTACGTTCCGTTCCTGGTCACCGGCGTCTTCATCTTCACCTTCACGCAGCAGTCCGTGATGGCCGGCACCCGCGCCATCTCGGGCAACCTGGGCCTGGTCCGCGCGCTGCACTTCCCGCGCGCGGCGCTCCCCGTCTCCTTCTGCCTTCAGCAGCTCCAGCAGCTGCTGTTCTCGATGTGCGCGCTGGTCGTGATCCTGCTCGGCTTCGGCGTCCCGCCGACCATGCACTGGCTGCTCGCCCTCCCGGTCCTGGTGCTCCAGTTCACCTTCAACACCGGACTCGCGCTGGTCATGGCGCGGATGGGCAGCAAGACGCCGGACATCGCGCAGCTCATGCCGTTCCTGCTGCGCACCTGGATGTACGTCTCCGGCGTGATGTGGAGCCTCGACAAGGTGCTCCACGGGCACAAGAGCCTGCCGCACATCGTGCAGGTCCTGCTGGGCTGCAACCCGGCCGCCGTCTACATCGACCTGATGCGCTACTCGCTGATCGACAGCTTCCACGCGCACCAGCTTCCGCACCACGTCTGGGCCTGGGCCCTGGGCTGGGCGCTGCTGGCCGGCGTCGGCGGGTTCATCTACTTCTGGAAGGCTGAGGAGACGTACGGCCGTGGCTGAGCACCTCGCACACCCCGAGCACCCGCAGCACCCCATGGACGAGCCGGTTCCCACCGTCGTCGTCGACCACGTCGACATCGTCTACCGCGTCAACGGCACCGGCGCGGGCCGCGGCACCGCCACCGCGGCCCTGAACCGCATCGTCCGCGGCAAGAAGGCCGAACAGGCCGCCGGCGTCCGCAAGGTGCACGCCGTCAAGGACGTCTCCTTCACCGCGTACAAGGGCGAGGCCATCGGCCTGATCGGGACGAACGGCTCCGGCAAGTCGACGCTCCTGAAGGCCGTCGCCGGCCTGCTGCCCGTCGAGAACGGCCACATCTACACCAACGGCCAGCCCTCGCTCCTCGGCGTCAACGCGGCTCTGATGGGCGACCTGACCGGCGAGCGCAACGTCTACCTCGGCGGGCTCGCGATGGGCATGTCCCGCGAGGAGATCCGCGACCGCTACGACGAGATCGTCGACTTCTCCGGCATCAACGAGAAGGGCGACTTCATCTCGCTGCCGATGCGCACGTACTCCTCGGGCATGGCCGCGCGGCTGCGGTTCTCCATCGCCGCCGCCAAGGACCACGACGTGCTGCTCATCGACGAGGCGCTCGCCACCGGCGACCGGTCCTTCCAGCGCCGCTCGGAGGAACGCATCCGCGAGCTGCGCCGGCACGCGGGCACCGTGTTCCTGGTCAGCCACAACAACAAGTCGATCCGCGACACCTGCGACCGCGTGCTGTGGCTGGAGCGCGGGGTGCTCCGCATGGACGGCCCGACGGAGGACGTCCTCAGGGAGTACGAGGCCTTCACCGGCGGCAGCGACAAGGCCGCGACGCCGGCGGCGCAGGCCCCGAAGCCCCGGAATCCGGAGCCGGCCAGGGCGTCCTGAGACACGGTCCGGCCCGTGACCACCGCCGGTACGCCCGCCAGGACGCGGACGTACCGGGACCACGGCCCGGACCCGTCCACGGCTCGACCCGCCACGGCCTGGACCCACCACGACTCGGGCCCGTCCACGGCCCGGACCGGCCACCGCGTGGACCGGCCACCGCCCGGACCCGGCCGCAGGCCCCGCCCCTGATCCACAGGAGCCCATCCCGCCCGTTTTGTCCGATCAACATCCGGATCGTTACACTATGGCGGTATGCCTACGCTGAGCGTCATCGTCCACGGCCGTAACGTCCAGGGCCACCTGGGCGACCTCCTGGACTCCGTCGCGGCCCAGCCCTGCGACGGGGCCGAGGTCGTCGTCGCCGCCGTGGGCGCCTCGGCGCAGCGGATCGCCGAGGAGCACGCGGCGCGCGACCCCCGTGTGGTGCCGGTCCCACTGCCCGCCGGAACCGGCGACGGCGCGGCGCGTGCCGCGGGCGCCGCCCGGGCCACCGGGGACTGGCTGCACTTCGTACGCGGCAAGGACCGACTGCCCCCGGGCGCCCTGCGCACCGTCGCCGACCATCTCACCGGGCTCCCCGGCACCGTGGACGTGCTGCTCCTGGACCACATCAGGTCGACCTGGCACACCCCCGGGGTGCCGAGCGAGGACAGCGCCGTGCTGGCCCGCGCTGGGCATGCGGACGTCGCCCTGGACGCCGTTCCCGACCTGCTGACGACGGCACCGCTGCTGGGCACGAAGGTCCTGCGCGCGGCGTACTGGCACGCCCACGCCGACGGTGCGTTCTCCGGCGACGACGAGCTCCCCCTCGCGTATGCGGCGCTGCTCTGCGCCCGCCGTGTCGCCTGCCTCGACCGGGTGGCGCTGGACGACCGCCGGCTCCGCCCGGCGAGCCTTCCGCCGCCGGCGCCCGAGGACCACTACGCGCTGATCGGGCAGTTCGAGGCGGTGCAGCGGCTGATGGCCCGGCTGAGCACCCCCGCGGGGCCGCGAGCCGCGCTGTACGAGGTGATGGTGCAGGAGGCCCTGCGCGTCATCGCCCGGGGCGAGCTGCCGGAGCCGGTGGCCCGGGAGTTCTTCCACCGGGCGTCGGCGGTCGCCCGCACCTGGCGTCCCCCGGGCCACCGGGGACCCGGCGGCCTGGAGGGGGTGCGCCGGACCCTGCTCGACGACGACGCGTTCGCCCGGTACCGGGTCTTCCAGACCGTCAACCACAAGCGGCGCGAGCTGAAGTCCGCGGTCCTGGCCCGCAGGCGGCGGCTCGGCGCGAAGGTGCGCCGCCACCAGTACCGCACCGGGCTGAGGCGGCCCCTCGACCCGGACCTCGCCGTGTTCTCGGCGTACTGGGACCGGGGCATGGCCTGCAACCCGGCGGCGATCGCCGCGAAGCTCGCCGAACTCGCCCCGCACATCCACCAGGTGTGGGTGGTGTCCGCGGCGAACGCGCCGCTGCTGCCGCCCGGTACCGACCACGTCGTGCCCGGTACCCGCCGCTACGGCGAGGTGATGGCGCGCGCCACGTACCTCGTCAACAACGTCAACTTCCCCAGCGCGGTGGTCAAGCGCCCGGGCACGATCCACCTCCAGACGCACCACGGCACCCCGCTCAAGCGCATGGGCCTGGACCAGCTGGAGTACCCGGCCGCGGCCAAGGGCCTCAACTTCCGCAGTCTGCTCGCCCGCGTCGACAAGTGGGACTACAGCGTCTCGGCGAACAGCCACTCCACCGAGATGTGGGAGCGGGCCTACCCGTCGCACTACGTCTCCCTCGACCACGGCTATCCGCGCAACGACATCTACTACCGGGCGACCGCGGCGGACGTGCGCGCCGTCCGCGAGAAGCTCGGCATCGCACCCGGCCGCACCGCGATCCTCTACGCGCCCACGCACCGCGACTACGAGGCGACCTGGACCCCCCGCCTGGACCTGAAGGCCCTGGCGAACCGGCTGGGCGAGAACACGGTGCTCCTGGTCCGCGGCCACTACTTCTACGGCGGCGCCGCCTCCCCGACAGCGGGGCTGCGCCACACCGGCCGGATCGTCGACGTCTCCGCGTACGACCCCGTCGAGGAGCTGGCCCTCGCCGCGGACGCGCTGATCACGGACTACTCCTCGATCATGTTCGACTACGCCAATCTGGACCGCCCGATCGTCGTCTTCGCCGACGACTGGGAGACGTACGCGAAGACGCGCGGCGTGTACTTCGACCTGATGGCCGAGGCGCCCGGCCATGTCGCCCGCACCCAGGGCGAGCTGGCGGACCTCCTCGCATCGGGCGCCTGGCGCGACGAGGAGGCCGCGAAGGCCCGCGCCGCGTTCCGGCGCCGCTTCTGCGAGTTCGACGACGGGCACGCGGCCGAACGCGTCGTGCGCCGGGTGTTCCTCGGCGAGAGCGAGGAGTCCCTGCCGCCCGTGATCCCCGTCGACGAGCGCACGCCCGCGCCGACCCCGGAGGAGGCCGCACGCCGATGAGCACGCCCACCACGCCGACCGTTCCCGACGTCACCGTCACCGTCATCGTGCACAACGACGCCGACCGGCTGCCCCGCGCGGTGGCGTCCGTGCGCCGCCAGACGCACCGCTCCCTCGACATCGTCATCAGCGACGACCACTCGACCGACGCCACGCCCCAGGTCGCCCGGGCCCTGGCCGCCGAGGACGAGCGCATCACCTACCTCCGCCTCCCCGAGAACAGCGGCGGATGCAGCGCTCCCCGCAACCGCGCCCTGGACATCTCCCGCTCCCCGTACGTGATGTTCCTCGACAGCGACGACGAACTCACCCCCCACGCCGTGGAGGTGCTGCTCGCCGCGCACCGGGACCGTGCCGTCGACTTCACGATGGGCGCGGTGGAACGCATACGCGTCGACACCGGATCCCGCTCCACCTGGATGCCGCACCTGGTCGCCGACCGGCGCACGGTGGAGGGGATCGAGGCCGAACCCCGGCTGCTCTTCGAGCACTTGTCGACGAGCAAGATGTACGCGAGGGAGTTCCTGGACCGCCACCGGCTCCGCTTCCCCGAGGGCATCCACTACGAGGACCAGCTGTTCTCGGCACAGGCGTACTGTCTCGCCGACGCGTTCACGGTCGTCCCCGAGCCGGTCTACCGCTGGTACATCGCGCCCTACGCCGACGCCGACGAGGCCTCGATATCCAACCAGCGGCACAAGCTGGGCAACGTCCGCGACCGGGTCCACGTCCAGCGCCTCATCGACTCCTTCCTCGTCGACAGCGGCCACGGCGCGATCCGCGAGGACAAGGACTTCAAGTTCCTCAAGCACGACTTCCGCATGTACGCGGGCGACCTCCCCTACCGGGACGACGCCTGGCTGGCCGGCTTCGCCGACATCGTGAACCCGTACCTGGACACCCTGGCGCCCGGCGCCTACGCCCGTCTCCCGCGCGCGGAACGCGTCGTCCTGCGGCTGGTGCGCGACGGACGCCTCGCGGACGCCCGCCTGGCGGCGCGCGGCCTCGGCCACGGCGTGGGCCCGCGCACCGTCTCCGTCGGGCCGGACGGCCACGAGTACTGGGGCGACCGGGTCCCGGACACCGAGGACGGCCGCCGCGAACTCGACCTGACCGACCAGGCCCTGGATGCGCGTCCTTTCGAAGTGGCCCAGTTCCGCCACGAGATCACGGACATCGCCGAGGGCCCGGGCGCGAGCCTCGACCTGACGATCCGCACCTACGATCCCGGCCTGCGCCTGCCCGTCGGACCGAAGGTCGCCCGGCTCCTGCTCTCCCCCGGCCGCCGCCGCCAGACGACGGCGTTCCGCCTGGACCCCGTGCGCCCCGGCGTCTTCGAGGGCCGGGTCCGGCTGGACCTCGCGACGGCGCCGCTTCCGCTGCACGGCTTCTCCGGCGTGCGCCACCCGGTCCTCCAGCTGGAGGAACACCGCCTCCGCAACACCGGCGTCCTCCTCGCTCCCCTCGGCTTCCCGCCCGTCTCGGCCCGCGTGGACTACCACCACGGCGCGGCCCCGCACCGTGTGACGGTCGAACCCGAGGGCCGGGGCCCCGGCCGCCTCCAGATCCGCTGGCACCCGGTGGGCCTCACGGCCCGGGTCGTACGCCCACTCGTCCACCGGCTGGCACGCCCGAGGATCCGGGAGGCCGCGAAGCTCGTGGCGAGCGCCCTCAAGTAGCGCGCCCGCCCGTGGATCACCCCACGACTTGGTACAGCACCTGCCCGCCGGGCCCCGTGGCCACCTGCCGCAGCGCCGGATCGCGGGGCCCGAGCCCCCCGTCCCCGGGCCGCTGCACGATCCACCGCACCCCGTACTCCCGCAGCACCGCCCGCCGTTCGGCGACCGTCGCCCCCGGCGCGAAGTACCGGTCGACCGCGGCCGCCCGCTCCCGCTCGTCCGGCAGGAAGACGTCCGGGTAGCCGGGGGCGACCGTGTACGCCCCGTACGCGGGGATCTGCCGCGCGGGAAACGTCCTGGCGAGCACGACGTCGCCGTACCGCACCCACGGGGTGATCCAGTGGTACCCGGTCCACGGCGCACGGTACTTGTCGGCGACCACCCGGGGCAGCGCCGACGGCGGCACCACATAGCCGAGGGCCCCCGACTGCGCCCACGCGCCCACGGCCAGCGCGGCGCCGAGCACCCCCGCGAAGACGCCCCGCAGGACCGTCCGTCCCCGCTCGAAGACCTCCAGCGCCGCCGCCACCTGCGCCGGGATCAGCACGGCGGGCAGCGCACGCCCCCACGAGTAGTGCCCGGTCAGCCCGCCCGCCGCGTACACCGCCGCGCCCAGTACGAAGAACAGCACCAGCGGATCGCGCCGGTCGCGCCCCCACCGCAGCGCGAGCGCGGCCACCCCGACCATGACGAACCCGAACCGGGCCGGCAGCGCCCCGTACAACGGCCGGTGGACCAGCTCCAGCCCTCCGACCCCGAGCAGCGCGAAGAAGTCGTAGTACGGCCACAGGGCCAGCACCACCAGCCCGAGCCCGAGACCGGCGGCCAGCCGCAGGAACACCGCGCGCGGTGGCCGGGGCCGCTCCCCCAGCACCATGGCCAGCGCCCCCAGCGAAGCGACCACGCCCGTGAACTGATGGCTCAGCAGCACCACCGACCACATCAGCCCCAGGGCCAGGAACACCGCCCAGGAGGCCGCCCTGTGCAGGGCGGAGCGCAGCAGCGCCCACAGGTGGAAGGACAGCCCGAGGGCGAAGGTGCTGGGATACGACACCGTGAGGGACAGCGAGTCCAGGCCGGTGAAGCCGCTCCAGGCGAAGACCTGAGTACCCCACAGGAAGAACAGACACAGCACGGCGAGCGCCGCCGCGGCGCGCCGCCCGGTGAACGTACCGACGAACCGCGAGACACCCGTGACCAGCAGCGCCAGGCCGATCAGCGCCGCGACGCGCAGGACGACGAAGGTGCCCATACCGGTCACCCGGGCGAGGCCGCCGAGCAGCACGGTCCACGGTGAGTAGTACGGGCTGGGGACGTCCGCGGCGACCAGCGGGTCGCCGGGGTCGAGCAGCCGGTGCCGCAGCCGCTCGACGGTCGCCGCGTGCATCCCGAGGTCACCGACCCAGGGCAGCCGCACGACGACGGCGAGCAGGAACAGCAGGACGAGCAGGAACAGCGCGGGCAGGACGTAGGAGACGGCCCCGGGGGGCGTCCTCGTACGGGCCGTGCCCGGCTCTCGGGGGCCGGCGCGGCCCGTGGGACACCTCCTAGCGCCGGCGCGCCGCGTCATTCTGGAAGACCCACGTCCGGTAGACGAGGAAGCGGAAGGCCGAGGCGAGGACGATCGAGAGCGCCTTGGCGACATTGGAGCCGAGCGGTCCGCTCATCCCCGCCCCGTGGTACCCGGCGTAGAAGAGCACGCTCTCCATCAGGACGCCGAGCCCGCTGAAGACGAAGAACAGCGCGATCTGCCGACGGGTGCGCCGCTCCCGGTCCCGGTAGGCGTAGAAGCGGAAGCCGAGGTAGTTGGTGCCCATGGCCACGACGCTGGCGACCGCCGTTGCGGCCATGGCGCCCACACCGAGGCCGTGCAGCAGCAGGTTGAACACGAGGAAGTTGACCGCGACCCCGCTGCCGCCGACCATGCCGAACTTCGCAAGCTCCGCGAGGACGCGGCGCGGCCCGGCGGTGGGGACGTGGGGCGCCTGCAGGACGGGGAGCGCGGCAATGGGACGCTCGGCGGTCTTCACGGTCACGGCGCGGCCCCTCCCGGGCCTCGCGGGAGACCCGATTCATCGGACAGTCGCGCCCACCTTAGTGGTATTGCCCGAAATAACCGAAACACCCCGCACTGTCCAGTACGGGGTGTTTCGTTGCTGTCGCGGGGCGTCAGCTGGACCGCGGGCCTGCCATGGCGCGGGCCGTGCGTCAGCTGTGCTGGCGCAGCAGCGTCCGCATCGTCCGCATCGCCACCGACAGGTTCGCCAGGTCGAACGTCTCCGAGCCCTGGATCTCCTCCAGCGTCGTGCGCGCCCGGCTCAGGATGGCCGCGTTCTTCTCCTCCCACGCCGTGAAGCGCTGCTCCGGCGTGGAGGCGCCGTTGCCGGCGCCGAGAACGTCGGCGGTGAGCGCCGCGTGCGCCGCGAAGAGGTCCTCGCGGATCGCCGCACGGGCCATCGACTGCCACCGGTCGGCGCGCGGCAGCTCGATGATGCGGTCCATGAGCTGGGTGATCCGCAGCCGGTCGGCGAGGTCGTAGTAGACCTCGGCGACGGCCATCGGGTCCTTGCCGGTGCGGTCGGAGATCGCCACGATGTCGAGCGTCGGGAACGCCGAGGAGAACCCGGCGACCCGCTGCGCGAGCTCCTCCGGCACACCGGCGCCCACCAGCTCGTCGAGGATCTGCTCGTACCACTCGAGGTCGGCGCCGCGCAGCAGCTTCGGCAGCTCGGACCAGACCTGGGCGACACCCTCGCTGAAGAAGCCGATGGTCTCGGTGAGCTGGAGCGGCTGCGGCCGGTTGTTCAGCAGCCAGCGCGTACCGCGCTCGACGAGGCGGCGCGAGTGGAGCCGGATCCGGGTCTGCACGTCGGCGGCGACGATGTTGTCGAGCGCCTCGACCGCGTCCCACACCGCGCCCAGCCCGAAGATGTCCCGCGCGGCCGTGTGGGCCCGCACGATCTCCTCCATGGAGGCCCCGGTCTCCTCGCGCAGCCGGTGCAGGAACGTCGTACCGCCGGTGTTGACGGTGTCGTTGACCAGCAGCGTCGTGACGATCTCGCGGCGCAGGGCGTGCTTGTCGACCTGCTCGGAGAACTTCTCGCGCAGCGCCTGCGGGAAGTACGCGTGCAGCAGCCTCTGCAGGTACGGGTCGTCCGGCAGCTCGGTGCCGATGAGCTCGTCGGCCGCGGTGATCTTGGTGTAGGCGAGCAGCACGGCCAGCTCGGGCTGGGTCAGACCGCGTCCGGAGTTCAGCCGCTCCCGGATCTGCCGGTCGGCCGGCAGGAACTCCAGGCCCCGGTCCAGCTTGCCCTCGCGCGTCATACGGCGCATGTAGCGCTGGTGGGCGTGGAGCAGCGACGGCGCCTGGACGACCGCGTTGGCGAGGGCCACGTTCTGCGCGTAGTTGTTGCGCAGCACCAGCGCGCCGACCTCGTCGGTCATCTCGGCGAGCAGCTTGTTGCGCTGCTTGACCGTCATGTCGCCGTCCGCGACGACCGAGTTCAGCAGGATCTTGATGTTCACCTCGTGGTCGGAGGTGTCCACGCCCGCGCTGTTGTCGATGGCGTCGGTGTTGACCTTGCCGCCGTGCTGCGCGAACTCGATCCGGCCGAGCTGGGTCAGACCCAGGTTGCCGCCCTCGCCGACGACCTTGACGCGCAGGTCGGCGCCGTCGACGCGGATCGCGTCGTTGGCCTTGTCGCCGACGTCGGCGTTCGACTCGGTGGACGCCTTGACGTACGTACCGATGCCGCCGTTCCACAGCAGGTCCACCGGGGCGCTGAGCACGGCCTGCATCAGCTCGGCCGGGGTCATCTTGGCGACGCCGGACTCGATGCCGAGCGCCTCGCGGATCTGCGGGTTGAGCTGGATCGCCTTGGCGCTGCGCGGGAAGATCCCGCCGCCGTGCGACAGCAGCTCCTTGTCGTAGTCGGCCCAGGAGCTGCGGGGCAGCTCGAACAGGCGGCGGCGTTCGGCGTAGGAGACGGCCGCGTCCGGGTTCGGGTCGATGACGATGTGCCGGTGGTCGAAGGCGGCGACCAGGCGGATGTGCTCGGACAGCAGCATGCCGTTGCCGAAGACGTCACCGGACATGTCGCCGACACCGACGACGGTGAAGTCCTGCGTCTGGGTGTCGTGGCCCAGCTCCCGGAAGTGCCGCTTCACGGACTCCCAGGCGCCGCGGGCGGTGATGCCCATGCCCTTGTGGTCGTAGCCCGCGGAGCCGCCGGAGGCGAAGGCGTCGCCGAGCCAGAAGTTGTACTTGTCCGCCACCGAGTTGGCGATGTCGGAGAAGGTCGCGGTGCCCTTGTCGGCGGCGACGACGAGGTAGGTGTCGTCCCCGTCGTGGCGGACCACGTCGGCCGGGGGCACGACCTCGCCGCCGACCATGTTGTCGGTGATGTCGAGCAGCGCCGAGATGAACGTCTTGTACGAGGCCACGCCCTCGGCGAGCCAGGCGTCCCGGTCCGCGGACGGGTCGGGCAGCTGCTTGGCGACGAAGCCGCCCTTCGCGCCGACCGGCACGATGACGGTGTTCTTCACCATCTGCGCCTTCACCAGGCCCAGGATCTCCGTGCGGAAGTCCTCACGCCGGTCGGACCAGCGCAGACCGCCTCGCGCGACCTTGCCGAAGCGCAGGTGCACGCCCTCGACGCGGGGCGAGTAGACCCAGATCTCGTACGCCGGGCGCGGCGCCGGCAGGTCCGGGATGGCCTGCGGGTCGAACTTCATCGAGACGTAGCTGTGCGGCTGCCCGCCCGTCGTCTCCTGGAAGAAGTTCGTGCGCAGCGTCGCCTTGATGACGGTGAGGAAGGAGCGCAGGATCCGGTCCTCGTCGAGCGAGGCGACCTGGTCGAGCGCGGCGTCCAGCTCCTCCAGCAGGGCGTCGGTCAGTTCGACGCCGGCGCGCTGGCGGTCCGGGGACATCCGGGCCTCGAAGAGCGAGACGAGCAGCCGCGTGGTGTGGACGTTGTTGCGGAGGGTGTCCTCCATGTAGTCCTGGCTGAACGTCGACCCGGCCTGCTTCAGGTACTTCGCGTAGGCGCGCAGCACCATCGCCTGGCGCCAGTTCAGCCCGGCGCTGAGCACCAGGGCGTTGAAGCCGTCGTTCTCGGCGGAGCCGGTCCAGGTCGCGGCGAACGCCTCCTGGAACCGCTCACGGGCGTCGTCGCCGAGGTAGTCGCCGCCGTTGCCGGAGGCCGACTTGGGCATGCGCAGACCGAAGTCGTAGATCCACGCGGTCGAGCGGTCCACCAGCCGCAGCTCGTGCGGGCGCTCGTCGGTGACCTCGACGCCGAGGCGGTTGAGCACCGGCAGCACCGCGGACAGCGAGACCGGCGCACCCGTGCGGTAGATCTTGAAGCGGCGTTCGCCGGGCGCGGCGCCCACCGGCTCGTACAGGGAGAGCGCGAAGTCCTTGTCGCCGGCCTTCACCTGCTCCAGGTGGACCAGGTCGGCGACGGCCGCGCGCGGCGAGTGGTCGGCCTTGTAGCCCTCGGGGAAGGCGCCGGAGTAACGGCGCAGCAGCTCGGCCGCGTGCTCCTCGCCGCACTCGGCGTTGAGCGCCTCGGCGAAGCCGTCGGCCCAGGAGCGGGCCGCCTCGACGAGCCGGGCCTCGATGCGCTCCTTCTCGGCGTCGGTGAGCTTCGGCAGCGAGGTGCCGGGCGCCACACGGACGACGAAGTGGAGGCGGGAGAGGACGGACTCGGTGTTCCACGCCGTGAAGTCGACGCTGACGCCGTTGAGCTCCTCCTTGAGGATGTCGATGATCCTCAGGCGGACGCTGGTGGTGTACCGGTCGCGCGGCAGGTACACGAGCGCGGAGTAGTAGCGCCCGTACTCGTCCTTGCGCAGGTACAGCCGCAGCCGACGGCGCTCCTGCAGGTACAGCACGCTGGTGACGATGGACCGCAGCTCGTCGGCCGGGGTCTGGAACAGCTCGTCGCGCGGGTACGTCTCCAGGATCTGGAGCAGGTCGCGGCCGTCGTGGCTGTTGGGCGAGAAGCCCGCGCCCTTGAGGACCTCGGCGACCTTGCGGCGGACCACGGGCACGCGGAGCACGGACTCGGTGTACGCGGCGGACGAGAAGAGCCCCAGGAAGCGGCGCTCCCCGATCACATTGCCCTTCTCGTCGAACTTCTTGACGCCGACGTAGTCGAGGTAGGACGGGCGGTGCACGGTGGCGCGGCTGTTGGCCTTGGTCAGGACGAGCAGCTTGTGCTCGCGGGCCTTCGCGCGGGCATCCGCGGGCAGCCGGCTGAAGGAGGGGCTGACCGGGTGGTGGTCCTCCGCGTCGTGGCGCGGGTCCGAACGCAGGATGCCGAGGCCGGTGCCGGGGACCGCGGCGAGCGAGTCGTCGTCGCGGAGCTCGTACTCGCGGTAGCCGAGGAACGTGAAGTGGTTCGCGGAGAGCCAGCGCAGCAGCTCGCGGGCCTCCTCGACCTCCTGGGCGGGCAGGTCGTCCGCGGTGGGCTCGGAGGGCAGCTCGTCGGCCATGCGCAACGCGGCGTCGCGCATCTTCTCCCAGTCCTCGACGGCCTCGCGGACGTCGGACAGGACACGCAGCAGATCGGCGGTGATCTGCTTGAGGTCGGCGCGGTCGGTCTCGCGGTCGGTCTCGACGTGGATCCAGGACTCGATCAGCGCGTCGTGCGGCAGGGAGTCGCTGTCGGCCGTCTCGCGCGGCAGCACCTCGAGCAGCTTGCCGGTGAGGTCGCGGCGGACCACGATCTGCGGGTGGATCACCACGTGGATGCCGCGGTTCTGCCGGGACAGCTCGTTGGTGACCGAGTCGACGAGGAAGGGCATGTCGTCCGTGACGACCTCGACGACGGAGTGGCTGCAGGTCCAGCCGTTCTCCTCGACGGTCGGCGTGTGGACCCGGACGTTCGCGGTGCCCTGCGGACGGTTCTCGGCGAGCCGGTAGTGCGAAACCGCCGCGCCGAACACGTCGACCGGGTCGCGGTCGGCGAGGTCCTCCGGGGCGGTGTGCAGGTAGTAGCGCTGGAGGAACGCGAGCACGTTGTCCTGGTCTGGGGTGCCCTCGCCCGTCGTCCCAGTCGGAAGGTGCCCCCCGACCGGGCTGTTCTCAGCTACCCGGGCCGCCCGTGCGAGCAGCTCGGCCTTGGCTTCGTCCAGCTTGGTCTGCATTGTCCTCTGACTCCTGTCGCGCGCCGTTGCGTGACGTAGAAGGAAAAAGTGAGACGTAACGCCGCGACACGGGGTGTCCGGTCGAGGTCGACGTCATGCCGCGATGTGATGGGCGCGGAGGGTTGTCGGCCAAGGTCGCCGCGCTCGGCGAGGTGGTCGGCGAGTGCGCCTGTACTGACGGGCCACCCTGTCCGCGGGGATCAGCGACCGCCGCCCGGCCACGGATGTACTCCGTGTGCTCCGGGCGCAGGGCAGGGGCGACGGTGCCCCCGCGGGATATCGCGCTGATCACGCGTCCAAGGCTATCGCCCTCCACGGGGGAGTCGTCATGAGCCGTATGTGTACAAAAGCAGGCGTGGAACTTTGACAGTCTGCACAGGGCTTTTCCGCGTATGTTGTGCGGATGGGCCGAGGTAGGGGTACGGGGCACCGGTACTCCGGGGGGAGCCTCACACTCCGGTGGGCATCGCCTGCGGAGCGCACCGGGGGTCCGTTGTGCGGAGCACGTCAGTGGCCTTCTGGGCCTTCCCTGCGGAGCACGTCGGGGCTTCCCCCTTCGGAGCACGCCGAGGTTTCACCCGCGGAGCGGCGCGCCGGGGCCTTCCCCCGGAGCACGTCGGAACCTCGCACGGAGCGACAGATTCCGGCCAGAAGCGTGGGGTCTTGCCGGAGCACGCGTGCGGGTGCAGGTTGGGCGGGTAGTCCCTGCTCGACCGATTTGAGGGGAGCGCGCGGCGATGACAGCAAAGATCCTGATCGTGACCGGTGACGCGGCGGAGTCACTGGAGGTCCTCTATCCGTATCAGCGGCTGCGCGAGGAGGGGTACGACGTCCACATCGCCGCACCCTCGCGCAAGAAACTCCAGTTCGTCGTCCACGACTTCGAGCCCGGCTTCGACACGTACACCGAAAAGCCCGGTTACACCTGGCCCGCCGACCTCGCCTTCTCCGAGGTCGACCCGGGCGACTACGTCGCCGTCGTCATCCCCGGCGGCCGGGCACCCGAGTACCTGCGCAACGACCCCGAACTGCGCAAGATCCTGAAGTCGTTCTTCGACTCCGACAAGCCCGTCGCGCAGATCTGCCACGGCCCGCTGCTCACGGCCGCGGTCGACGGCCTGAGCGGACGCCGCGTCACGTCGTACCCGGCCCTGGAGCCGGACATGCTGGCCGCGGGCGCCGACTTCAAGGACACGGAGGCCGTGGTCGACGGCACCCTCGTCTCGTCCCGCGCCTGGCCCGACCACCCGGCCTGGATGCGGGAGTTCCTCGCGGTGCTGCGCTCCAAGGCGCCGGTGAGCTGAGGTTCACGGGGCGGCAGGCGCGACGGGGTGGCCGTCCGCCCACGCCGCCGTACCGGCGGGCGGGGGGGTGGCGGGCCGACCGTGGGAGCGGGGTGCACGCCGGCCACCGGAGGGGACATGGCCCGGCCGTGGGCGCGGGATACCGGCTGCCGTCGGAACAGGACGCCGGGTGTCCTGCCCGAGCGGACCGCGTCCGTACCGCCCGGCGGCTCAGCCCGGCCCAGGGCTATGCCGAGGCGAGGCGCCTCGCCTCGTGGACGGCCTCGGCGAGCGTGTCCACGACCGGCGCGCCGACGTCCTGCAGACTGGCGCGGCTGTGGGAACCCCCCGTGTACAGCACGGCGTGCGCCCCGGCGTGCCGGGCGGCCACGGCGTCGTCGGCCGCGTCACCGATGACGACCGTGCGCGCAGGGTCGATGCCGTTGAGCACGGACAGGTGCCGCACCATGTGCTCGGCCTTGCTGCCGCCGGACGGACCGGTGCGCCCGTCGACGCGTATGAAGTGGGCCTCGATCCCGAAGCCCCTGACCAGCGGCACGAGGTCGTCGTGGCCGTACATGCTCAGGATCGACTGGCTGTGTCCCGCCGCCCCCCAGTCCGCGAGCAGCACCTCGGCCCCGTCGGCGAGCCCGCAGCGTACACGGTGGTCGGCGTAGTGCCGGTGGAAGGCGTCGTCCATGGCCCGCCACTCGGTCTCCGTGGGAAGCCGCCCCATCAGCCGCTCGTAGAACCGCGGGATCGGCACGCAGTACAGCTCCCGGTACCGCTCCAGGGTGATCGGCGCCAGCCCGATCTCCTCGAAGGCGGCATTGGTCGCGCCGATGACCGCGTCGTTGTCGTGAAACAGCGTGCCGTTCCAGTCCCACACAATGTGGGCGCCGTTCTTCCCCATGCCTAGAACGTACCCGCTGCCACCGACAACGGACCGCGACGGCCCACCACGGAGGACGCTCGCCCTGCCCGGCGGGGCGGCACGCGGCGCCGTCCGCGTCGCGGCGCGCGCACCGTGACGGAGACGTTCCCCCCGGTCAGCCGCCGAGCCCGATCAGGTTCGGGATCTCCTGCGTCGCGTACCAGAGCAGTTCGTGGTCCTCGGCCCCGTCCACGACGAACTGCGCGTCGTCGTCGCCCTGGTCGGCGGCACCCAGCGCATCGGCCGCCGCCGCGACGTCCGGCTCGGCGTCGTCGGAGTCCACATGGACGGCCGCCGCCTTCGACAGCCGCACCGCCGCCCCGATCCGCACCTCGCCCAGCGCCCCGGGGTCCAGTCCCCGGTCGGGGTCGGCCACCGCGTCCTGATCGCGTACGTCGACCGCGACGACGACCCTGCGCCGCGCGGTCCGCGGGTCCACCGCGAGCAGCCGCAGCGACGCGACGGCCGCCCGGGTGAGCGCCGCGTACTCGAGCTCCTCGATGTCGTCGGACACGTACCACTCGCGCAGGGCGGGCGTCACCGCGTACGCCGTCAGGGGCCCCGGTCCGAGCTCACCCGTCTTGTGCGCCTCTGCGAGACCGG
This sequence comes from Streptomyces sp. NPDC002004, assembly GCF_053593975.1. Taxonomy (NCBI): domain Bacteria; kingdom Bacillati; phylum Actinomycetota; class Actinomycetes; order Kitasatosporales; family Streptomycetaceae; genus Streptomyces; species Streptomyces sp. NPDC002004. The sequence continues at coordinate 263,892 of NZ_JBSFDP010000008.1, forward strand.
GAAGGGTCAGGGGGACGTAGACGCGCATGCTGGCCACTTTCGTCGTCGTGTGGGCCTTCGGAGGAGGGCTTCAAGGGCTTCAGAATACGTGCGCGCGTCCCCCTTCGGGGCGCCCTCCCCCGCCCGCCCCCGCGTCCACCACGGGACACCGTGTCCCCGCCCGCCTCCGGCCGCCGCACGACCGCCGTCACTCTGATAGGTGATTCTCACCGTCGCCGGCCCCGCCCGAGACGGGCGTTGCGCCCCGCCCCGCCCCCTCGTACAAGATCCCCGACACAGGAAGTTACTGCTCGGTACGTCCAGGTGGCGGCCGGGTCCGGTGAGCGGGGGCTCAGCACGATGCACAAGGTGATGACACGCAGGACGACCGGCAGGCCCGCACGGACGGCCGCGGCGCCGCCCGGCGGGCCGGGGCGCTCCAGCCGCCCGCCGGGCCGCCGTGAAACCCGGCGCCCCACCGGCGGCCGCCCCACCGAGCGCCGTCTGCCCGCGCGCCGCGTCGGCGGCGGCACGGGCCCCGGTGCGGATCGCGTGGGCGGCGCAAGCCCCGGCGCCGGCCACGTCGGCGGCACCGGCTCGGATGCGGGCCGTCCCCGCACGGTGCCGGCAGCGCCTCCGCCGCGCCCCACCGATGTCTTCGCCGACAGGCTCCTCGCCGTGCTCAGCGGCATGCGCCCCGTGCACTGGATGCTGCGGCACACCGCGGGCGGCGCCTACGACGAGCTGGCGCGGCTCGCCGAACGCTCCCCGCTGCGCACACGCGGCGTCCGCCCGGTCGTCCGGGACGTCGGCTACTACGTCCCGCGGGCCGACGCCATCGAGGCCTTCGCCCGCATCGCGGCGGGCGGCCGGCTCCGCGCCATGGCCTTCCGCCTGGAGCGCGGCGCCGACCGGCGCTGGCGCTGCACCGCCGTCGAACTGGGCGGCTGACCGCCCACGGCGCGGCCGCACGCCCGGCAACGCGTGAGGGCCGGGCACCCCCGGGGTGCCCGGCCCTCATGTCACGTCACGGAGACGGCGTGCGTCACTTCTTGCGACGCCGCCCGGCCTTCTGCTGCTGGCGACGGCGCTCCGCACGCGTCAGACCGTCGGCCTCGGAACGGACCGGCTCGTTGTCGAAGTCGCCCTCGATCACGCTGCCGTCGCCGTCCACCTTCGGCGCGGTGAAGTGCAGCCGGTCCGGGCGCTGCGGCGCCTCGAGACCCTTCGCACGAATCTCCGGGCGGCCCACACCGGCCGGAACCGCGTCCTGGGCGTCCTTCGTCAGGGCGACCGGCTCGGCGTCCTCGACGGGAACCTCCTCGACATGCTGCTCGACCTGGACCTCCAGGTTGAACAGATAGCCGACGGACTCCTCCTTGATGCCGTCCATCATGGCGCCGAACATGTCGAAGCCCTCGCGCTGGTACTCGACCAGGGGGTCCTTCTGCGCCATGGCGCGCAGACCGATGCCCTCCTGGAGGTAGTCCATCTCGTAGAGGTGCTCACGCCACTTGCGGTCCAGGACCGACAGGACGACCCGGCGCTCCAGCTCCCGCATGATTTCGGAGCCGAGCTGCTTCTCGCGCTCCTGGTACTGCTCGTAGATGTCGTCCTTGACGGACTCGGAGATGAACTCGGCGGTCAGGCCCGCACGGTCGCCCGCGGCCTCCTCCAGCTCGTCGATGGTGACCTTGCACGGGTAGAGCTGCCGGAAGGCGCCCCACAGCCGGTCGAGGTCCCACTCCTCCGCGAAGCCGTCCGAGGTCTCCGCCTGGATGTAGGCGTCGATCGTGTCGTCCATGAAGTGCTGGATCTGCTCGTGCAGGTCCTCGCCCTCCAGGACGCGGCGCCGCTCGCCGTAGATGACCTCACGCTGCCGGTTGAGAACCTCGTCGTACTTGAGGACGTTCTTCCGGGTCTCGAAGTTCTGCGACTCGACCTGGGCCTGCGCGGAGGCGATGGCGCGGGTCACCATCTTGTTCTCGATCGGCACGTCGTCCGGGACGTTCGCCATCGACATCACGCGCTCGACCATCTGGGCCTTGAACAGACGCATCAGGTCGTCGCCGAGGGACAGGTAGAAGCGGGACTCGCCCGGGTCGCCCTGACGGCCGGAACGACCGCGCAGCTGGTTGTCGATACGGCGCGACTCGTGCCGCTCGGTGCCCAGGACGTACAGGCCGCCGCTTTCCTTGACCTCTTCGAACTCGGCCTTCACGGCCTGCTCGGCGCGCTCCAGCGCCGCCGGCAACGCGGCCGCCCACTCCTCGACGTGCTCGTCCGGGTCCAGACCGCGCTGGCGCAGCTCGGCCTCGGCCAGGTCGTCCGGGTTGCCGCCGAGCTTGATGTCCGTACCACGACCGGCCATGTTCGTGGCGACCGTGACGGCGCCCTTGCGGCCCGCCTGCGCGACGATGACGGCCTCGCGCTCGTGGTGCTTGGCGTTGAGCACCTCGTGCTGGACGCCGCGCTTGGAGAGCTGCTGCGACAGGTACTCGGACTTCTCGACCGACGTCGTACCGACCAGGACCGGCTGCCCCTTCTCGTGCTTCTCCACGATGTCGTCGACCACCGCGGCGAACTTGGCGACCTCGGTGCGGTAGATCAGGTCCGACTGGTCCACGCGGACCATCGGCCTGTTCGTCGGGATCGGGACGACACCCAGCTTGTAGATCTGGTGGAACTCGGCGGCCTCGGTCATCGCCGTACCGGTCATACCGGAGAGCTTGTCGTAGAGGCGGAAGAAGTTCTGCAGGGTGATCGTGGCGAGCGTCTGGTTCTCGTCCTTGATGTCCACCCCTTCCTTCGCCTCGATCGCCTGGTGCATGCCCTCGTTGTAGCGGCGGCCCGCGAGGATACGGCCCGTGTGCTCGTCGACGATCATGACTTCGCCGTCGATGACGACGTAGTCCTTGTCCTTCTTGAAGAGTTCCTTGGCCTTGATCGCGTTGTTCAGGTACCCGACGAGCGGGGTGTTCACCGACTCGTAGAGGTTGTCGATGCCCAGCCAGTCCTCGACCTTGGTGACACCGGGCTCGTGGATGGCGACGGTGCGCTTCTTCTCGTCGACCTCGTAGTCACCGGTCTCCTCGATGCCCTTGAGGGGGTTGCCCGCCTCGCCCTTCTTCAGGCGCAGGACGAGCTTCGCGAAGTCGCCGTACCACTTCGTGGCCTGGTCCGCCGGACCGGAGATGATCAGCGGCGTACGCGCCTCGTCGATGAGGATCGAGTCGACCTCGTCGACCACCGCGAAGTTGTGGCCGCGCTGCACCAGCTCGTCCTGCGACCACGCCATGTTGTCGCGGAGGTAGTCGAAGCCGAACTCGTTGTTCGTGCCGTACGTGATGTCGCATCCGTACTGCTCGCGGCGCTGCGCCGGCGTCATGTTGGCCAGGATGCAGCCCACGGACAGACCCAGGAACCGGTGGACGCGGCCCATCATCTCCGAGTCGCGCTCGGCCAGGTAGTCGTTGACCGTGATCAGGTGCACACCCTTGCCCGACAGGGCGTTCAGATACGCCGGCAGGGTACCCACCAGCGTCTTGCCCTCGCCGGTCTTCATCTCGGCCACATAGCCGAGGTGCAGGGCGGCGCCACCCATCATCTGGACGTCGTAGTGCCGCTGTCCCAGGACGCGCTTGGCGGCCTCGCGGACCGTCGCGAACGCCTCCGGCAGCAGGTCGTCGAGGCTCTCGCCGTCCGCGTACCGCTCCTTGTACTCGTCCGTGAGCGCGCGCAGCTCGGCGTCGGAGAGGCTCACGAAGTCCTCTTCGATGGAGTTGACCTGGTCCGCGATGCGGTGCAGCTTGCGCAGGATCTTGCCTTCGCCTGCACGCATGATCTTCGAGAGGACGGACACGGGGGTTGATCTCCTTGCCGGTCGGGCCTGGCACGGTCGGATTCGGTTGAGCAACGGCCATCGTATGCGAGGACCCCGCCGCACCGGGAGGTCTGCCGGTACGACAGCCACTAGGACAACGGACAGGAGCCGCGGAAGGTGCCGCCTTCCGGCACCGAAATGTGATGGCGCCGCCACCGGACCGGCGAGCAGAATCGGCGGATGGAGCCCGTCACACTGACCACCGACCGCCTGCTGCTGCGGCCCTTCGCCCCGGAGGACTCCGACGAGGTCCACGCCGCCTGCCAGGATCCCGAGATCCAGCGGTGGACGACGATCCCCTCCCCTTACGCCCACGAACACGCCGAGGACTTCGTCCTGCGCATGGCTCCCGAGGGCTGGCGCACCGACACGGAGTACACCTTCTCCGTACGTCCCGGGCAGGACGGTCCCGTCCTCGCCGCCGTCGGCCTGCACCACCCGCGCTCGGGCACCTGGGAGATCGGCTTCTGGGTCGCCAAGGAGCACCGGGGCCGCGGCTACATGCCCGAAGCCGTGCTCGCCGTGGCCCGCTGGGCCTTCACCGACCTCTCCTGCACCCGCCTCGAATGGCGCGCCGAGGTCGGCAACGCCCCCTCCCGCGCGGTCGCCGAGAAGTGCGGCTTCACGGTCGAGGGAGTGCTCAGAGCGGGCCTCCCGAACAAGGGCACGCTGCGGGACTGCTGGGTGGGCTCCCTGCTCCCGTCGGACCTGGGGCTGCCGCAGGCGGAGCCCTACCTGCCGCCGCGGCACTGATCCGCGCGCGGCAGCCGGCCCCGCCGCGGCAGGCGCCCCTGTCCGCCCGCGGGAATGCCGGCCACCGCGGCAGGCGCCGCATCCACCGCCCCGCCGGTGCGGGACGCCCCGCCCGCCCCTCCGGACCGGGTGCCGCCCACCACTCGGCACCGTTGTCAGTGCCCCCCTCTATCGTGCGGAGCATGACGAGTCAGCCGCGCGCCACCACCGCCCTCTCCGCCGACGAGGCCCGCCGCATGGCACTTCGCGCCCAGGGCTTCCTCGGTGCGCCCGACCGCCGGGCCGGCGTCCGCGGCATACTCCGCCACCTCGGCGCGGTCCAGCTCGACACGATCTCCGTACTGGCCCGTTCCCACGAACTGATCCCGTACGCACGCCTGGGCGCCGTCGGCCGCAAGGCGGTCGAGGCCGCGTACTGGAAGCCCACGGCCGACGGCGCGTCCGCGCCGCGGCCCCACGCCTTCGAGTACTGGTCTCACGCGGCCTGCATCCTCCCCGTCGAGGAGTGGCCCCACTTCGCGTTCCGCCGCCGCGCGTACCGCAACCGCCCGCACTGGAACCACGAACTGCCGGACGGCGCATACGACCAGGTGATCAAGCAGCTGCGCGCCGAAGGCCCACTCACCGCCACGGAGTTGGGCGGGGCCAAGAACGGCGGCGAGTGGTGGGACTGGTCCGGCTCCAAGGTGGCCGTGGAGCGCGCCCTGATGTACGGCGAGGTGGTGTGCACCGAACGGCGCGGCTGGAAGCGCGTGTACGACCTCGCCGAGCGCGCCGTTCCGGACGATCTGCTGCACGACGACCTGGACGACACCGAGTGCGTACGCCGCCTCGTACGGCTGGCGGGGCAGTCCCTCGGCGTCGGCACCCGCGCGGACATCGCCGACTACCACCGTCTCAAGGGCGAGCAGGTCGACGCGGTGATCGAGGACTCCGGGCTGGTCCCGGTGACGGTCGAAGGCTGGGGAAAGCCCGCCTGGGCCGACCCCGATGCGCTCGCGGCGGACCCCCGGGGCCGGCACCGTACGACGCTGCTGTCGCCGTTCGACTCGCTGATCTGGGAGCGTGCGCGCACGGAGCGTATCTTCGGATTCACACACCGCCTCGAGGCGTATGTGCCCAAGCCCAAGCGCATACACGGCTACTTCGCGATGCCGGTGCTCGCGGGCGGCCGGCTCGTCGGCCGTGTCGATCCGGCGCGCGAGGGGCGCACCCTGGTGGCCCGGCAGGTGTCGCTCGACGGCCCCAAGGCGGTCCGCGCCGTGGCGGAGGCGCTCGTCGAGGCGGCGAGCTGGGTGGGTTGCACGGACGTACGCGTGGAACGGCTGGACCCCGCCGAACTCCGGCCGTCCCTGACCGCCGAGCTGGCCCGCGCCCTGGCCTGAGCGACGGGCGGCGCACCGACCGCCGGAACCGCCGGAAGGGGAGGTGCGCCGTCGGGCTCAGGGCCGCCGTCGGGCGGCGCCGACTTGCCGAGCGCCGAGGCCCCGTGGGGCACGCGGCGTGCCGTGGAGTCCGGGGTCCCCAGGTGCCGATGGAGACCGTGGGGCCTGGGTCCGTGGGGCCCATGGGTCCGTGGGATCCATGGGTCCAGGGGGTCCCGTCAGCGGATCTCGAGGATCTTCTCCCGCATCGCGTACACGACCGCCTCCATCCTGGAGTGCAACTGCAGCTTCTCCAGGATGTTGCGGACGTGGTTCTTCACCGTGTTCTCGCTGATGAAGAGCTCTTTGGCGATGTCGCGGTTGTTCATGCCCGTGGCGACCAGCTTCAGGACCTCCAGCTCGCGGTCGGTGAGCCGGGGCGCCGGCACCAGGCGGCGCTCGTCGGTGCGCTGGATCATCGACTTGAACTCGGTGAGCAGCTTCGACGCCATCGAGGGGCTGATCTGCGACTGGCCGTCGGCGACGGCGCGGATCGCCGTGGCGACCTCGTCCGTGGAGATCTCCTTGAGGAGATACCCGGTGGCACCCGCTTTGATCGCGTCGTAGAGGTCGGCCTCCTCGTCACTGATCGTCAGCATGATGATCTTCGCGCTGGGGGCCACCTCCTTGATCGAGGTGCACGCCTCGATGCCGCCGCGACGGGGCATCCGCACATCCATCAGGATGATGTCGGGCAGCAGATCGGCGGCCTTGTCGACCGCCTCCGCGCCGTCCCCCGCCTCCCCGACGACCTGGATGTCCTCCTCCGCGGCCAGCACTATCTCCAGGCCGCGGCGGAAGAGGGCGTGGTCGTCGACCACCAGGACCCTGATGGGCTCCTTCCGTGGGGAGCCTGCCGGGCCCACGCCGACGGAGCCGTCGCCGGCACCCGCGTCGTGCATCGGTCCGAAGCTGTCCGCCATCGTTCCTCCCCCTGAAGGCCGAGGCCCTTCTTCTGCGCTGCCGGGTGGGTCGTCGCCAACCCGGGGCGGCAGCGCACCGGTTGGCCTGGCCGCCATGATTTCATGCCCGGACGCCAGTGCGGTGACAGTGCGATGCCGGATGTGGGCGCACACAGGTGCCCCTGGGGGCGCACGCGCTCACCAGGGGCACCGGTTCTGTGGTCACCTTCCGTGGTCACCCGGGAATTCAGCCGCCGATCACACCGCCTGCGCCGGCGGATTCGGCCCGGCTGGCCATGACGTCCGGGGCAAGGTGAATGACGCCGTAGTCATAGGCGTGTCGTCGGTACACGACGCTCGGCTCCTTCGTCTCGGAGTCGACGAACAGATAGAAGTCGTGCCCCACCAGCTCCATCTCGTAGAGCGCCTGGTCGAGCGACATCGGGGCTGCAGTGTGGGTCTTCTCGCGTACGACGAGCGGTCCTTCGCCCTGGACCTCAAGGCATCCCATCTTCATGACGGGCACGCCGTCGGGCTCCTCTTCCCGTGCGAGCGTCCCGTCTCCGTTGAGCCGGGCGGCGTCGGGGACGAGGTCGGCCACTTCGGCGGCCGAGACCCTGCCTGCGCCGCGACGGCTGAAACGCTTGTCGTGCTGCTTGCGCATCCGCGCCTCGAGCTTCTCCGTCGCCAGGTCCAGCGCCGCGTAGGGGTCGCTGGCCGCGGCTTCCGCCCGGATCACCGGACCGCGTGAGTGGAGCGTGATCTCCACCCGGTCGGAGCGGTCGGCCTGTCGGGGGTTGGGCTCCTTGGACACCTCGACGTCGAGGCTGATCACCTTGCCATCGAGCTTCTGGATCTTCTCCAGCTTCAGCTTCTCGGCCACGTGCTTTCGGAAGCGCTCGTGCACCTCGGTCTTGCGGCCCTTGACGACGATGTCCACGCAGAACTCCGTTCCCGGATTGCTCCGCTGTACCGGCGGAGCGTCTCCCTTGTGCACAGGCTCCGTACGACGTGCCGGAGCCTCGGACTCGGTGCTTCCACCTCCTCCTCCCCCGTGGGCGAGCTCTCCACCCCACTGCCCCGGGTGATAGCGGAAAAACCCCAGGGCACAGCAATGTGATTAGTGGAGGGGCGGCTACCCGCCTTTCCTCACACCCGAACATATCTCGCCCGGACGGATGTCGTCACCCTCTACTGGGGCGTACCTCCGTTCAGGTGAATTGACCTCGTCGCCACCTGCGAGGACACAAGATCCCCTTCACTTTCTGTTTATTTCGAAAGAATCCGGAGAAGCGGCCACCACGGCTCCGCTGATCCCATTTTCGGTGCCCACGGCACGTAATGCACGCGCTGCCTCCGCCAATGACGCGCCCGTGGTCATCAGGTCGTCCACGAGCACGATCGCGGCCCCTCGGGTGATGAGCCCGACACCCCCTGCCGCCACCTCGAGCGCCCCGTCCAGATTGGCCAGCCGCTCCCGCGCGTCCAGCCCCGCCTGGTCGGCCACCGCCCGCCGCTGCCGCAGCACCGCGACCATCCGTGCCCGCACCCCCGCCCGCCGCAACTCACCCGCAGCGGCGAGCGCGATCCGCCGTGTGGGGTCGTGGCCCCGCGCGCGGACGGCCTGGGGGGAGGAGGGGACGGGGACGAGGAGCCAGGGGCGCTCCGGGCCGGGTGGGGCTCCCCCACCCCCCTCCCCTCCCCCCTCCGCCCCGCACCGCACCGCCCTCGCCAGCGCCGACCCCAGCGGCCGGGCGAGGCCCAGTGCGCCGCGCTCCTTGTGCGCGAGCAGCACGGCCCGCACCGCGTCCGCGTACGGCGCCGCCGCGTGCACCACCGGCAGCCCCACGGGCTCCGGATCGGGGCGCACCCTTCGCGGCACGCGCTCCCTCACCGCGTCCCGGCACCTGGAGCACAGCGCCGTGCGCTGCGTACCGCATCCCGCGCACGCTCCCGGCAACACGAGATCGGCGATGTCCTGCCACCACCCCCGCATGTGGACCACTCTGCCCACGGGAGCGGGGTGGTGCCACCCCTGTGGACAAGAGGGCCGAGACCTGATGACAAGTCGGTGATGTGCCGGGGCGGGCCCGCGTCCGGCACGGCGGGGATCCGTTGCCGACCCGGCCGCCCTCGCGGGTGCGCTCGCCCCGGAGAGCGGCCTCGTGCACGGCGCAGAGCGGCCTTGCGCACGGCGCGCACCGCCGAGGCCGTGACCCGGGGCGGGCTCCTCGCCCCTTCGGGCCGTGGTCCGGGGCAGGACGCCCACCCCTTCACGCCGGGCCCGGGGGCGGGGCGCTCACCCGGGGTAAACCGGTGCCGTCCCGTCCTTGAGCACCGTCTGCCAGGCCGCGCCCGGCGGGAGGCGGACGATTCCGTCATCGGACTGGGCGACCAGGGGGAGCCGGTCGTCGTCGGATGCGGTGATGGCCTTGACACCGGTGAGGCCGGGAAGGAGTCCGGCCGTCGGCGCGGAGCCGTCGCACTGGATGTACCGCATCTGGAGCACGCCGCCGGACTCGCGCCCGACCACGACGAGACGGCTGCTGCCTGCCCAGGACATGGCGGTGACGTCCTCCATCTGCGGTGCGGCGGGCCGGGTTTCGACGACGGCCACGTCGGACGGACGGCCCGCGTCTCCCTGTCGTTCGACACGGCCGATCCGCAGCGTCCGCTTGCCGTTCTCCTCCACGAGCAGCGCGATGCGCACACCGTCGGCGGCCACCCGCACCGCTTCGATGCGCGACGCGTCAAGGCCCGGCGTCTTCACCTCGAGCGGCGTCCCGCCGCCCTGCTCCAGCATGAGCAGCCGCGGACTCTTGGGATCCCGGTCGGCCACCCACAGGTCGCCGCGGCCGTCCCAACTGGGCGCCGTCAGCGCGTCCTTCTCCTCCTTGGCGTGGCTGCGCACCACCGGGTCCCCGAGCGAGGCGCCGGAGACGAGCGCACCGACGTACAGCTGCCGTCCGTCCATGGACACGCCGGCCGCGCGGTCCTCGTCGCGGGACACGGCGACCGCGCGCCACGCCCGGTCGTCCTTGCCGAAGGGTCCCGGTACGGGTTCGGGGCTGCCGCCGCCACCGTTTCCGGGCAGGCGCACCAGTCGGCTCTTGGCGTCGAGGAAGTACTGGTAGTCGGCGCGGCCGGCGGTGCGGTGCGGTGCGATGGTCTCGGCGCGGTCGGCGCCGAGCACGCACAGCTGGGAACCGTTCGACCCTTGCAGTTCCACCTGGTCGACAGCCGTCGACGCCAGGTCCTGCAGGGTGAAGAGGAGTTGGGCGGCCATTTCGAGGCACTGCTTCTGCCCGACCCGGTCGGCGCGTGCGTTCAGCGGCACCTTCAGCTTGTTCTCGTCGTCGGGCGCCAGTTCTTTGACGCCGTCCTTGAGCCGTGTACCGGTCGGGAAGCTTGAGCGCACCACGGGGTTGAGCCAGTGGGTGGGCCCGTCGAGCAGCGACCGCACGGTCTGTGTCAGCGGGTCGACACCGCGCTGGCGTACGAACACGGGGTCGGCGACGAGTCCTTCGGGGCCGCTCTCCCGGGACGGTGAACCGAGCGCGAAGTAGTACTTGTTGACGGGCTGGTACATCCGCTCGAAGTCGGACTGTCCGAGCACGGCGCCCGCCGGCGGCGCGTCGATCCGCCACTGCCGGCCGTCGGGGCCGTCCTCCTGGGTGAGGTGCACGGTTTCGCCGAACGTCCCCCCGGCGGGCTCGTATGCCTGCTGCCCGTCGACGCGGGCGACCCTGCGGCCGCTCAGTGTGTAGGTGCGACCGCCCTCCGTGCCGTTGCCGACCCGGTCGGCGCTGGTGTTGGGGCCGTCGGCGAGGATCGTCGTGGAACGGTCCGGGTGCCAGTTCTTCGACGCGTCCTTCGTCAGGTACTTGCGCGCCATGTCGAACTGCGGGTCGTCGCTGGTCAGTGCCTCCAGGAAGCCCTGCATGATCTCGAACGGGGACGCGTTGTCCCGTGGCGGCATCGCGAACACCCGCACCTGGGAGTCGGGCCGCTGCGAGGCCTCCACACCGCGCAGGTCTCCGCTGTCCGGCATCGACGCGCAGCCGGCCAGCAGCGCGGCGCCGCACCCGAGGGCGACTCCGGTGCGGATCGTGCGCCGTCGTCGGGACCACCGCTCACCGCCCACGAGCGGCCTCCCCTTCCCTGCCCGGGGCCGATCCGTCGGCGGAAGCCCCGCCTGTGGTGCGCCCCGTCTGACTGTCGTCGGCGGGCCCGTCGGCCGCGCCGTTCTGCGCGGGTGCCGCGCTGTCGGCCTCGTTCGTGGCCCGCGGCACGACGCGGGCGCCGTTCCCCGGCAGCGCCGTCGGGTCAGCCGTCGGTGTGGGCGCCGTGCTCGTGGGCAGCCGCGGGGGTATGGAGGTGCGTGCCCCCATGCGGCTGCCGACCGCCGTCGCACCTGCGGGCGCCTGCGGAGGCACCGTGGCGCGGGCGCTCATGCCGCCCTGCGGCGTGCCGGCGCCGCCGCGGCGTCCGCGGTTGCGCCGCGAGTCGTCGGGTTCCAGGGGTATCGGGGACCCGCGCAGGGGCTCGTCCGCCGTCCTCGGCAGCGTCAGCCGGAACTGTGAGCCGCCCCCGGGTTCGCCCCAGGCCTGCAGCCAGCCGCCGTGCAGCCGCGCGTCCTCGAGGGCGATGGACAGCCCGAGGCCCGTGCCTCCGGTGGTCCTGGCGCGTGCCGGGTCGGCGCGCCAGAAGCGGCTGAAGACGCGGGTCGCCTCGCCGGGCTTGAGGCCCACGCCGTAGTCCCGCACCGCGATGGCGACCGCACCGCCCGCCGCGGCGAGCCGTACGACGACGTCCTTGCCGTCGCCGTGCTCCACGGCGTTGACGACGAGGTTGCGCAGCACGCGTTCGACGCGCCGCGCATCGGCCTCGGCGACCACGGGCTGCTGGTCACCGACGATGCGTATGTGGGTGTGCTTGCGCTCGGCGAGCGGCGCGGCGCCGTCGACGACCCGGCGCACGACCTCGCGCAGGTCTATCGGCTCGGCCTCCAGGGCCGCTGCTCCCGCGTCGAACCGGCTGATCTCCAGCAGGTCGGCGAGCAGCGACTCGAACCGGTCGAGCTGGTCGGCGAGCAGTTCGGCGGACCGGGCGGTGACCGGGTCGAAGTCCTCGCGCGCCTCGTGGATGACGTCCGCGGCCATCCGTACGGTCGTCAGCGGCGTCCGCAGCTCGTGCGACACGTCCGAGACGAACCGGCGCTGCATCCGTGACAGGTCCTCCAGCTGCTGGATCTTGAGCTGAAGGTTGGATGCCATCTTGTTGAAGGCTTCGCCGAGGCGGGCGATGTCGTCCTCGCCGGTGACCTTCATCCGTTCCTGGAGGCGTCCGGCGGACAGCCGCTCGGCGATGCCGGCGGCCATGCGTACGGGGGTGACGACCTGGCGCACCACCAGCCAGGCGATGGCGCCGAGCAGCACCACGACGAACAGGCCGGCGGTCGCCAGCGTGCCCTTGACCAGGCTCAGCGACTTCTCCTCCTGCGTGAGCGGGAAGAGGTAGTACAGCTGGTACGGGTCGCTGTGGGGGTCGCTGAGCTGTTTGCCGATCACCAGGGCGGGCTCGGGTTCCTGGCCGTCGACGAAGGTGATGCGGGTGTAGCTCTGGGATGCGCCGGTGGTCTGCGCGACGCGGCGGCGCAGGTCCTCCGGAACGCTCTGCAGCGGGTCGACGCCGCCGGATCCGCGCGGCGCCCGCACGCTGCCGGCGTCGCCGTCGCCCCCGGGGCTGAGCGTGACCACGTCGAACGCGCTCTGGCCGCCGCTGGAGAGCTGTTCGACCAGTTTGTTCATCCACACCGCGGCGTTCTGCTCGGTGTGGCCGTCGGGCGCGGTGGCGTCCGGTCCTCGGCCGCTCGCCGAGTCGGCCGTGTCCTTTGCGGCGCGGAAGCCGCCGTCGGCCTGGCTCTGCGAGGCCTTCACCTTGGCGTCGAGCAGGCCGTTGCGTACCTGGCCGATGACGACGAAGCCGAGCAGCAGGACCACTCCGAGCGACATCAGCAGTGTCGTCGCGACGACCTTCAGCTGGATGTTGCGCCGCCAGAGCCGCACGGCGGGCAGCAGCGGCCGCCGCACCCAGCGCATGAACAGCCGCAGCACGGGGCTGCCCTTCACTCCGCCCTGGAGCAGCAGTCCGCTGTCGATCAGCCGTCTCAGGCGGGCCGCCGCCGATATGTGGCCGACAGGCCGCCCCGAGGGGCCCCCGGGCGTGCCGGGGGCCGGGACGGCACTGTCGTCCCTGGACATGTCAGCTCGGTCCGGCCTTGTATCCGACGCCACGCACGGTGACCACGATCTCGGGCCGCTCCGGGTCCTTCTCGACCTTGGAGCGCAGCCGCTGCACGTGTACGTTCACCAGGCGCGTGTCGGCCGCGTGGCGGTAGCCCCACACCTGCTCGAGCAGGACCTCGCGGGTGAACACCTGCCACGGCTTGCGGGCGAGCGCGACCAGCAGGTCGAACTCGAGCGGGGTGAGCGCGATCGACTGGCCGTCCCGCTTCACGGAGTGCCCGGCCACGTCGATGACGAGGTCACCGATGGCGAGCTGCTCCGGTGCGGGTTCCTCGGAGCGCCGCAGCCGCGCACGGATGCGGGCGACGAGCTCCTTGGGCTTGAACGGCTTGACGATGTAGTCGTCCGCTCCCGACTCCAGGCCCACCACCACGTCGACTGTGTCGCTCTTGGCGGTGAGCATGACGATCGGCACGCCGGATTCGGCCCGGATCAGGCGGCACACCTCGATGCCGTCCCGGCCGGGGAGCATCAGGTCCAGCAGCACCAGATCGGGCTTGGTCTCGCGGAATGCGGCAAGCGCCTTGTCACCGTCGGACACGAACGACGGCTCGAAACCTTCACCACGCAGCACAATCCCGAGCATCTCGGCCAGTGCGGTGTCGTCGTCGACGACAAGGACTCGTCCCTTCATAAACGACATCATCCCATTAGCCAATCGTTATCTGTGGCGTGACCTGGCACACAGCCCTGCCAGTGCCTCGGCCGTCACGGGGGAAACGGTGCCCTGCTCGGTGACGACGGCCGTCACCAGCTCGGGCGGCGTCACGTCGAATGCCGGGTTGTACGCCTGTGTCCCCAGCGGCGCCACGGGGACCCCGCTGCCTGCTTCCAGCCCGGCCACCGGCACGAGCGGCACCTGGGGCACCGGCACCTCCGTCACCTCGTGGCCGGGTCGCTGTTCCACCTCGATGGAGGCACCGTCCGCCGTGTCCGGGTCCACGGTCGTCACGGGCGCCACCACGATGAACGGCACATGGTGATAGCGGGCCAGCACCGCGAGCGGATAGCTGCCCACCTTGTTCGCCACCGAACCGTCCGCCGCGATCCGGTCCGCCCCGATCAGGACCGCGTCCACCTCGCCCGCCGCGAACAGTGATCCCGCCGCGTTGTCCGTGAGCAGCGTGTACGCCATCCCGGTGCGTGCCGCCTCGTAGGCCGTGAGCCGGGAGCCCTGGAGCAGCGGCCGTGTCTCGTCGACCCACAGCCGGCGCAGCCGTCCTGCCCGGTGCGCCGCGAGCGCCACCGCGAACGCCGTGCCCTCGCCCCCTGACACCAGCGATCCGGAGTTGCAGTGGGTGAGGATCCGGTGATTGCCGCCGGGCAGCAGCTCGTCGAGGAGTGCCAGGCCGTGCGCGGCCATCCGTTGGCTGGCCGCGGCGTCCTCCGCGTGCAGGTCCTTCGCCTCGGCGAGCGCCGCATCTGCGGCCCCTTCACGTCCGCTGCCGTCGGCGATCGCGGTGCGGTACGCGGTCAGCGCCCGCTGCACGCCGTGCGCGAGGTTCACGGCGGTGGGCCGTGCGCCGGCCAGTGCCCCGGCGGCCTCCTCCACGTCGAAGCCCCGTGCGGCGGCGAGCGCGACGCCGTAGGCCCCGGCGATCCCCAGCAGAGGTGCTCCGCGGACGGCGAGCGTGCGGATCGCCTGGACGAGCGCCGGGGCGTCGGTGCACACCAGCTCGACCTCGTCTGCGGGCAGCCTGGTCTGATCGAGAAGGACCAGTACGGGTCCTTCGGGTGGCTCGTCCCATCTGATCGCGGGGATGTCCGTGGCCGGTATGTCCTCACCGGGTCGCGCGTACTGATCAGCCATCCGCTCAGTCTGCCCCGTACCCGACGGACAATTGAAGGTGTGCAGCCCGCTCGACCCCCGGTACGTTGCCGGGCACAGCGTGACACGATGGCTGGCAACCTGCTGCCGCGACCGCGGACGGGCACCGTGAAGGAGCGACGATGAACGACACTCCGGGCTGGGCCTCGCCCGGATCTGACCCCTCCGGCGGAGACGGCCGGGAGCCGGGAGAGCCGCGCCCCGCCGAGCCCGCCGACGGCACCGGACCGGCCCCGGGCGGACAGGAGCCGGGTGCCGGCTCCGAGGGCGCCGGTCCCGGAGCCACGTGGTCGAAGCAGCAGCCGCCGCCCGCCTCCTGGTCCTCGCCAGGCCCTCAGGGCCCGGCCCAGGCCCCGCCGCCCGGTCCGGGCGGGGGCGCTCAGGGTCCCGGCGGTTGGGGCGGTCCGGGTCAGGGCGGTCCCGGCGGCTGGGGCGGACCCGGCCCCGCCGGGGGCTACGGCTGGGGTGCCTGGCAGGGCCGGCCGCCCGCGGCCAAGCCCGGTGTCATCCCGCTGCGGCCGCTGGGCCTCGGCGAGATCCTCGACGGCGCCGTGTCGACCATGCGCACCTACTGGCGCAGCGTGCTCGGCATCTCGCTGACCGTCGCCGCCGTCATCCAGCTCGCGACCGTCCTCGTACAGGGCCTGGCGCTGAGGAACACCGCCGACTCGAGCACCCTCAGCGATCCGAACGCCTCCGTCGGCGACCTCAGCCGCGCCATGGGCGACACCATGCTGAACTCCGCCGTCGTCGCGGTGATCGCACTGCTCGGCACGATCATCGCGACGGCCATGCTCACCATGGTCATGAGCCGGGCGGTCCTGGGGAAGCCGGTGACCGTCGGCGAGGCCTGGCGCGACGCCCGGCCGCGGCTGCTCAGGCTGCTCGGCCTGACGCTGCTCCTCCCGCTCATCGCCGGCGTGATCCTCACCCTGGGCATCGTGCCCGGTGTCGCGGTGGCCGCCTCGGGCAGCACCGACGCGGGGATCGCCCTGGCCTTCCTCGGCGCGCTCGGCGCCATGGTGGTGGCGGTCTGGCTGACGATCCGCTTCTCCCTCGCCTCGCCCGCGCTGATGCTGGAGAAGCAGGGCGTCCTGAAGTCGATGGGCCGCTCCGTGAAGCTCGTCCGCGGCTCCTGGTGGCGGATCTTCGGCATCCAGCTGCTGGCCGTCGTGGTCGCCGACATCATCGCGGCGATCATCGTGATTCCGTTCACCCTCGTCGCGGGCGCGGTCTCCGGCGACGGCATAGCCGGGTTCCTGAACGGCAGCGGCAGCGTGGGCTGGACGTTCCTCGTCGTCACCGGCATCGGCACGATGGTCGGCCGCACGCTGACGCTGCCCATCATCGCCGGGGTGACCGTGCTCCTGTACATCGACCGGCGGATCCGCCGTGAGGCGCTCGACCTGGAGCTGGCCCGCGCGGCCGGTGTCGAGAACCACGGCACCGCCGCCCCCGGCACCGTCCCGGGGAGCTGATGGCGTGACCTCGACGGGGGGAATGCTCGCCGCGGCGCTTCTACGGGCAGGCTCCGGCGACGAGCCGCCGGTGACGATCGCGCGCGATCCCGCGCGGGAGGCCGCCAAGCGCGAGCTGTCCAAGCGGATGTACCACGAGAACGACCCGAGCCTGTTCCAGCGCGCCCTCAACCGCTTCTGGGAGTGGGTCGAGGGCCTGTTCGACGCCGCGTCGGGCGCCAGCCCGGGCGGTGCGGTCGGACTCGTGGTCATCGTGCTGGTCGTCGTCGCGGTCATGGCTGCCCTGTGGTGGCGTCTCGGCACACCCCACCGGGCCCCGTCGTCGTCCGCACCGCTCTTCGACGACCGCCCGCGCAGCGCCGCCGAGCACCGGGCCGCCGCTGAGGCGCACGCCGCCCAGGGCCACTGGAGCCAGGCCCTCCAGGAGCGGATGCGCGCCGTCGTACGCTCCCTGGAGGAGCGCGCCCTCCTCGACGTCCGCCCCGGCCGCACCGCCGACGAGGCAGCCGCGGAAGCGGGCCGCTCCCTTCCTTCGCACACGGACCGACTGCGCGCCGCCGCCCGCGAGTTCGACGACGTCACATACGGTGGCCGCACCGCCGACGAGGCCGCGTACCACCGGCTCACCGCGCTCGACGAGGAACTGGAGCGCACAAAGCCCGTCCTCACGGCGAGCGCCGCCGGCGCGGCCGATGAAGCCCCCGGCACCCCGAGCGGAGGCGCGGGCGCATGACCCGGACCACCACGCTCCCGCCCGCTCCCGGCGCGCCCACCACGTCGACGTCGCCGCGCGCCCGCCAGGTGTGGACGCGCACACGCGGCCCGGTGCTCGCCCTGCTGATCCTCCTCGCGGCCGCCGTCGCTCTGGCCGTGGTCCGCTCCGGAGCCCAGCACGGCCGCCTCGATCCACGCTCCGCCGACCCCTCCGGCAGCCGGGCGGTCGCCGAACTCCTCGCCCCGCACGGCGTGTCCACCCGCGTCGTCACCCGCTTCGACGAGGCCCGCGCCGCGGCCGGCCCCGACACCACACTGCTGGTGGCGGTCCCCGACCTTCTCACGCACCGTCAGCAGGGCCGTCTGCGGGCGGCGTTCACCGGCTCCGGCGGCCGCACCGTCCTCGTCGCCCCCGACATCCCGTCCGTCGGCACCCTGGCTCCGGGGGTCTCCGCGGACGCCGCCCCGAGCACCGAGTCGACGCTCGCTCCGCACTGCGACCTGCCCGCCGCCAGGCGCGCCGGCGACGCCGACACCGGCGGCATCCGCTACCACACCTCGCTGCCCGCCGTGGACTCCTGCTACCCCAGCGGCGGCCTGCCGACCGTCGTGCGCATCCCCGCCACGCACGGCGGCGACACGGTCGTACTCGGCGCCGCGGACATCCTCACCAACGACCGTCTCGACGAGCAGGGCAACGCCTCGCTCGCCCTCCAACTGCTCGGTTCCCGACCCCACTTGGTCTGGTACCTCCCCTCGCTCTCCGACATGACGGCCGACGACACGGGCCGCCGCAGCTTCTTCGACCTGATCCCCTCGGGCTGGCTCTGGGGCACCCTGCAGCTCACCATCGCCGTCGTCCTCGTCGCCTTCTGGCGCGGCCGACGCCTCGGCCCCCTCGTCGCCGAACGTCTCCCCGTCGCGATCCGCGCCTCCGAGACCGTCGAAGGCCGCGCCCGCCTCTACCGCAAGGCCGACGCCCGCGATCGCGCCGCCTCGGCCCTGCGCAACGCCACACGCACCCGGCTCGCGCCCCTTGTCGGCGTGTCCCCCGCGCAGGCGCACACGCAGGAGTCGCTCCTTCCCGCCCTGACCTCCCGGCTCGACCGCCCCGGCCAGGACCTGCACACCCTCCTCTTCGGACCGCCGCCCCGCGACGACGCGGCCCTGATCGCACTCGCCGACCAACTCGACGCCCTCGAAAGAGAGGTACGCCATTCATGACGGACCCGACCACTGACAATGCCGGGCCCACCGGGCAGTCCCACGACGCACGCGCCTCCCTGGAGGCACTGCGCGCGGAGATCGCCAAGGCCGTGGTCGGCCAGGACCCCGCCGTCACCGGCCTCGTCGTCGCCCTCCTGTGCCGCGGACACGTTCTCCTTGAAGGAGTCCCCGGGGTGGCGAAAACGTTGCTCGTGCGTGCGCTGGCCGCGTCGCTGGAACTCGACACCAAGCGCGTCCAGTTCACGCCCGACCTGATGCCGAGCGACGTCACCGGCTCCCTCGTCTACGACACCCGCAGCGCCGAGTTCTCCTTCCAGCCCGGCCCGGTCTTCACCAACCTGCTGCTCGCCGACGAGATCAACCGCACCCCGCCCAAGACGCAGTCGTCCCTCCTCGAAGCGATGGAGGAACGCCAGGTCACCGTCGACGGCACCCCGCGCCCGCTGCCCGAGCCGTTCCTCGTGGCCGCGACGCAGAACCCCGTCGAGTACGAGGGCACTTACCCCCTCCCCGAGGCCCAGCTGGACCGCTTCCTGCTGAAGCTCACGGTGCCGCTGCCGACCCGTCAGGACGAGATCGACGTCCTGACCCGCCATGCCGAGGGCTTCAACCCGCGTGATCTGCACGCCGCCGGCGTACGCCCCGTCGCGAACGCCGCCGACTTGGAAGCCGCCCGCGCCGCCGTCGCGAAGACAACCGTTTCTCCGGAGATCACCGCGTACGTCGTCGACATCTGCCGCGCCACCCGCGAGTCGCCGTCCCTCACGCTCGGCGTCTCCCCGCGCGGCGCGACGGCCCTGCTGTCCGCGGCCCGCGCCTGGGCCTGGCTGACGGGCCGCGACTACGTCATCCCGGACGATGTGAAGGCGCTCGCCCTTCCGACGATGCGGCACCGCATCCAGCTGCGCCCCGAGGCGGAGATGGAGGGCGTCACCGCCGACTCCGTGATCACCGCGATCCTCGCCCACGTCCCCGTACCCCGCTGAGCCGAGGGACCCATGGCACTCACCGGACGCGCCGCGTTCCTCGCGGCGCTCGGCTCGATCCCCGTCGGCATCTGGGAACCGAGCTGGACAGGCATCCTCGCCGTGAACGCCCCGCTGGCCCTGGCCTGCGCCTGCGACTTCGCGCTGGCCGCGCCGGTGCGCCGACTGGGTCTGACGCGCTCCGGAGACACCTCGGTACGCCTCGGCGACCCCGCCGACGTGACCCTGACCGTCACCAACCCCTCGCGCCGTCCGCTGCGCGCGCTGCTCCGCGACGGCTGGCCGCCGAGCAGTTGGCGGCCCGGCACCGAGATGGAGGCATCCCGGCATCGCGTCACGGTGCCGCCCGGTGAGCGCCGCCGTCTCACGACACGCCTGCGCCCCACCCGCCGCGGCGACCGCCGGGCCGACCGTGTCACGATCCGCTCGTACGGGCCCCTGGGCCTGTACGCCCGCCAGGGCAGCCATGAGGTCCCCTGGACGGTGCGGGTCCTTCCGCCCTTCCACAGCCGCAAGCACCTGCCGTCCAAACTGGCACGGCTCCGTGAACTGGACGGCCGTACCAGCGTCCTGACCCGCGGGGAGGGCACGGAGTTCGACAGCCTCCGCGAGTACGTGCCCGGCGACGACACCCGCTCCATCGACTGGCGCGCCACGGCCCGCCAGTCCTCGGTCGCGGTGCGCACCTGGCGTCCCGAGCGGGACCGACACATCCTCCTGGTCCTGGACACCGGCCGCACCTCCGCCGGCCGTGTCGGCGACGCTCCTCGGCTCGACGCCTCCATGGACGCCGCCCTGCTCCTCGCGGCCCTGGCCTCCCGGGCCGGCGACCGCGTCGATCTTCTGGCGTACGACCGCCGGGTACGGGCCCTCGTGCAGGGGCGGGCCGCGGGTGAGCTGCTTCCCGCCTTCGTCAACGCGATGGCTCCGCTGGAACCGGAACTGATCGAGACGAACGCCGGCGGTCTCGCTTCACAGGCGCTTCGCGCCGCGCCGCGCCGTTCACTCATCGTTCTGCTGACCAGCCTGGACGCAGCCCCCGTGGAAGAGGGGCTGCTGCCCGTCCTTCCCCAGCTCACCAAGCGCCATACCGTGCTGCTCGCATCGGTGGCCGATCCTCATATCGAGGCGATGGCGGCATCGAGGGGCACGGCGGAGGCGGTGTACGACGCTGCGTCGGCGGCACAGGCGCACGCCGATCGTCGCCGGGTGGCCGAACAACTGACCCGGCACGGTGTCACGGTCGTCGACGCAACGCCGCAGGACCTGGCTCCGGCGCTGGCGGACGCATACCTGGCGCTCAAGGCAGCCGGACGCCTCTGAAATACAAAGAGAGGCCTCTCAAGTACAAAAAAAAGGGGGCGCCCCGCATGGGGCGCCCCCTAAGAGCTGTCCGGAATTACGTACCGGAAAAGGCAGAAGGCCCCGCACCTGAGGTGCGGGGCCTTCTCAAAATTTGTTCGGCGGCGTCCTACTCTCCCACAGGGTCCCCCCTGCAGTACCATCGGCGCTGTGAGGCTTAGCTTCCGGGTTCGGAATGTAACCGGGCGTTTCCCTCACGCTATGACCACCGAAACACTATGAAACTGTCAACCGCACCACCCCCGGCACATATCACGGGGGTGGGGTTGTTCGTGGTTTCAGAACCAACACAGTGGACGCGAGCAACTGAGGACAAGCCCTCGGCCTATTAGTACCGGTCACCTTCACACCTCACGGTGCTTCCAGATCCGGCCTATCAA